>JAZRXB010000278.1:0-24721 GCA_045600005.1 Eubacteriales bacterium | reverse complement strand
GACCGGTGCGAAGCTCGACCCGACCCGTTTCCGCATCGCCGACATCTCGAAGACCCACACCTGCCCGCTCGCCAGGGTCATGCGCGTGCGGCTCAGACAGATGGGCGTCGAACACTGCGACGTGCTGTTTTCGGACGAGCCGCCGGTGAAGCCGCTCGTTCCGGGCGAAGCGACGGGCGGCTCGGTGCGGAACACGCCCGGTTCGATCTCGTTCGTTCCCTCTGCCGCCGGGCTCATCATCGGCGGATACGTCGTGAAAAAGCTCGCCGGGATCGAATGACCCGCCGTCTCCACTCCAAACTCCGAAAGGTCTGATCGTCATGCTGCTCCGATGGTACGGAACCGCTTCCCTCTCGCTCACGACGGGCGGAAGCTCTCTGCTGTTCGACCCGTTCGTTCCGATGCGCGGCAGTAAGGTCCGCACGACCGCCGCCGACTACGACGGCTTCGGAACGGTCGTCATCACACACGCTCACCTTGACCATATCGCAAGTCTTCCCGAGCTTGCAAAGCGTCTGCCCCGCGTCGTCTACGGCACGAAAGCCGTCCGTGACGCGCTGGAAAAGCGGCAGACGAACGCTTCCGTCCGCGTCGTCGCGCCGGGAGAACGGTTTGATGCCGGCGATTTTTCGCTGACCGTTTATCGGGGAAAGCACATAAGGTTCGACGCGAAGCTCGTCGCCAAAACGCTGATCAGTCCGCGTATGCTCCGCCACGCGCGCAATCTCGGCGCGCTCGGCAGTCTCAATAAACTCTGCCGGGAGAACGGCGAAACGGTCGCCTACCTCGTCGAAGCGGAGGGAAAAAAGCTGTTCGTGATGGGCAGTCTCGGACTTGATCCGGACACGGTATACCCCGAAGGCATGGACGCGCTGATCCTGCCCTATCAGGGCGCGAGCGACCTTCTCACGCCCGCGCGGGCAGTGATCGAACGCCTGAAACCGAAAGCGGTCTTCCTCGACCACTGGGACGACGCCTTCCCGCCGCTCAGCCGCACGGTCGACGCCGACGACGCCGTGTCAAAGCTCGCCGACCTCGCGCCCGTTCGTAAGCTCGACCGGCATTCCCTGACCCTCTGAACGTCCCGAACGTTCCGTTCCGCCGGACCGGTCCCGGCAGAAAGGATGACCCATGAAGCGAGGTATCCTCTTCGCGCTGGCGGCGGCGGTCTTCTACGCGCTCAGCACGCCGTTTTCCAAGCTTTTTCTTTCCGAGATCCCGGCGATGATGAACGCCGGTCTGCTGTATATCGGCGCGGGCGTCTGTATGCTCGTTCTGAAACCGCTGCGCCGTCCCGACAGACGGACAGGTCACGCGGAAGCGGACGCGCAGAGCGTTTCCGAACAGAAGCTGACGCGCGCCGATTTTCCGTATGTCACGGCGATGATCTTACTCGATATCGCCGCGCCGATCTGCCTGATGCTCGGTCTCTGTTCAACGGACGCTTCCGCCGCGTCGCTCCTCAATAATTTTGAGATCGCCGCCACCGCGCTGCTCGCTCTCGCCCTGTTCGGCGAAGCGGTCTCGCCGCGGCTCTGGGGCGGCGTCGTCCTTGTCACGCTGTCCTGCATCCTGCTGTCAACAGACGGAGAAAGTCTCGCCGGACTCCGCTTCACGCCGGGCGCGGCGCTGATCCTGCTGGCGGCGGTCCTCTGGGGCTTCGAGAACAACTGCACCCGAAAGCTCTCGTCAAAGGACCCGCTGGAGATCGTACTGCTGAAAGGTCTGTTTTCCGGCGCCGGTTCCCTGCTCATCGGACTTTTCGCAGGCGAAAGGCTCGCATCATGGCGTTATGTACCCGCCGTGCTGTGTCTCGGAGCGGTCGCCTACGGGTTCAGCATTTACCTGTACATCTACGCACAGCGGCTGCTCGGCGCGGCGCGGACGAGCGCCTATTACGCCGCCGCGCCCTTCATCGGCGCGGGACTGTCGCTCGTTCTGTTCCGCGAGCTGCCCGGCGTGCGGTTCCTCGCGGCGCTGGCGCTGATGGCGGCGGGCGCTTATCTCGCCTCGTCGGACGAGCCGTTATTCAGAAAAAAACGCCGCTGAAACGGTTTTTTATGACGCTGTACGTTTTTCGCCGCGTCTCTGACCGGCGTTCCCGACGCTGAACGGTTCCCGCCGCGTATCTGACCGGCGCTCCCGACGCTGAACGGTTCCCGCCGCGTATCTGACCGGCGTTCCCGACGCTGAACGGCTCCCGCCATACGACAGAACGGCTCTCCTCCCTGCCGGAAACCCCGTTTCCCGCCGGAAGGAGAGCCGTTCTGTCCGCTCATTCGTCCGTGTGCGCGCCCTCCACGGCGAAGCGCTCCTGACGGATGAACGCGGTCGGCGTGACGCCGACCGCGCGGCGGAACTCGCTCGAAAAATAGCTGATATTCTCATACCCGCAGAGCAGAGCGGTCTCGGCGACGGAATAATACCCCGTCATCAGCAGCGTTTTCGCGTTTTCGATCCGCACCTTTTTCAGATACGCGAGCGGCGGCGTTCCGAACGCCGCGCCGAATTCCTTCCGGAAGGTCACTTCGCTCACTCCCCCCTCCGCCGCCAGCGACGCGACGTTCAGCGAAGGATCGGCAAAATCACGGTCGATCCGGTTCTTGGCAAAGCGGATGCGCGGCGTGACGATCACGCCGCCGCCCTGACGCTCGTATTCGAGCTTCGCGTCCGCCAGAATGCGGTAGAACAGCGACAGGCATTCCGCGTCCTGCTCCTTTCCGACCCGGAACCGTGAACAGAGCGCGGCGAACTCCGTCTCGAACGCAGCCGGGCAGGCAGGCGTCAGCACGAACGGCGTCAGCCGCTCTCCGAACGACGTCGCCGTAAAATGCACGATCATCATTTCCCCGTTCTCCAGGACCTCGGTGTCATAGCCCGTCCCGCACGGTACAAACGTCAGGTCTCCCGGCGACGAAACGAGCCGCTTTCCGCACGCTTCGATCATGATTTTTCCGGCAAGCCGGAAGGTCAGTCCGTGAAACGGACGCGGGGCGATGGATATTTTCTTCTTTTTGATAAAAGCGCCCCGCTGGGCGGCAAGTCCGGTCACAAGGATCGGCGCTTCAAACAGATTCATAACAGCCCTCCGATTTTCCGTTTCTGCCATTATAACACATCCCATCGAAAAAATCAAGTTCCGAAATCTGATGATTCATTGCGCAATCTGCTTGACGGTTCCCGCATTTTATGCTATAATTCTGACAGTCCTGCGATTCCGAAATTCTAAACTCAAACTCAGGAGGAAATCATCATGAATGAACTGACCACGCGGATCACCGAAGCCGCGAAAAGGCTCGGCATCGATCTCATCGGCTTTGCGCCGAAAGCCCGCTTTGAGGGCGTTCCCGCTCAGAACGATCCCTTCTCGATCTTCCCGGAGGGCAAGACCGTCATCCTTCTCGGCAGACGCATCCTGCGCGGCTCCCTGCGCGGCGTGGAGGAAGGCAGCAACTTCGGCGACTACAACCTGTTCGGAAAGAACTGGCTGGAGGACGAATTCCTCGCCGTCGCCTGCTACGACCTGACCGCGGTGATCGAAAACGAGGGCTGGGAAGCCGTTCCGATCTTCCCGAATCCCTCCGAGATCGCGCCGAGCGGCGTCCCTGCCGCACCCGGTCGCCCCGCGCCGAACGTCTTCCCCGACTTCGACTATGCCGCCGTCGCCTGCGGTCTGTGCGAGCTGTCCTTTAACCGCCTGCCGTTCAGCAGAGAATACGGCTCCCGTCAGCGCTTCCATATGATCACCACCGACGCCGAGCTCGATCCCACGCCGATCATGGAAGGCTCGGTCTGCGACCGCTGCGGCAAGTGCGCCGACGCCTGCCCGCTGGGCGCGATCAGCAAAACCGAGGCCGAAGTGATCGAGATCTGCGGCAAGAAGATGACCGTCGCCAAGATCGATTACGCCAAGTGCCGCGTCTGCAAAAACGGCGCCTGCCCGAACCGCTTCTCCGCCAGCGCAAGACCCGACCGCATCGCCGCGCTCTGCAACCGCACCTGCCTGTGCCATCTCGAAGAGACCGGCGCGCTCGGAAACCGCTTTGAGACCGCGTTCCGCAAGCGCGAAGCGTGGGCGCTCGACACCTTTGGCAACTATGTCGAGCGCGACAGCGAGAAAGCGAATGTGCTGGGCGGCGTATTCAGCAAAGACGGCAATCGCGGTCACTAACGGAGGCGCATCATGACACTCACCTCTCAGATGATCAAGGACAAGGCGAAGGAGCTTGGCATCGACTGCATCGGCATCGGAAACATCGAACGTTTCAAGGACGCGCCGCCCCTGATGAGCCCTCTCTCCTACTTCCCCGAAGCGAAATCGGTCATCGCCGTCGCCATGCACATCCCGCGCGGCTCCTACCGCGGCATCGAGGAAGGCACGCACTGGCACAACTACACGTTCTATTCCTACAACAAGCTCAACTCCCTGTTCCGTCCGATGAAATCCTACGAGCTGTGCTGCTTCATCGAGGACTGCGGCTGGGAAGCCGCCGCGCATTATCCCGCCGTCCCGGAAGGCAACGGCACGACCCGCAAGCCGGTCGGTCCTGACAAGCTGCCGCCTGAGATCGTATGCTCCGCGCGCATCATCGCGGCGGGCTGCGGACTCGGTGAGATCGGCTGGTCGAAGGTCTTCCTAACGAAGAAATACGGTCCGCGCGTGCGCATCGGACTGATCTTCACCGACTGCGAGCTGGACCCCGACCCGATCATGGACACGGGCGACATCTGCCTGCACTGCGGCGCGTGCGTGCGCGAATGTCCCGCCGACGCCGTGCCGAACGTGCGCGACGAGCAGAAGCGCCTGTACATCGACTACAACGGCGAAAAGACGGTCTGGTACGGCGACGTGCGCATGGGACGCTGCACGCTCACCCACCACGGCATGAACAACGAGATCTCGCCTTTCTTAAAGAAGGATTTCCCGAACATGGCGTTCAACGTCCGCTCCTCCGAAATGACCGAGGAGGAGGCGTATATCATCGCCTACACGCTGGCGGGCGGCAGATGGGGCAGAAAGCCCGACAACTCCGCCGTCATGGGCTACTATGATTACGTGCTGCGGCACACCGGCTATTTCGCCGTCTGCGGCGCGCGCGGCTGCATACGCGCCTGCATGGACGCACTGGAAAAATCGGGACGGATCGAAAACACCTTCCACAACCGCTTCTACAAAAAGGAAAGCTGGCTCCTTCCGAATCAGCCCGAAACCGTTTCGCCCGGCGTCAATCCCTTCCGTGAGGAATACCTCGACCGGAACTATCCCGGCATCCGCAAAAACGAATACGTCAAGACGGACGCAAAGTCTCAGACCGGCTCCTCCGAGACCTGACAGACAAAAGCCCCGGCGCATCAGGGCTGCGGACCGGTAAGAAAGCAAATGAGAATACCTGTCGAAAAGAGAGAAAAATCCTCTGATCGACAGGTATTTTTGACTTGTATCGGTTCAGGCAGGGAAAAGCGATGCCCGTCCTGACGGGCAGACGATGTTACGCCCATGCGCCGTCAGGGCGCAACATCATGCCGCATGGCACATCATGCTCCGCCCGTGCGGAACACATCATTCCGGCGCGTGACGGCAGGGCGGAAACGCCTTTATCAGCACGCGCCGGAGGACTTATCTTATTCCGGGATTTTCAGCGCGGAGCCGAAATCCTCCCACTGCTGCCAGCGTCCGTTCAGCTTTCGCGGAATGACCGAGAATTTCGCCGAATCGGAGACCTGCGAGCATTTGAGGATCATCACGTTTTCGCCCTTGTTCAGACGGACGCTGAAATGCCGGTTCTCCGCCGTCCACCACGTGCAGGTGCGGTCCTCGCCCACGAGCGCGCCGTTCAGCCACAGACGGAAGGGAGTGGTGTGTCCGACCGCCAGCTCGACCTCGCGATCCTCCGGCGAAACGAGAATCCGCACGAGATAATCGGTGTGCGGTCCCTCGAAGCCGCCGATCTCAGCGGTGTCGAACCGATCCTCCTCCGGCGCGAACAGCTCCGGCACGCATTCCGCCCGGCCGTCCGACGGGATATGATCGAACGGAAGCGTCTCGTCGACGAACGCGCGGTCCGGGTCGGCGAAATTGTTCAGATGAAAGTCGCGCGTCACGTCGTAGACGGTCTCGCCCGGACCCGCCGTCAGATACGGGCTGTACCGTTTGTGCGGCGGAACATCGGGCAGAGCGCGGTTGTTCATGAGGAAGGGTCCGTACCGGTACCATACCGCGCAGCCGACCAGTCCGAACGTGTCCGTGACCGACCGTTCCCCGTCGTCCGCGCGGACGTTGAAGAGATTCTTTTCCCACAGCACCGTCTCTCCCGGCTTTAACCCTATCGCGAGCCGGACGGATGCGCAGCCCTTTGCCGGGACCTCGACCGCGGCGCATTCCGGCACGACCGACACGCCGTCCGGCGCGGTCACGGAAAGCGTCACCCGCTTTTCTTCGTCAAGCGACGAGCGGACGTTCAGCGTCACGGTCGACATACCCGTCGGACGCAGGACCGGCGCGCCGTCGTATTCCGCTTCCACGGTATAGGGCGCGGGCGCGGCGGAAACCGGCAGCGACGGCGATACGTCGGCGCCGGTGATCTTCACCTCGCCGTCCTCTGCCATCATCGAAAGTCCCGCGCGGCAGACGTCCTCGGCAAGCGCGCGGATCGAGCCCTCGCGCCGCCGGGTCAGCACCGTGATCTTCAGTCCCGTGTCGGACAGACCGTCTGCCGACAACAGCTTCTCCGCGCCCTGCATCGCGCCGAGAACCGACGCGGCGCTCGCGCATATACAGTCGGTATCGTACCCGCACGCCAGTCCGAGCCGGACCGTCTCGCGGAAATCGCCTTTCCCGTAGAGCAGCGCCAGCAGGATGAAGCCGAGATTCTGATAGAGATTCGTACAGTCGGCGTGACCGAACCTCCGCAGGATCATCGCGCGGGTGAACCTCCAGTCCCGTCCCTCTTTCCAGAGACTGCGCGTCATGCATAGTACCCGGTCGAGCTTCGAGTCCTTCGTGAGCCGCGCAAGCGAACGGTCAAGGATCCCGTCAAGATCGGTACAGAAAAACGCTTCGGACTCCATCGACGCGAGAAAGATCTCCGCTTCGATCGAATCGTGCAGATGGTCGAGACTGCCGTCCATACGGATGTACGGGACGGCTCTTTCGACCGCTCCGGGGAACAGGCACGCCCAGATCTCCGAACGGATGGGGCATCCCATGCCGTTCAGATAATAGCGGTTGTTGTAGCTTCCGCTGAGCGGCGGATAGACGCCGCGCCCGTAGTTTTTCTTGAAGAAGCCGTATTCCCCCGGACCGTAGGGGACCTTTTCGTAAAACTCCTTCGCCATGCTGCGCGCGGTCAGCGCGGGACCTTTTGTTTCGAGCAGTTCGAGCCAGAGGATCTGTAAATCGAGGTCGTCGTTCGGGAGCGCCGTGTGGAGAAGCGCCTCGTCGAGCGGGAAATCCAGCAGCTCCTTGCGTCCCTCGGCGGGTCCGCCCGCCGTTCCCCCGACGCATTTGCCGAGAAAGCAGCCGTAAACTCTGTCAGAATAGGTGCGATAGGGAAGCGTTTTCATAGGAAATCATCATCTTCTTTTTCATAAGGTTCCGGTAAACCGGAAAACGGCTTTCACGAAAGCCGCGGCGCCCGATACCGTTCATTTCCGCAGCATACGCGCGTTTTTATTATTATAAAGGATTTTTCCGCTTCTGTCAAGCCTTTCCCGTGTTCGGAAGACTTTCGGAAGATTTTTCGGGAAATAATCGAAAACAGTGATGACAGAACGCAAATAGTATGATATAATGAATGATGCCGACCGTAATTATCATTCAGTGCGACAGGAGTACGACATGATGAACAACATCAGGGAACAGAAATGCCCCTGCTGCGGCGCGCCGCTGCGCTTTGCCCCGAACAGGGGAAAGCTCGTCTGCGACTACTGCAGCAGCGAATTTGCCATTGAACCGAACAGAAAAGACCTTGACGGGAACCGGATGGAAGGCTTCGACTTTGAGAAAATGCTCCGGAAGAACACCGCTCCCAAATCGGACAGCCTGCCGGTCTGCGTCTGCAAATCCTGCGGAGCCGAGCTGATGGTCGCCGCCGAGGAATTCTCTCTGACCTGCCCTTACTGCGGCAATGCCATCGTGCTGACCGAAAAGGCGTCGGGCGGTCTGCGTCCGGACGGCGTGATCCCCTTCTCCGTTCTTCCCGACGGGCTTCCGGAGGCGGTGACGAAGTATTACAGGAATAAGTTCCTGCTTCCCCGGCGCTTCTTCTCCGAAAGCCGCATGGGAAAGGTGACCGGCGTGTACGTGCCGTTCTGGGTATTCAGCGGAAAAGTGAGCGGCACCGTCCGGTATTACGGCGAAAAAGACGCCGGTTCGCACCGGGAAGGCGATTACATCTGCACCGAATACAGGGAGTACAGTCTGACCCGCGAGGTCTCGGCGGAATTCAAAGACGTTCCGGTCGACGCGAGCGGAAGGATCAGCGACGCGCTGATGGATTCGCTCGAACCGTTCGACATGGCGGATGTGAAGCCCTACGACCCGGCGTATCTCGCCGGTTTCACGGCGGACCGGTTCGACGACGTGCCGTCCGGTCTTGCCGAACGCGCCAGAGAACGGATGGTGAACACCGCCGCCTCAGCCGCGTCCGACAAAGCCGCCGCCGGGTATTCCTCCGTGCGCTGCACCGGCAGCCGTCTGAGCGCCGAGCTGACCGCGGACTATCTGCTGTTTCCCGTCTACCTGTTCTCGGTGGAGTATGAAGGAAAAAAGTACGACTTTGCCGTCAACGGACAGACCGGCAGGGTCGTCGGCGATCTGCCGGTCGACCAGTCGGTCAAAAAGAGCTTCTTCATCAAAGCGGCGCTCGCGTCGGGCGGACTGCTGTTCCTGCTGCGTTACCTGCTGTATTTCTTCATTAAATAAGGAAAGGACGGATCCAGACGATGAACTGCCGAAACAAGTGCTTCCCTCTCTGCGGCAGAACCGCAGACAGACCGCCTGAACACGGAACCATCCGGAATGCGGGCGTCCTCCGCGTCCTTTCCCTGCTCCTCTGTCTGACGCTTTTCGCCGGTCTTCTCACGCCGGGCGTTCTCGCCGCGGAAAATATCAGCCGAACCTACTACCGCGCGGTCGATACGTCGGGCGATATGTCCGACGCGGAACAGGATTCGCTGGACGCGGAATGCATCGCGCTGGCTGAGACCTATCACATTGACGCGGCTCTGCTCGCGGTCCGAACGTCCGATTATAAGGGCATGACGCTCGCCGAGCTGGCGGAGGGTTACTACCTCGACACCGAGTACGGCTGGGGAGAGGACCGCGACGGCGTGATGTTCGTTTACGACACGGATACGAACGGGGTCCACGCCGCCGCGTTCGGCACAGCGAAGACGGTTTTCGGCGAAAAGGGGCTTGCCGCCGTCGAAAACGACACGGTCGGATACCGCGATGAATACGGCGTGTGGGGCGTGCTTTACGCCGCGTATTACAACATCCGGCAATGGCTCGAAAATTCCGGGCTTCCGTATTATCATCCCGGCGACGCGGTGAACGTCCGGCTCGGTCCGGGCAAAGACCGCCCCGCCTGGTTCCCGGTCGACCCCGAAGGCTTCGTCTTCTATCAGAATCCGAACGAGCCCCGCGTCGTCGACGAGGCGGAGATCTTCTCCGCAGAGGATAAAGCCGAGATGCTCTCGGTCATCCGGGACATCCGGGAGAACTACGGCGTTGACGCCGCGGTCTGCACCACGCCGACCTCCTATGGACTCGGCGAGGAGACCTATGTTCAGGATTTCTTCGATTTCAACGGCTACGGGCTCGGCGAGGAATCGGACGGGATCTGTCTCTGCATCGTCATGGACCCGGACGACCGCGCGTTCGCCGCGACTGCGACCGGTTCGTTCATGCGCGGTCTATACACCTATTCCGCCGCCAACGATCTGGACGATCGGCTGATCGAATACATGAGGGACCGCACCGATGAAAACGGCGATACGGTTCCGGGCGACTACGGCGCAGGCGTGATCGACTGGCTGAAAAACGTCCGCTTCCTGATCGCGCGGAACGCCGGCCGCATTCCGCTTTCGGAGCTTCCGGAGGGCGTGAACCGCCGCGTCGGAAAGGGCGCGAAACTGCCGGAATGGTATCCGGTCGACCCGCAGGGCTTCTTCTTCTATCAGGACGACGATGCGCCCCGCGTCGTCGATGAAGCCGACATTTTCACCGGCGCGGAGGAATCCGAAATGCGGAAGCGGATCGCCGACGTCCGTGAAAAGTACGGCGTCGACGTCGTGATCTGCACCACGCCGACCTCCTATGGGCTCGGTGAGGAGACCTATGTGCAGGACTTCTTCGACTTCAACGGCTACGGAGCCGGACCGGACTCGGAGGGGATCTGCCTGTGTCTCGTCATGGACCCGAACGACCGCGCGTTTGCGACGACCTCCTACGGTCCGTCCACGCGCGCGCTGCATACCTACTACAATGCGAATGCGCTCGACGACGCGCTTTACGAAGCCGTCAGGGACAAAACCGACCAAAACGGAAACGTTATCGCGCCTGGTGACTACGGGAAAGGCGCGCTCGAATGGATCGGTCACGTCGAGACCATGCTGTCAAAGGGCTATGCCGACGCGCCGGAGTGGTTCCCCGCCATCGGGGAAGAATTCGAGCGTTTCCACAGCGCGGACGCGCCCCGCGTCCTTGATCTGACCGGAACGCTGACCGAAGCGGAAGCCGCGGACTTCGAGACGCGGCGGAAAGCGCTCTCCGAAAAGCTCGGGACCGACCTTGTGATGTGCTTTGTCGACGATTATCTCTGGATGAGCGGATCGGAATACGCCGAACAGCTCTGGCTTTACAGCGGCTATGGCCGGGGTGAGGATTATTCCGGTGCGCTGCTTGTCAGCCGCATCGACTACGGCGGCGAAATGTTCCAGTTCGGCAGCGGCATTCCGAAGCTGTCAAAACGTGCGCTCGGCCGCATCAATTATCAGGTCGATATGAAATCCGCTTTCAGCGGCGCGAACGAAACCGGCGACCGCTGGCTCGAAAGGTTAGAAACCTTCACGAGGACCGGGCGCGTCACCCATTCGACCGGACGCTGGGTCGCCATCATCCTGCTCTGCACCGTGATCGGTATGTCTGCCGGCGTCTTTGTGTGTTACTGGACGGAAGAGTCGATGCAGAAGCCGGCGAAAAAGGTCAGCGCGTCAGACTATCTCGTCAGCGGCTCGCTGAACATTTCGTCTGTCAGCGATACGTACACGGGATCGCGTTACAGCCGGGTCTACTCGCCAGTCGAGCGAAGCTCCGGCGGCTCGTCGGGCGGCTCCTCCTCGTCCGGCTCGCACTACTCCTCCTCGTCTCACGGCTCCTCCTCCCGCTCGCACACCACGTCGAGCCGGAAATTCTGACGTCAGTCATAAACAGAGATCCCTTCGTTTCCCCGCTCATACGGGAAAACGAAGGGATCTTTCTCACCGTGCGGCGACCGCTTCCGTCTTGCCGAAAGCCGCCTTTTCGCCGTTTTTCAAAACGGTCACGCCCTCGCCGAAGCCGTAACGACCGTCCGTATCATAGTAGATATCGTACCGGTCCGAACCGACAAAGAGATTCTTCACGGCGAAATACCGCCACGTTCCCGCCGCCAGCGGCTTCACGCGGATGCTGTCCGCGGCGCCCGAAATGCCGCACGCTCCCGAAAGCACGAGGTCGCAGAAGGTCGAGTGGTTATAGTCCGCACCGCGCTCCCTCTTAAACCTGCCCTCGTAATAATGATCGAGCCGGATGAGATCGCGCGCGATCCACTGACCCGTGAACGGCTCCATGTCCTCGTCGATCCAGTTGATCTTCCGTCCGCCCTCGTACAGAACGTGCGAAGCGGCGTAGGTCCCGAGCAGCTTCATGTAGGTCTCGCCGTTCATGTACTCGCATTCCCGCTCCGACAGCATCGTGTAAATGCCGGTCAGCGTCTGACTTGTCGCGTAGGGCCAGACCGGACCGTCCCACAGGCATTCGTGCCGGACCGGATTCTTCATGAAGCGCGGGTGCGCCATGTCGGCGGTCGTGATGCCCCACGGCGCGGAAAAATGCGCCGGGTCGGTCAGATAGCGGAACGCGCCGTCCTTCTCCTTCCCCGCAAGTCCCGCAAAGCACCACGGGGTATAGCCGATCTCTTCCATTGCGTCCGTGTCGGGACTGCTTCTCGCAAAATCCGGCTCGGACGAAACGTCTTTCATCGGAACGGTCTTGTAGAAGCCGTCCTTTTCGTCCCACAGATACCGGTCGATCAGCCCGCGCAGCGTTTCGGCTTCGCTCTCGTAGAACGCCTTCCGGTCGGAACCGATGAGACCGCACAGCTCCGCCATCGCCTTCGCCGCGCCGTACTGATAGGCGTTGATCGTCGGACGAAGCCCGTCGCCGCTGATCGAATACTCCATGCCGTCCCTTCCGTCGTGCGACCAGTAAAGCCCGCACGCCGTTCTCTGCTTATCCGAAAGCTCGGCATAGTACCGTTCCAGTCCCGCGAAGATCTCCCGTGCGAAGGCTTCCTCGCCGTTTTCCAGACAGAAGCGGCAGGCGCGTTCGATGATCGTGTTGGTGTAGTGCATCAGGTCGCCGAGCCGGTCGGGCGCGAGAAAGCAGCGGATGTCGTCCTTCACGATCTCCTTGTTTTTCAGCCAGCGTCCTTCGCTGATGTGATGCCCGACCGGGCAGGCGATGGTGTTGTATTTTCCGCTCCAGCCGACCTGCGGCAGGAACTCCGTGACCGCATAGCCCTCCGGCGTCATCTTGATGTGCTTACGGTAGGTCCACCAGCGAAAATAATAGGTCTCCTCGATCTGTTCGTCATCGCATTCAAGCAAAGGGACGTTCTCCGCCATCCAGTCGGCGGCTTCGGCGTCCGGGATGAGATTTGCGTACCATTCCTCATGTCCGGCGTTGAATTTTTCCACATATCGACGTAATTTTTCTTCCATCATATCGTTTCCACCGTTCTTCGTATTCCGCCGTATCCGGCGCGTGTGCTTCATTATACCGTATTTTGAGCGTTTTTGCAAGGGTTTTGCGGAAAATCCCTGAAAAAACAGTGAACAGGATGGTACCATAACACAAAAAAATTCAGGACAGGCGGCAGCCGCGGCGAATCCATGTGAAATGTAAGGACGGGAATATGCCGCAAGAGATTCTGCGGTGATCTGAACGGCAGGACGGATTGCTCCCTCCCTTCCGCCCGGGTCTGCGCCATTTCAATGAAAATCTGTTTTCCGGACTGTGCATTATGATTTTTTCAGCAAACGGATTGACAAAACCTTTTTTCTGTGATATACTGATACACGGAGCCTGAGGCTTCATCACAATTCAATAGTTTCACAGTTCGGTTCCGAAGCGTTCGGATCAGGGGGAAGTTCGGTGAAATTCCGTCGCAACCACCATTACCGTGATTGAAGCTCTGCTTCATCAGTCGGAATACCTGCCGAAGCTGTGAGGTTACCGGTATCATGCCGGAACATTTTTGGGTTCAGAAAAGTGCAGCCGTTTTTATTTTTCCGTGGAAGATTTGTCGGTCTGCGCTTTTTCTGACGGAATCATAAAGCAGTTGCGCTTTTTTTGCCTGAATCGGCAGAAAGCGCATTTTTGTTTTCAGGGAGGACGCGGCTTGAAAGGAAAATTTACAAGAGAATCCAGCATCCGGCTTCTTGTGGAAAAGCAGGAAGCTCTGAAACTCGCGGGGCTGTCCCGCTATCCGCAGCGTTCGGATTTTGAAGACGAAGAAGTCTGCGCCATCAAAGCCTTCTTAGGTCCGTGGCCGAGAGCGCTGGAAGCCGCCGGGCTGAAACCGCCGCGGGATGACGACCGCAGACAGCGCAGCGCGGAAAAGCGGGTGCGCGCCAAGCGTCACAGGATCGAGGCTCTGAAACAATTTAAGAAAATGCAAAACGAAGAAAATAACGCTCTTTCCGAAAAAGAGCAGTAAATCGGATTTCTGCGGTCAGCCGCGTTATCATAAACCACTTCACAAGAGGAGACAGAAAAATGAAAACAGGAAAACTCTCAGCTGTCGGGATCATCTTTGCCCTGACGTTCAGCCTGCTCAGCGTACAGACGCCCGCCGCCGGGGAATCCGCGCAGGTCTATGTGACGATTTCCGACGGCTCCCTCGTCATGGCGCAGGAAGCGGTTCATGTCACAGACATGGACGGCGACGGCGCACTGACCATCAACGACGCCCTGATCCTTGCTCATGACGCAAAATATGAAGGCGGTTCCGCCGCAGGATACGCCGCAGCGGACGGCGATTGGGGTCTGTCCATCTCCCGACTCTGGGGCGTCGAAAACGGCGGCAGTTACGGCTATTATCTGAACAACGCTTCCGCGATGGGTCTGACCGATCCCGTCAGGAACGGCGATTATCTGAATGCGTTCGTTTACACGGATACCGCCGCATTCTCCGACGCTTACTGCTTCTTTGACGTCAGCACCGTCTCCGTGAAAAAAGGCGGCGGGCTTACCCTCACTCTTTCCATGGCTGGTTACGATGAAAACTGGGCTCCCGTGGTGCTTCCCGCTGAGGGCGCCGTCATTCTGGTAAACGGAGAAGAAACCTCCGTCAGAACCGATGCGGAAGGTAAGGCCGTCATCCGGTTCGACAAGTCCGGCGATTTCATCATCAGCGCAAAGTCCGACGCGGCCGTGCTGGTTCCGCCTGTCTGCGCGGTTTCAGTCAGCGGTCCTTCCGTCAGCGCCGCAGCAGGCGCGGGAATCGCCGCGGCTGTCATTGTCCTTGCCGCTGTGATCTTCTTCATTGTCCGGAAAAAGAAAAAATGAGGAAACGACTTTCAGCTGTGATTTTGTGCCTGTTTGCCATGACAGCATCAGCGTTCGGCGCGATTCCCGCGTATGCCGAAACCGATACCGTCGGTGAGATTCATGATCTTATCGGCGGTATCGCCGCATATCAGGAAAACGAAGCCGGAGCGGAGGATGCTCAGGCATGGCTGGACGGGGCGCTCACCGAATCGGCGGGAACGGCTGCGGAATGGTATGTGATCGCGCTCAGCCGCTGTCTGCCGGAGCTGGATTTCACCCGGTACGCCGATGCGCTCGAAGCGTTTCTGAAGGATAACAGCATGACAAACGCCGTTTCCCGCCAGCGATGCGCGCTGGCTCTGATCGCCTGCGGACGTGAAGACAGCGATTTCGTACAGACTGCGGCAGACGATACCATCGGCAGGCAGGGCGTGATGAGCTGGATTTTCGGACTTCATCTGCTGAACAACGGCGTAAACTCCGCTTCCTGTACCGCCGGAGAGGTGATCGGCGAGCTGCTTTCCCTTCGTCTGGCGGACGGCGGATGGGCGCTGTCCGGGGAACACTCCGACACAGACGTGACCGCGATGACGGTTCAGGCGCTCGCCCCGTATGACACCGTCAGCAACGACGTTCACACTGCGATCGGCGAAGCGCTTGACTTCCTTGCCGGAAAACAGCTGGACGACGGCGGATATCAGGGCTATGGTTCCCGCAATCCCGAAAGCTGTGCGCAGGTCATCGCCGCGCTCTCGTCTGTCGGCATTGACCCGTTCTCCGACGAACGGTTTTATCAAAACGGCCACACCCTGCTGGACGGTCTCACAAAATACCGGCTGGCCGACGGCAGCTTCTGCCATACCGAGGGCGGAGGATCCGACTATACCGCAACGGTACAGGCATTCTATTCGCTCATCGCCGCAAAGCTGTGCCGTGAGAGAGCGGGAAGACTGTATGTCTTTGACGAAACCAGAGTTCCGGTCGAATCTGCCCGTGAGATCGAATGGGAACCGCGCGGAAACGCCGCAGAACTTTCTCAGCCGGAAGCGGAAACCACCGTTCCGGAGCAGAACAAAACGCCCGGTTACAGATTCCGGGCGTATATGGCGCTGACCGGGCTTGTCCTCTTTGTGTGTCTGATCACCCGGCTTTGCGGCAGGCGCGGTTTCGGAAATTTGTAACCGGCCTCACCGCAGCCGTTCTGATATCTGCGGCAAATCTTCAGACGCGCACCGCACCTGTGTGTTTATCCGTTCCTTGTCACCGGTTTCATCGTTTTATGGACACAGCGTCTGCCGTGAAGTCACAGCGGGATTTCACGGCAGACGCATTCTGAAAGACCCGCCCGCCGGTTCTCCGGCTGCGGTCAGTCGTCGTAATGAAGCAGGATATCGTAAATACTGTCGAGCTTCGCCTGCACGCTGTCGCGGTTGGAAGCGTAGAAGGACGCGAGCGAGGACGGCTCGCCCTGACGGACGACCTTCGTCATCAGCTGCGCGAACACATTGCCCGCGCCGTAATTCCAGTTGAAATCGTACACACCCGACGTGCGGATGATGCTGTACATCTCATACGACCGCTCGTCGCGCAGATATTTGCCCGAAAAGGACGTTTCGTAGACGGCGGGATTGACGATCTTATGCGACTCCTCCGCCAGCGCTTCGAGCATCAGACCGACGAATTCGGCGTCGTCGATCGTCGCGGGAAGCATCATCATCTGCGTGGTCGCCATCGTCATGTAGTCCTTCTGCTTCTCGTCGAGCTTCGGGATCGGCAGAATACCGAAATCCAGCTCGAAATCGCGCATCTGCGGCAGAAGCGTCGTGATGTTCTCCATGAAAAGCCCCTGTCCGGCGCGGAAGAGCTTCGCGTCCTCGATCGACTCCTTGCCGGTCGTGGCGGGAATGTAGGTCGTGTGGTCGCCGTGGACCAGCTTATACATCGTTTCGGCGAGGGTCTGCATCCGGTCGGTCATCACGTTTTCGGTCGAGACGCCGCCGTCTTTGTGCGACGCGATGGTCAGTCCCGCCGCGTAGACCCAGTTGCTGTCGACGTAGGTGTTGATCGACATCAGATAGCCGTACCGGTCGTTCTCATCCCAGACGCCGTTGCCGTCCACGTCGCCCTCCACGGTCTTCGCCATGGCGATCAGCCGGTCCCACGTCCATTTTCCGCTCTCGACCAGCTCATACGGATCGTCGGCAATGGCGAAATCCTTCATCATGTCCTTGTTGAAATAGATGCAGTCGCAGAAATTGTACACGATATCGCCCGAATGGAGCAGAAGCTTTCCCCCGACCTCCAGCTGATCGCGCAGATGCTGCGACCACCACGGCTTCGAGTAGTCGACATACGGAAGCGAATTGAAATCGTACAGCCCGTGCTG
Organism: Eubacteriales bacterium; assembly: GCA_045600005.1. Taxonomy (GTDB): domain Bacteria; phylum Bacillota; class Clostridia; order Oscillospirales; family CAG-272; genus Flemingiibacterium. Next base: position 7,520 of record JAZRXB010000278.1, on the reverse strand, counting down.
TTCGACCAGCGCGTTCACGCCGGTGAACATATGCCCGATGCCGAGGTCATACGCCTTGTCGCCCGCCATGACCGAGGTCATCAGGCACTTGGCGACGTTCTCGCCGAACGCGGAGGACGTGTCGTAATAGGCGATATCGACATTGTACCGTTCCTCGATACTGCGGTCGCGCTGAAAGACCGCGTCGTTCACGAGATCGCCGTTCTCCTCGGCCGTCTCGTAGGGCCACATACTGCCGAGCTGAGTCGAGCAGTACGCGATGGTGAAGGTCTTCCCTCCGAAATCGTGCGAGCCGAGATCGAGGTACAGGTTTTCGGTCGTTTCCTCCGGGACGGTCGAATCAGGCGCGGCCGTCGTCTCATCCGAGACGGGGGTACCGCCGCACGAAACCGTTCCGGCGGCAAGAGAGACAAGGAGAAGCAGAGAAAGCGCGTTCTTTTTCATGACAGGATTTCCTTTCTTTCTTAAATTTGTATGGAATTGTCAGCCGAGAGGTTATGCCGGGCGGCGGGAAGCGCCGGAGGCGCTTCCCGGTCGGTATTTTTATGTTTCCGCTTCCGTCAGACGGGACAGACCGTGTTCCCGCTCAGACTTCCGCCGCGGCTCGCGGGCAGTAGGTTCAGCCGTTTATCCGCACGGGCTTGGCGGTCAGCGCCGCCATACAGGGCAGCTTTGCTTCGAGATACGCGCGGTCAAGGAACGAAGCGTTTTCATAAGCCGCCGTTTTTCCGAGCCGCTCTGCCTTGGCAAGTCCGAGCGGATGATAGGGCTCCAGCTCCACCGCTTCGACGCAGGAGACCGTTTCGGCAAGACACGCGAGCGCTTCAAAATGGTCGTCCCGGTCGTTCACGCCGGGAATGATCGGACAGCGCAGGATCACCGGCCGGCGCAGCTGATCAAGAAGCGCCAGATTTTCGAGGATCGGTCCGCGCGGACAGCCGACGTATTTTAAGTGGTTTTCCCCGTCGGTCTCCTTGCAGTCGAAAAGGAACCGGTCGACAAGCGGCGCGGCGGCTTCCAGCACCGCGGGCGGGACCGCTCCGCTCGTCTCGACGCAGACGGGATATCCGGCTTCCTTCAAAGCGTGAAGCAGCGCGAGCGTTCCCTCCGGCTGTGCGAACGGTTCGCCGCCGGACAGCGTGACGCCGCCGTCGTCGCCATAGAAAACCGCGTCCTTTTTCACCTCCGCGAGAATTTCGGAAATCGTCATTTTTCTGCCGATGACCTCAAGCGCGCCGTTCGGACAGCTCTCCGCGCATTTTCCGCACGAAACGCAGTTTTCCCGCGCAAGACGGTGAGCGCCCGTCCCGTCGAACGAGTGAACGCCCTGCCCGCAGACTGTCCCGCACCGTCCGCACGCCGTGCATTTCTCCCGGTGAAAGGACAGCTCCGGCAGAAAGCCCTTCCCTTCCGGATTGTGGCACCACGCGCAGTCGAGCGGACAGCCCTTGAAGAAGACCGTCGTGCGGATGCCCGGTCCGTCGTGCAGTGAAAAATGCTGGATGTTGAAGATCGTAAGCTCCATATCCGTTCAGACGCCGTTCTGTGCGCGGGAGATCACGTCGTTCTGAAGCGTCTCCGGCAGACGGACGAAGAAATCGCTGTAACCGCCGATGCGCACGATCAGGTCGCGGTGCGCTTCGGGATGCGCCTTCGCGTCGAGCAGTTCGTCCGGGTCGACGATGTTGAACTGGAGCTGTGCGCCCTCGGTTTTCAGATAGCCTTTGATCAGCGCGGTCAGCTTTTCGGGAGGCGTGCGGCGGTCGAGCTTGATGTTGACCGACGTGCCGCCTAAGAAGCGCGCCGGTTCCCACGCCGTGGTCGAGACAAGCGACAGCGTGGGTCCGCAGTCGTCGTAGCCCTGCACCGGTCCCGAACCGTCCGCCAGCGGCATTCCGGCGAGCCGTCCGTCGGGAGAAGCGCCGGTATGCGAACCGTGCGCGGCATGGTCGCGGTAGGAGAACGCGCCGGGGATGACCTTCGCGCCCCGGACCGTCGTGCATTCCGAGAAAATGCCGAGTAAGAGGTCGGACACCCGCTTGGCCAGCGCGTCGGTCTTCGCGTCGCCCACGCCGAAATGCGTCACGCCGTACCGGATGGTGTGCAGAAGCTCCTCATGTCCCGCGTAGTTGTCGGCGAGCGCCTGCCGGAACGCCGGGATGGTCAGCGCCCTGCGTTCATAGACCAGCTCGCGCACGACGTTCAGGCATTCGATGGTGTTGGTCATGCCGAGCAGGTTCGGTTCGAGGAAATTATACCGTGCGCCGCCGCAGTCGTTGGAGCGGCGTTTTTCGCCGCAGTCATGAATGAACGGCGAGATGCGCATCGGGTCGGTGCTGTTGCGTCCGCGCTCGACCTGCCACAGGTTTTCCTGCAAAAACGCCCGTTTCCAGTACGCGCGGAATTCCTTATCAAACAGTCCGAACAGCTCCTCAAAGGTGCAGTCGTCCGGGCAGGTCTCGAAGGCTTTCAGGAAAATGCCCAGCACGTTGATGTAAGGACTGGTGATCGATACGCCGGACGCGCCGATGGGCGTGATCTCGACGCAGGTGGAGTGCGTGAACAGGTTCGACGCTTCGTCGGCGTACCCGCAGCGGCGCATCGAACGGGTCACGGCGTCGTTGTTCCAGATCTGCGGCTGACCGTGACCGTTGAGGATCGTCTGAACGGCAAAACGGAGCAGCTCGGGCGAGGTCGCGTCGGTGACGCAGAGACCGATGTTCGGGTCGGGCGCGTGAACGTGCGAGGCGGCGGCTAAGAAGTGCCACGTCAGCTCGTTTTCGACCGGATTTCCCTCTCCGTCACGGCCGCCGAGCATGAAGCCCGCCGCCGCCCACTGGCTCATATTGGCGATGTACTGGATGCAGAAGCAGTCGACAAGCTCCTGTGCGCCCGCTTCGGTGAGTACGCCCGACGAGATGTCGCGGCGGTAGTAGGGCAGAAGATACTGATCGGGACGGCCGGCGGAATAGATCCCGAACAGACTGAACGTGAACAGATGGATGCTCTGGAGCGCTTCGCGGAAGGTACGCGCCGGATGCGCCGGAACCTGACACAGCACCGCCGCAAGCTCGTCAAGCTCGGCTTTTTCACGCGCGTCGGACGCTTCCGCCGCAAGCCGTCCGGCTTCTGCGGCATAATGCGCGGCAAGCTCCAGAACGCCTTCCAGCTCGATGATGCAGCACTCGAAATACTCGTAGTCCTCCGCCGATCTCCCGTCGAACAGATCGAGCGAATCGCGCTCCTTTTTGAGGTCTTCGATCACGCCGGTCACGCCTTCTTCCAGAAGGCGGGTGTAATCCATCGCCAGATGGTCGGCTCTGCCGCGCAGCGCGGGCAGCATCCCGCGAAGCGCCATATCGGCGTCGTATCGTTCCCGCTCGTCCTCGCGGATGGGCGAGAGATCGGGCTGACCGGCGATCAGGTCGCCCGGAAAGATGACAGGCTTCATGTTCCGAAGCACATATGCCTCCGCCATCGAACGGCGGATGCGCACGGTCGGCGCGCCGCCGCTCTCAAGCCAGCCCCTGACATACTGCGACAGGGTGCGCTGACACTTCCACGGGACCATGTTCCGGTCGACCGCCATCGGCGCATGGGTCAGATAATATTCCCGCAGACGCGGGATCCTTTCGGATATGCTGATATCCGGTTTCATCAAGATCACACTCTTTTCCCGTTCGGACTTGCTTTTGCGTCCGATCTGTGTTATACTTATTATAGCATGACTGCGGCGGATAAATAGCGATATCCGCCAGAAAAAATCGTCATATCCGAAACACAGGAGGGATACGCCGTGAATGAAACGACCGCCGTGCGGCTCGCCGAGGGACGGAAACCGTTCCGTTTTTTATCCTGCTCGCAGTATTTTTCCATGCGCGACACCCCGGTCACGCTCTATGAGGACTACAAGATCAGCATCCTCCTGACCGACGGACTTGCGGCGGTGCTGAACGGACGGGTCTACAATGCCGTCCGGGGCGATATCCTGCTGTTCCGTCCGGATGAGATCCATTTCGGACGGGTCCTGCGCGCCGGTCTCCACAGGTATGTGGATTTCTATCTGCCGGTCGACCTGTTCTCGCTGTTCTCACCCGACTGTTCTTCCCTGCTCGATGCGCTCGCCGACACGTCCGCCGAGCGCGTCAATCATCTCACGCCGGATGAGAACGAGCGCCGCGCCCTTCTCGCGGAGACCGAGGATTTGATCCGCATCAGCGAATCCGACGACCCGGCGAAGGAAATACTGCTGTTCGAGGGACTGCTCCGCTTCCTCATCCGCTGCCGGACGCTCTACGCCGGACAGAAAAAAGCGGGCGTGCCCGACCATACGCCCGCCGTCCTGACCCGTGCGCTCCGCTTCATCAACGCGGGCTACACCGAGCCGATCGACCTTGCCGCCGTCGCCGCCGAATCGGGGTGCAGCGTGACCTATCTGACGAAAACCTTCCGGCAGTACCTCGGCAAAAGCGTGTGGGGCTACCTGACCGAGTGCCGATTAAACCGCGCGGCGGGACTGCTGCGCGCGGGAAGCAGCGTGACCGAAGCCTGCTATGCGTCGGGGTTCGGGGACTGCTCGAATTTCATCCGGGTGTTCCGAAAGCGCTTCGGCATGACCCCTCTCCGCTACGCGCACGCCGAACAGCCGCCCGAAATGAAATAAGGAACTGTTTCAGAGGTATGGAAAACGCGCCGGATATCCGTCCTCACAGACAGAAAGCGTCCCGGACTGTCGGAATCGACCGGCAGTCCGGGACGCTTCGCGTCAGAATGTCATCCCGTCCGAGCGTCAGCACGGAAAGCGGGGACGTTTTCCGTCAGGCGAACGTGACGGGCTTCACCTCGGTATCGGCGAAGGAATTGCCTTCGGGCGACGGCTCGGAGAGGCTGAAATACATCTTTGCCGCCTTCGTCGTGCCGAAATCGCGGTTGGAGCCGGACTTCTGGACGCGGTTGAAGGCGTCGCGGAACATGGCGTTGTGCGCTTCCTCCCGATTCAAGAGGAAGTCGATGGTCTCGCGCACCTTTTTGTCGTTGATCTGACGGTACAGGTACTCGTACATGACCTTCGCGCGCTGTTCGGACGCGATGTTCGACAGCAGATCGGCGCAGAGGTCGCCCGTCACCGTTACATAGTCGCCGGTCCACGAATAGCCCGAAGCGTTGATCAGCCCCGGATTCAGACCGAGCTGAACGTGGGACTGGATCTCGCCCGCAGGGACCTCGGACGCTTCAAGCTCGTGACCGTTCAGCAGATTGATCGTCTGCGCGACCATTTCCATGTGACCAAGCTCTTCGGCGGCGATGTCGAGGAACAGGTCCTTGATCTCCGGGTCCTTCACGCGGAAGCTCTGCGCCATATACTGCATGGCGGCTTTCAGCTCGCCGTTCGCGCCGCCGAGCTGTTCCTGCATCAGCGCCGCGTACTGCGGATTCGGGCGTTCGACCTCGACCGGGTGGAACAGGATTTTTTCGTGTTTGAACATTCCATGCACCTCACTTTCAGGTTCGGTGATAGAATGCCCCGTACTGCGGCGGAATATGCGTCAGCCGACCTGCTCGAATTCGACGGTTTCCAGCACGAGGACCTTCTGGTATTTGCTGACCTTGAACGTGAACGTCTGCGACGGCGCGGCGGATTTTTCGTCGTCGAAAAGCTCGACCTTCACTTTGGAATCGGCGCTCCATTTCTGCTTGGACGCCGCCTTGCTCTCATAGACCGCCGTGAAGGAGTCGGGCGTCTTTCCGTCGCGTCTGACCTCGGAAAGCGTCCAGTCCTTGTAGTTCGAGACGATCTCGGCTTCGTCGACCGTCACCTTGATGACCGTGCTTTCGGTCACACAGGCGGCGGGAAGGATCAGCTGGTCTTTTTTATACTGCGCAGTCGACGGAAGCGTGGTCTCGCCGAAGGTATAGCGCCGTTCGACCGGCGCGGAAAGGAAGAGCGCGCCGTCTTTGCCGCGCAGGATGCCTTCGAGCTTCGCTTTCTCGGCGCTGTCGACGGCAAGCTCGTCCGCCAGTCCGAACAGGAGCTGACAGTTGAGGACGAGCGGCTCGTAGACAGGCGCAAGCTCGGTCTTCCGGCGTTCGTTCAGCGATTTATTATAGGCTTCGATCTGCTTTTTTTCGTCCTTGACCTGATCGGTCACGGCGACCTCCTTCACCGGCGCGAGCCATGCTTCGTTCAGCGCGCGCTGTTTGGGAACAAGGCTGTTGACGTTGTTCTTGACGATCTCGTAAGCTCTTTCGAGATACGCGCGGTCGTTTGTCTGACCGTAGAAGTCAAGGCAGACCTGCGCCGCGAAATAGCGGAGCGACCAGTCGTCCTTTCCCATATTTTCCGTCAGAACATCCAGATATTTTTCAGCGACGCTCACGAATTGCTTTCCTTCGTACAGAGCGCAGGCGGCTGAAATCGCGCTCGGCATGGCGTGCGCATACGCATAATCCCGACGGAAAATGTCGGCGCGGAGCGATTCGTAGGAATGGATTGCGTTCAGACATTTCTGATAATCGCCGTTTTCACAGTAGCTCTCCGCCAGCGTCAGCCAGTAGCCGCCGAACGCACGATAGGTCTCGACTTCACTCTCAAGAAACTGGATCCGTCCGACCACATTCTTGTTGTTCTTCCAGTCGACAAAACGACCGACCGCTTCTTCGTTCAGCGCCAGTTTTCCGTCAAGACTGTATTCATTTACAATATCGATCATGTAATTGAATGCCTCGACGCGGGTGTCCTTGAGCTGTTTTCTGCTGTCGTCGTCCAGCTTCCAGCCGGTTTCACGGTACTTTGCGTCAGCATCCGATGTGTCGTTTTCGTAGGAACTGTCTGCACCCAACAGGTCTCCGGCGAGCGCAGTAAGATATTCGAGTCCCTTCCCCTCCATACTTGCCACACCGATTGTTATTGCCTTATCGGCAACCTTTGATGCAGTACTGACCGTTTTAGAAAGGATTCCCGTCACGATCTCCCGCGTTTGTTCATTGTCAATTCTATCGAGCAGTACGGAAGCGCGGTCTGTCACGGTTTCTTCGAGCGTTTCTGCCGTTCCCTGTTCATACAGAAACAGCGCACGGTCCTTCTCGATCCCGATCTGTTCAAACCCGCTGATGGCTCCCTGCATTTTTTTCAGCTGTTCTTTTGTTTTTCCGTCAACCTTTTCCGGGTTGATGTCGTTGAGCAGAGACGTACAGAGTTCTTCGAGCATCGGACGGTTGTCCTGTGCCGCGATGATCTCCTGTGAAATGACCGTCAGATAATTGAGCATCGCAAAAGCGTTTTTCTGCTCCTCGTTCAGACCGTCCTTCCCCTCTGCTGTCCTCACCGCATCGACCGCCGTACTCTCATCCACCGGTTTCGGGACCTCTGCGCCGCACCCGGTAAGCACTGCCGCCGTCAGAAAAAGCGCCGCGGCGGAAACGAGACCTTTTTTCATCATGCTTCTTTCCTTTCTTAATAAATCGTCAGATTTTTCCCTGATAATGCCATATCAGGTATATTATACCCCCCCCCCGAACAT
>JAZRXB010000277.1:0-3117 GCA_045600005.1 Eubacteriales bacterium | reverse complement strand
TTAAATCGGCAGAAAACAGACGGCGCACAGCCGCCGGACGGCATTTCTGAACGTGATTTTGAAAAAACAAGGAGAACTAAAATGAACGATGCGGCGGTAAACGCTCTCAAAAGCAAGGAAGATCTTACCATTGACGACCTGCGCACCATCGTCGAGCTGCTTCGCGCGCCCGACGGCTGCCCGTGGGACAAGGTCCAGACCCATAAGTCTATCCGGCGCGACCTCATCGAGGAGACCTACGAGGTCGTCGAGGGGATCGACAAAAACGACGACGCGATCTTGGAGGAGGAGCTGGGCGACCTGCTCTTACAGGTCGTCTTCCACGCGCGCATCGCCGAGGAGGAGGGCGCGTTCGACCTCGACCGCGTTGCCGACGGGATTTCAAAAAAACTGATCCTCCGTCACCCGCACATCTTCGGCGACGTACAGGCGGACACCGTAGATCAGGTCCTCACCAACTGGGACGCGATCAAAAAGGTCGAGAAGGATCAGAAGTCCGACCGCGAGGTGCTGGACGCCGTTTCGCACGCGCTGCCGGGGCTGATGCGCGCGTCGAAGATCGCGTCCAAGCTGCGCAAGCTCGGCTATGACGTGCCCGACGCGGCCGCGGAGCTTGCCGCAAAGCTCGATGCGGCGGACGCGAACGCCGGTGCGGCGGACGCAGCTGCCGGATCGGAGATCGAATTCATCGCGGGCGAGCTGCTGTTCGCCGCCGCCGCGCGCGCGAAAGCGCTCGGGATCGACCCGGAAAAGGCGCTTTCCGACGCCTGCGATCGCCGCGTCGCCGCCGCGAAGGATTAAAACGCGAAATTTCATAAAGAGTTTACTTTTTCTTTCAGATTTTTTGCGAAAAAATGTCGCTAACTACTTGATAAATCGGGAGAAAAATGCTATACTTATATATACCGTCCTTTTTACGGATTTCAATTAACGAAAGGTATGAATATCATGAACAAAGCTCAGATCATCGATGCAGTTTCCAAGGAGACCGGTCTTAGAAAGAAGGAAGCAGAGGCTGCCGTCAATTCGGTTTTCACCAACATCGAAAAGGCGCTCCGCGAAGGCGAGCGCGTTCAGCTCGTCGGCTTCGGCACGTTTGAAGTGAAGGAAAGAGCAGAGCGCACCGGCATCAACCCCGCGACCAGACAGCCGATCACCATCCCCGCTTCCCGCCACCTCGCTTTCACCGCCGGCAAGTCGCTCAAGGCGAATCTGAACGGCAAGGGCGAAGAAAAGGCTGAAAACTGAACGTTTTCAAAGGTACATCGTTCAAGACGTCCGCTTGAAGACGTCCGCTGAACGAAAGGAGTTTCCCATGCGCATCGACAAATTTCTCAAGGTCTCCCGCCTGATCAAACGGCGCACGGTCGCCAACGAAGCGTGCGACACCGAGCATGTTTCGGTCAACGGCCGTCCCGCCAAGGCGTCCTGCGACGTCAAGGTCGGCGACGTCATCGAGATCACGTTCGGTCAGCGGACGACCCGTCTGCGCGTACTGGACGTGCGCGAGTTCACCGGCAAGGCGGACGCCGCGTCGATGTACGAGATCATCAGCTGACCCTTTTCGTCGGGTCGGAATCAAACGCGCTCCTCCGGCATAGAATAAGAGTACAGCTTTCCAAGATCGTTTCTGCGTTTTTCGGCGCCGTCAAGCGCCGAAAACGCAGAACGGCCGCCGGAAGGCGTGTTTTCAGAATCCGCTGCGGAAATCCGCGGCGGAGCATCGGAGGGAACAGCGTGAATCGTTCATCACAGACAGACGGGACGCCCCGTCAGGAAATCGTTCTGCGCGACCGTGCCTATCTGCGGCTCGGCGGCGTGGAGGAGGTCTGCAGCTTTGACGACTGCGGCATCATTCTGAGAAGCTGCTTCGGCATGATCTCGGTCGACGGCGAGGAGCTTCACATCCTGAATCTGTCGACCGGCGACGGACAGCTCGAGATCGAGGGAAAGATCGGCGGCGTGCTGTTCTTCGACGAGACTTCAAAGCGCGCAGGGCGCAGAAAACGCGGGGGCAGCGCCCGCGGCGAGCTGTGATGACCGCTGACACGGCGGGACTGCTTCGGCTGTTCGGCGTGTCGTTTCTGGTCGGCATCGGGCTGGGCGTGGTATTCGACGCTCTGGCGGCGGTGCGGACGCTGCTTCTCGTTTTTCTCGCGCCGTCGTCCGGTGCGAAGCGGAGCGGCGTGCGGTCGGGACTTGTGACGGCAGTCTTCGACATTCTGTTTTTTCTCGCCGCTGCGGCGGCGATGACCGTCCTTTTTTACACGGAGAACTTCGGAAAGGTGCGTCTGTCGGCGCTGTGGTTCGCGGGAGCGGGAACGCTCGCGTGGCTTGTGAGCGCAGGACGGCTCACCCGCGCTCTCCGGCACACGGCGGCAGAGCTGGCGCGCCGCATGAACGCCTGCCGCGCCGTTTCATTTGGACGGCTCGTCCGGAAAATCGGCGGGCGGCTTCATACGCATCTTAAGATGCGTGCGTATTCAGAGGAAACGCCGGGATCCCGATCGAATCAGCGTATCCCGGAAGAATCGGGAGGAGATCATGCCGAAATCATTACAGCTGACCATCCCGGTCAAGCTGACGATCTTTTTTGCGTTCGTGTTTCTGATCGCCACGCTCGTGACGTCTCAGCTGAAACTGAACGATCTGCGCGAGGAACAGGTCACGCTCATCGAAAAGAGCGAGGCCGTGCAGGAAAACATCGATGCGCTCCAGAATAAGCTGGATATGCCGTTCGACGACGACTACATCATCGCGCTTGCCAAATCCAAACTGAACTACTGTCTGCCCGACGAGATCATTTTCTTCAACGATCTGATCAACTGACGGGCGGGAAACGGGTCGTCCGACCCGAATAATGATGAAAACGAACGCGGAGGGCGACTGTCCTCTGCGAGCGCGCGTGTCCGTGTCATGCTCCTTTCACGGGCGCGGATCCCCGGATGCGGTCCTGCCGCGTCTCCCGGTCCGACCGGGTCCCCCGCCGAAAGTCCGGGGGAGGGAGTCCCCGGACGCGCTATACACGTGCGGAGGTGCGCGGGGCGGGTGCTTGCTCCCGCCGGAAATGCGCACAACGCGCAGGGCGCGGGCTTGCTCCCGCCGGAAATGCGCACA
>JAZRXB010000276.1:0-17335 GCA_045600005.1 Eubacteriales bacterium | reverse complement strand
GTCGACCATCGCCAACCTCATCAACCGTCTGTATGATACGATCAGCGGCTCGATCATGATCGTCGGCGTGAACGTCAAGAAGATCAGGACCGAATGTATGCGCCGCGACATTTCGATCGTGTCGCAGGAGATCTTCCTCTTCAAGGGGACCATCGCCGACAACATCCGCTACGCGCGCCCCGAGGCGACGATGGAAGAAGTCATCGCGGCGGCGAAGGCTGCGAACGCGCACGACTTCATCCTGCGTCTGCCCGAAGGCTATGAAACGCTCGTCGGCACCGGCAGCCGTTCGCTGTCCGGCGGCGAAAAGCAGCGTATCTCGATCGCCCGCGCGCTTCTGCTCGCGCCGTCGATCCTCATCCTCGACGAGGCGACCGCCGCAATGGACACCGAGACCGAGCGCCTGATCCAGGATGCGCTGACGCAGCTCATCGAAGGACGCACGACGATCACCATCGCGCACCGTCTGTCGACCTTAAAGGACTGCAACCACCTGTTCGTCATCGAAAACGGCGAGATCGCCGAGGAAGGCTCGCACGCAGAGCTGATCGCAAAGCACGGCGTCTTCTACCGTCTCTACACATTGCAGACCGAGGCGAACAGGAAGATCATCGCCGGAATGTAACCGGTCAAAAAGGAGATTCATCATGGCTGAAAACGAAAAGAAGAAAGAGACGGCTGCCGAAAAGCCCGCTGAAAAGAAGGCGGAAAAGCCTGCCGCCAAGCCGAAAAACGATATCATGGGCGACGGTACCGACGACGGCGACCTGATCCTTGAAAATCAGCGCGTTTCCATCGACCTCGTTCCCGAAAACGCAAAGTTCACCCGCTCGGGCGGCGGACTCGTCACGCTCGACGTTACGAACGCCGACGGGGAACCGGAGCATTTCGAGCGCGTCGTCGTGCTTCGTTCCTTCCCGGTCACGAACCCGGACGAATTCCTCTCGGTCCGCGAGCCCGACTCGAAAAAGCAGGGGCGCGGCAAGGAGATCGGCATGATCCGCCGGATGTCCGATTTCGACGAGGAGACCCGCGCGCTGCTGCTCGAGGAGCTTGACCGCCGCTATTTCACGCCGGAGATCAGAAAGATCAACTCCGTCAAGGAAAAGTTCGGCTACCTCTACTGGGACGTCAACACGACCGCCGGAAACGTCACGTTCGTGCTGAACAACCCCTTCTCGAATATCCGTATTCTGGAAGACGGGCGCATCCTCGTCAACGACATCGACGGCAACGTCTTTGCCATCACCGAACCGCAGAAGCTCGACGCAGCGAGCCTGAAAAAGATCGAAATCTACCTGTAAAATTTGGATTGTAAAACTTCGTTTTACAATCGGGACTCGCGCTTATCGCCGCCGACAAAACAAAGTTTTGCCGGCTCCCCTCGGCGCGAGGGCTCGCCCTGGCTCGCCTTATAGGTGTTTTTATGTCGGCAAAGCCGACATAAAAACGGATTTTATTATAACGTTCATTACCTTGTGGCATTTTTCAATCGGCTATAAGGATTCAAGGCAACCTCTAAAAATTCATGAAGAAGAAAAACAAAACCCGATACGATGGGTATCGCGTTTTGTTTTTCCACGGATTTTTGAATTTTTAGAGGTAACCTCAAATAAAAAGGAGCAAACTCCATGAGACTGATGTATGAGCTGCCCGAAAACGAGAAAAAGGTTCTCGACGGGGCAATGGGCGCAGGCGAAAAGCTAATGTACTGCGTTCCGTTCAACATACTGGAGGACAGGTTCGTTTCGGGCTACATTGCGATAACGAATCTGCATATTTACAAAATTCTCGGCGACAGACTGCTGGCGGACTTCCCGATGGAGGGCGCGTCGAACTTCAAGACCGAGGTCATGTACGGAAGCTGCGGCTTCTACGCCGACTTCGGAAAGGGCGAAACGCTCATCTGCCAGTTCATTTCGGGCCGTCATCTGCCGCGCTATGCGGTGCTGGTCAAGGCGTGCGAGATCCTTTCGGAGGATCTTTCAAGGACCGAGCCGATCACCAACAGCGAACAGGAACTTTTCTGCCCGAAGTGCGGCCGTCCGTTCGTGCGCGGCACGAACATCTGCCCGTACTGCCTCGATCATCTTGAGGTGTACAAAAAGCTGTTCAGCATGACGAAGGGTCTGCGGCTGATGATGTGTTTCCCGTTCATCGTCGCCATCTTCAACGTCATCTTCCAGTTCGTCGTTCCTGAGATCCAGAAGATCGCGCTGAACAACTACATCCTGAAAACCGAAACGCACGGTCAGTCGAGCGAAATGACCAAATTCGTGCTGATCGTCATCGCCATCATCTCGCTCGACGTGTTCCACCGCGCGCTGGGCGTATTGCAGAGCCGTCTGTCGGCGATCACCGGCAACCGCTTCACGCTGATGATGCGCGCTCTGCTGTACGAAAAGATCCAGTCGCTGTCCATGTCATCGATCCAGCGCAAGTCGACCGGCGACCTGATGGGACGTATCAACAGCGACGTCGGCGTGGCGCAGGACTTCATCGTCAACCAGCTGCCCAACCTGTTCGTTCAGGTGTTCTCGTTCCTCACAGGTCTCATCGTCATGCTGATGATCAGCCCGCTGATGGCGCTGTTCGTCTTCGTGCCGATCCCGTTCGTCGTCTTCCTCGTGTCGAAGTTCTGGGCGTTCGTCCGGACGCGCAACCGCAGGCTGTGGGTGCTGGGCAACCGCACGAACTACCTCTTACAGGATATCTTAAACGGTATCCGCGTCGTCAAGTGCTTCGGTCGTGAAAAAGCCGAGATCGAACGCTTCAAGGACTCGTCCGTCCGCTACTCGAACCAGAACGAATCCAACGCAAAGATCTTCGATACGATCTTCCCGCTGCTCGGCTTCGCCATGAAGCTCGGTCACTACCTCATCCTCATCTGGGGCAACAAGATGCTGTTCGAGGGAACGATGGAGGTCGGTACGCTGCACCAGATCAACTCCTATGCGTCGATCCTCTACGCGCCGCTGCTCTACATCACGTCGATCCCGCGTACCATTTCCAACTTCCTCACCAGCATTTCCAAGGTCTTTGAGATCCTTGAAGAAAACCCCGAGGTGCAGGATATCAACATCCCGATCGATACCCGCATCGAGGGCGAAGTCGACGTGAAGAACGTCCCGTTCGGCTACGAGAGCTACAACCCCGTTCTCGAAAACGTCTCGTTCCACGTCAAGGCGGGCGAAATGATCGGTATCGTCGGTCACTCCGGCTCGGGCAAAACGACGCTGATCAACCTTCTGATGCGTCTGTACGACGTCAACGAAGGCTCCATCGAGATCGACGACGTAAACATCAAGGACATTTCGCAGAACGCGCTCCGAACGCAGATCGGTATCGTTTTGCAGGAGACCTTCCTGTTCTCCGGAACCATCCGCGACAACATCAAGTACGCGATGCCTCACGCGACCGACGAGCAGGTCATCGCCGCCGCCCGCATTGCGAACGCGCACGATTTCATCCTCAACCTGCCCGAAGGCTACAACACGATCGTCGGCGAAAAGGGCTACTCGCTCTCCGGCGGCGAACGTCAGAGGATCGCCATCGCCCGCGCGGTCATCCACAACCCGCGCATCCTCATCCTCGACGAGGCGACCGCCGCGCTCGACACCGAGACCGAAAAGCTCATTCAGGATTCGCTGAACAAGCTGACCGAAGGCCGCACGGTCTTCGCCATCGCGCACCGTCTGTCGACGCTCCGCAACGCCGACAAGCTGCTCGTGCTGGACAAGGGCCGCGTGGCAGAGTTCGGCACGCACAGCGAGCTGCTCGAAAACAAGGGCATTTACTACAAGCTGGTCATGGCGCAGCGCAAAATGGCGCAGTCGGTCATCGAACAGCAGGGCATCCCTCAGAAGCAGCAGCCCGTAAAGCTGACGCAGTGAAAATGCGCTTCGCGCGTGAAATACGCCTGCGGCGTGTGAAATGTCTGCGGGCGTGAGGGTCTGCTCCGCCGAGATTACATTGCCTGAACCTCGATGAGACAAAAATACCTGCCGATCGGAGAATGCTTTCTCTTATCGGCAGGCATTTTTCTTTCTTATGAAACCGTCTGCTTCACAGGCGGTATTTCATTAAATCGGGCTGTTCAGAGCGCTTCGACGAGCTTTTTGAAGGTCGGCGTGCAGTCGAGAGAATACGCCTTGTTGTGCTGGAGCGACACGTCGAGCTTATGCTCGTTCACATATGCGGTGAGGAAGGATTTCAGCTCGTATTTCAGCGAAGGAGCCTTCTTCGCCGCTTCGATCAGCGCCGTGATGCAGTGCGAACGGTACTGGAAGTACACGTCGCGCCGGTCGTCGATGAAATCATACGGTTCAAACGGGATGTCTTCGATGAAGCTGTCGTCGCGGAGCATTCCGAGAAGCGTCGGGACCGCTCTTGCCGCGCCGAGCCGTCCGAGCGCGCAGATCGCGGAGACCGAACGGAAGGTGATGTACTTGCGCGCGGTCTTCGGACGGTAGCCGTCGGTCGTCTTCGCGCACTCGATGAGCGTGTCGACCACCTCATCGCTGTCGTCGCCGAGCAGGGACAGCGCAAGCGCCGCGTTGTAACGCGCGTTTACGTTTTCGGACGCGAGCAGGGAACGGCAGAGCTCGGTCTTTCTGAGCGTCCGCGCGGACCACATGAAGTAGCCCGGCGCGTCGGACGCGAGCCCCGCCGCGATCTCCGCGTCGTCGAAGCACCAGAGCGGCAGCTCGTGCAGCTCGTCGGATTTCTGCTTTTCGAGCATCACGCGGTCGGAGCCTTTCAGACAGCCGCTCTCAAACAGCCGTGCGCGCAGCTCGTCGACCGACACCTTTTTCGCCGGAACGCCGTCCCGCACCGCGAGCGCTGCAAGGATCGCCGCCGCTTCGCCCGATTTGGAAACGTCGTCCTTCATGCGAAGTCCGAACGCGGTATTGTGGTCGATCGAGACGTTCCGTCCGGCGGCGAGAAGTCCGTCCACGCCCTTCGGAATGAGCGCGCCCATCGGCACCGGGATGGAGACGCCGTAGCCCCAGAGCCCGCAGATCGTGATGAAATCCTGATAGATGCGGTCCTCGAGCGCCATATCCTTTCCGTGGTTGTCGAGGTTCGACCAGCCGTAATAGACCGGCTTTTCGCAGAAGCCGCCGTCGATCATCGTTTCAAAATCGACCGTTTCCTCTCCGACGATCTTCTGACCCTCCCGAAGTCCGATCAGCGGCGCGACGCCGAGATATTCGTGAGAGGAATAATCATGTTTCAGATGCAGTTCGGTGGTCGCCGCGCACAGGACAGCTCTGCCGAAATCGTCCGCGTCATAGTGCCATACGCCGCCGTTGTCCTGATTGCCGCCGCTGAGGATCCGTCTGCCGTCCTTCATATGGGAGCAGAAGAAAACGCTCGAATAGATCGCGAGCCGGTCGTCCGACTTTCTGCCGCCGATCATTTCGCAGTCTGCGGCGACGCAGACCGACGCTTCCGCCGTGCAGTCGATGACGAATTTCGCGCGGGCGGTATGAAGAACGCCGTTTTCGGTCCAGACCGCGCCGACGACGCGGTTCCCGACCTTGATCACGTCCACGACGAACGCGCCGTAGCGGCAGACGATGTCCTCGTCACGGAACAGGCGGTCGAACGTGATGATCTTCTGGTTGCCGCCGACTCCGCCCGACGGGGCGAAATGCTCCGCGGTCAGACCTTTCGCCGCATCGTCGATCGACTGATAAAGTCCGCCCTTGAAGCCGAAATAGTACCCGAAAACGCCGCCCGCCGTCGCCGTGCCGCCCATGACCGACAGCGATTCGAGACCGAGAACTCGTAATCCCTCGCGCCGCGCCGCGACCGCGTTGACCGCGCCCGCCGTGCCGAGACCGACCGTGATGACGTCGAATTCGCCGTCGTCGACCGGCGCGGGCGTTTTAGCGGGAAGCGCTTCGCCCTCAGCGAAAGAATATTCCTGCGCGGCGGCGTAGGCTTCAAAGGCGTTTCCGAAGCGCGCCGACGGAAGCCACGCCGCCTTCGCGCCGAGCGTCAGACCGTCGGTTTCGGGCGTGAGCGCAAGCTCGGACGCGATGTTCAGGATGCGTCCCTCGTGACGAGCGAGCAGAGCTTCGCGGGCGGCGGCGATATCGTCCTCACACGGGAACGTGTGCAGAACGAGGTCGTCGGTGAAATAGTTTAACGACGCTTTGAGCGACGGCGCGGGCTTTGTGAAGAACGCGCGGGTGACAAAGCGCGAGGTCGTGTCGATGACGCGCGTTGCGGTGAAGCTGTTTTTCACGCCATAGCAGGAAAACGTGACGGTATAGCCGCCCTCTGAGCCGTCCAGCGCGCAGATCGACGAGAAGAAGTAGACGTCCGCGCCGCGCAGTTTCAGACGTTCGGCGAGGATCGGCGAGAGCGCGGGGAGCCATTCGCCGTCCTCCGTGAGCGCCTTGCGCCGGAGCGCATCGGCTTTGAAGGGGGAATCGGGCGCGCCAGACGCTTTGCCGTCGGTTTTCAGCGCGGCGGAGAACTCGGGCGCGGCGGTGCAGCCGTTTTCGATGACGGCGATCGTCTGATTCGGGAAGCGGTCGGCAAGTCCTGCCGCATACGCGGTCGCGCCGACAAGGAGAAGATCGTAATGCTGTTTCATGGAGGTTCCTTTCTGTCTGCGGCAAAGCGGTCCGCGCCGGGGAAGCCGACGGGACCGGCTCGTTTTATTTCTTCGTATTGACTTTATTATAATCGTCGATGATGTTGTTTTTGATCGCTTCGATGCTCGAAACGTAGCCCTCGGTGTTCGAGCGGACGAGACTGGTGATCGTCGTTAAGAGCCTGCCGTAGTCGTAGATGACGCCGATGTCGTAGGTCACGCAGTCGCACGCCATTTTGAGCATTTCGTAGGATTCCTCGTCATGCGTGAACTTCTGGGCGAAGCAGGTCTCATAGTAGACCGGGATGACCGTTTCGTGCGAGTCACGGGCGAGCGCTTCGAGGACGAAACCGAGCTTGTCGAGCCGGTCGTCCGGGATCGTGACCGGAACGGTGAGCAGAGGAGCCGACACGGAAATGTACGCATAGTAGCTGTCCTGCGCTTCGTCATACTTCGGAAGCGGCAGGAAGCCGTAGTCGCTGTTCTGCACGTCGCGCAGGTACTGAGCGGCGGCGGACAGACCGTTCTCGAAGAACAGCGCCTGTTTGTTGTCGAACATGGCGACGATCGACTCACGGGCGGTCAGTCCGGGGTACTTGTCGTCGTTGTAGTTCCACGTCAGCCCGGTATTGAACTGGCGGATGAGCTTTTCATAGATCGAAGCGAAGCGGTCGGAGAAGACGTTGATCGTCCCGTCCGGCTCCATCAGCTTCATGCCCATCGACGTGATGAAGCAGGGAACCGAGCTGTTGTTGTACAAAAGCCCGTAATTGTCAAGATGATCGTTCTTCGCGTCCTGATTGACGTCGCGTCCGGCGAGCTTCATCATATCGTACATTCTGTCGATCGTCCATTTGCCGTCGCGCACGAGGTCGTAGAAGCCGGACAGACCGAGGTCCTCTGCGTAGTCTTTATTATAGAAACAGATCCTCATGCAGTCGTAGACGGTCACGATGAGATCTCCGTTCATGAAATACATCCCGTTTCCGTTGTCAAGGTCGCGCAGCAGATCCTGATCCCACCAGTCTTTGGTGAGGTCGACCGTGGGGATTTCGTGGAAGTCGATCAGATTGTCGCCGTTCGCGATCTGATTGAGCTTGTTGCAGGAGATAAAATAGAGGTCGTAATCGGTGTCGCCCGCAAGGACCTGCTTGTTGAACTGTCCGAGCGAGTCGTCGAATTCGGTGTCGACCATCGTGAAGTTGTACTTTTCGCCGAGCCGCTGGTCACGGCTGTAAACCGCGTCGTTCAGCACCTCGCCGTTCTGCTCGGTGACGGTGAAGATCTCGGTCGAGTTGGCGACCTTGGACTGCGTGAGCTTGGCGGTGTGAAGCTCGAAGCCTTCAAGATCGCGTTCGGGCAGTTCTTCGACAACGGGTCCGGTGACGGACGATTCGTCGGAAGCGGAGGTGACAGGCGTTCCGTCGGACGCTCCGCCGCAGGAGGTGAGCAGCGCGGCGAACGCGAGGGTCAGCGCGGGCAGTCTGAATTGCTGTTTCATTGTATCAGATCCTTTCTTTTTGTTTTTCTTTCCTTTCATGGGACGTTCCTATAAATCATTATAACACAGAACGAAGGAGAAAAACAAGGTTCAGATCGGCATATTATTCCACTTTTCAGCTTTTTTGCTCTGTTTTTGCGTTATACCGGAGACGGTGAAAGCAGAGCGCGTCCGCGCTGTGCGGGATATGCTTCTCAGCCGACCTCCGCCAGCCCTTCGGATATGCCGAGCAGGACGATCCCGGCGATGACGATCCCGACGCAGAACGCGCGCGCCGGGTTCAGCTTTTCTTTCAGGAAGATCCTCGACAGAAGGACCGAAACGATGCAGTAGGAAGCGATCATCGGCGCCGCCATCATCGGATTGTCCGCCATGGCGAAGACGTAGAAGACCTGTCCGAATTCCTCGCACAGCGCGGCAAGACCCTTCGGCGCTTCGCGGCGCGTGAAGGGATTGTAGCATTTTCTGCGGCGGACGAGCATATACAGCCACGCGAGAAGTCCCGCAGCGGCGAAGGTCAGCCCGTAGACGACCAGCACGTCGATCTCGCCGAGTCCCAGTCCGGTCTCTTCGTCGAGCAGGATGCCGTCCGCGGCGGTGCCGAGCGTGTCGAACACGCAGTAGAGGAGCGGGAAGAGCAGAGCGAGCGCTCCGAAGCGGTATTTGCGGTCGCCGTCGGTCAGAGAAGCGTCCTTCGCGTCGGACGAAACGCGCTGTTCGGCGAAGGCGAGCGCGATGACGCCGGTGACGATGAAAAGCGTTCCGATGAGGTCGAGCGGCGAGAACTCGTCGAAGATCGACGTAAAACGTCCCTTTGCCGTAAACCAGACCGCCATGACGGCGAACGACAGCGCGCCCGAAGCGTTCTGAACGGGCGACGCGATGGAAAGCTCCAGATAGCGCAGTCCGGCGTAGCCGATCACCATCGACAGGATGTAGCAGAGCGACGCGGGCGAATAGCGCACGAACAGTCCGGGCAGGTCGCCGAAGCCGAGCTTCGATTCGGACAGCGGCATCACCGCGAGCGAGCAGAGCCCCATGACAAGTCCGACCCAGACGGCGATCTTTAAGTGCGAATCGCTGTCGTCTTCATCGGTACCTTTTTTATAGAACAGGTCGGCAAGCCCCCAGCCGAGCGAGGCGATCAGCGCGAGGAAAAACCATGACATAAAAAAACCTCCCTAAAATTAAATATAGTTTATATATAGTCGTGCGGCGGTCAAAAAAGCCGGCGTGCCTTTGGCACGCCGGCTGGCAGGGATAGTTGGACTCGAACCAACGTAATGCAGGAGTCAAAGTCCTGTGCCTTAACCAACTTGGCGATATCCCCAGACACTTTATTATAGCATAAACAGAGCGGTCTGTCAAGAGAAATAAAGGATTTTGCGGAAAGTCCGTCCGGGAACGAACCGATCGATCGGAACGTCCCGGACAGAGAGAGCGGGCTTACTTCGTGATCGTGCGGACGAGATCGGCATAGAGCGCGTCGCGGTTGACCGACCAGACGTAGCGCATGAAGTGGCGGCGGCGGTCAAAGGCGTAATGGTCGTCGTACTCCGGGATCGGCGCGTAGTCGAGACGGGACGCGAGCAGATTCGAGCGGTCGGTCAGGTACGCGACGGCGGTCACGTCCCAGATGACGCGGGACCACGGTTTGCCGGAAGCGTAGGATTCGGCTTCCTTGATCGTGTTCTCGGCGAGGTAATCGGCGAGGGGATTCTTGCCCTTGAACCAGTATTCCAGCTCGGGCTTCGTCGTCGTGAACGCGCTCACGACGCCCGCGCAGGGAAGCTGGACGAGCGGCGCGCCGCAGCCGAATACGATCCGCGCCGCAGCCACGTCCTGAAACATATTGAATTCGTGCGTCTGATCCCAGTGCCATGCGTTTCCGCCGAGCCAGACGATGACGATCTTATCGGCGATGTCGGGCGCTTCGATCAGCGCGGACGCGACGTTCGTGATCGCGCCGATGGCGACGACGTAGAGCGGCTTTTCGGACGTGTAGGTGCGCGCGCGGTCGATGAGGTCGCGCATCGCGGGCGATTCGACCGGCGTTTTCTCGTCGGGCAGCCAGCGCTCCGAGCCCTTGAAGACGCAGGGCGCGAGGTCGTCCCGTCCGGCGAGACCGATGATGTGGAGAATTTCGCTGCAGCTTTTTTCCATGCCGTCGGCGGGACCGGTCGAGCGGCCGTTGTGGAAGGGCGCGGCGTAGAGCGCCTTCACCGTGAGCTTATCGGGCGAGCGGAGCGCGTAGGAGATGGCGAACTGGTCGTCGATCTCGTTGTAGGCGTCGGTGTCAAGCACCATGTCGACGATCCCCTGCGGCTTTTCGAGCATTTTGAGAAGTTTTGTCTGTTCCATCTGAGCATGACCGTCCTTTCGGGATTTCTCCTTTTATTATAGCGAAATCGGCGCGGTTTGTCAAGAAGAAACGCGAAATTTTCCGCGTTTCTCTCTGCGCTTCACGGCGGAACTTCGCCCGATTCGCGCGCGGCGGACGGGAGAGAGGGTCAAAACGGCTTAAAATATAACTTTTGACGGCAGAAATGTTGAAAAACCACTTGCAATTCGCGCGGGAAAAGTGTATAATGAAGACAATACCATATGGGGAAGTGTCCCCAAAAACTGTGAAAGGTCAGGTATGAATATGGATAAGGTAAGATTCGGCGTGATCGGCTTCGGCAACATGGGCTCCGGTCACTGCAAGAACCTCTCGGCAGGCAAGGTCGTCGGCGCGGAGCTCGCGGCGATCTGCGACATCAACCCCGCCAAGCTCGAAAAGGCGAAGGAGCTGTATCCGGACGTCGCTCTGTTCGACAACCATCAGGCTCTCCTCGCATCGGGTCTCGTTGACGTTGTGATCATCGCAACGCCGCACTATTTCCATCCGACGATCGGCATCGACGCTTTCAACGCAGGTCTGAACGTCATCTCCGAAAAGCCTGCGGGCGTTTACACGAAGAAGGTCGAAGAGCTCATCGAAGTCGCCAAGAAGAGCGGCAAGGCTTACGGCATGATGTTCAACCAGAGAACCAACCCGATGTATCAGAAGATGCGCGAGATGGTCCAGAACGGCGAGATCGGCGACCCGATCCGCTGCGTGTGGATCATCACCGACTGGTACAGAACCCAGTCCTACTACGATTCCGGCGAATGGCGCGCTACGTGGGACGGCGAAGGCGGCGGCGTTCTGCTCAACCAGTGCCCGCACCAGCTCGACCTGTGGCAGTGGATCTTCGGTCTGCCGAAGCGCATCCACGCATTCTGCCATGAGAGCATGTTCCACGACATCGAAGTCGAGGACGATGTGACCGCATACGCAGAGTATGAAAACGGCGCGACCGGCGTGTTCATCACCACCACCGGCGAGGCTCCCGGCACGAACCGCCTCGAGATCACCGGCTCGAAGGGCAAGCTCGTCGCTGAGGGCAAGACGCTGACCTTCTGGAAGAACGAAGTCGACTGCTTCACGTGGGGCAAAGACTGCAAGGACGGCTTCCGCAAGCCGGCCAACACGAAGGAAGTCTTCACGTTCGAGGATGCGGGTCCTCAGCACGTGGGCATTCTCCAGAACTACACCGATCACCTTCTCAAGGGCACGCCCCTGCTCGCATCGGGCTACGAAGGGATCCGCGGTCTGTCCATCTCCAACGCGATGATGCTTTCGAGCTGGAAGAACGACTGGGTAGACCTTCCCAACGACGGCGAAGAATTCTGGGCAGAGCTTCAGAAGAGGATCGCAGGCGCAAGAAACAACACCAAGAAAAAGAACGTCGTTGAGACCAACGTCGACCTGTCCGACACCTACACGTCTAAATAAGCCTTTTTGATGCGCTCTATGGCGGCATGGGCGGCTGTCCGAGCCGTTGAAAGGCGTCCGCGCCGGTCTGTTCCGGCAGAGACAAAACAGGTTTTCAGACTTCCCGTTCCGCGTATTTCCCTGCCGCAGGGCAGGGGAATACGCATCCGGCGGAAACTCTGTTTTCGCAGAACGGGAGCTTTCGCTTCACGAAAGGAACGATATCATTATGAACACGAAAATTCCGGGTCTGGGCGTTGCCCATCTCGCGCTGGTCGCAAAAGATTTTGAAAAATCCTACAAATTTTACACCGAAGGTCTCGGCATGACGCCCTATCTCGCATGGGGCGAGGGTGAAAAGCACATCCAGATGCTCAAATTCGGCGGCGGATCGGGCATTCTCGAGCTGTTCGCCTGCGGAAACGACGAGCCGAACAACGGCAAGTACACGCATTTCGCCTATGCGGTCGAGGACGTGGACGCGGCTTACGCGACTGCCATCGCAGCCGGCGCAAAGTCGAAGATCGCGCCGAAGTCGGTCGCGCTCGATTCCGAGCCGGAAAAGGTGACGATCCGCATTGCGTTCGTCTACGGTCCGGACGAAGAAGAGCTTGAATTCTTCAAGGAGATGCGCTGACATGATCGCTACTACCGTTATTGTTCACGTAAAGCCCGAAAACGTCGAGGATTTCAAGGCGATCTCGCTTTACAACCACGAAAATTCGCGAAAGGAGCCGGGCAACGTCCGCTTCGACGTCTTACAGTCGAACGACGATCCGACCTATTTCACGCTCTACGAGGTCTACAAGACCCCTGAGGACGCGAAGGCGCACAAGGAGACCGCGCACTACAAGAAGTGGCGCGAAACGGTCGAGCCGTACATGGCCTGCCCGCGCAAGGGAATCGGTCACACGCCGCTCGCGTTTGACTGAGAAACACCGAAGGTCATTTTCATCTGAAAACGTCTTTCGGATAAGAAAAAGCGTCCCTCTCGGGACGCTTTTTCGCGTTATGGATATGCCGTCAGGTCGGGATTTTGCATAAAAATGCAATATATACGTCGATATTCGCAAAAATCAACCTTGCATTGCACTTTTCCTTAACCGATCCCGTTTTCGCGCAGGATCGGGATGAGGTGGTCAGCGATGGTCCTGTGACCGTCACGAAGCGGGTGGAGCGGTTCGGCAGGGACCCAGCCGTGCGAGCTGATATAAAGCACGTCGTCGTTTTCTTCCTTATTGAAAGAGGAGACGAGATCGGGCAGCACGTCGTCGAACGCGCCGCAGAAGGGCGACAGGACGATGAGCTTCGAGCGCGGATTCCGGGAGCGGATGAGTTTCAACAGGTCCCGGTATTCGGGCAGATAGTCGTTCCGGCGGCCGCGGTCGTTCGCGCCGTGGTTGATGAGGATGTAGTCGCAGGACGGGTAGGTCACGGGCGAGTCCTCGAAGTTGAACGGGTAAGCGTCCGCCGTTTTCGGCACGCCGCCGCATCCGCCGTGCGTATTGCCGACCGCGCCGTAGCCCATCAGGAAGGGACGGAGATCCAGCGCTTCGGCGGTCAGCCAGCCGTAGGTGGCGGTCACGTCGTCCTGCCACGGACGGTTGTGCTGATCGTTGAAATTTAACTTCTGATATGCGTCGATCAGCACGCCTTCGGTGATCGAGTCGCCGACGATCTCGATGGTCCTGCGGGTATCTTCGGCGAGCGGCGCGATGCCGTCGGCGGTGAAACCGAGGAAGGACAGCTTGCCCATCAGCGGGTGACGCCAGCGGTTCTGCTGCTCGACCGAGCCTTTATAGATGACGTTCACGGTATGCGTGCCGCCGGTCAAAGCATTCAGGCGGATGAAGGGGTCGATGGTCGCCTCGACGCGCGCACCGCCGTCGACCGAGAGGTAGACGTGTCCGCGCGGGTCGTAGGAAAAGTCGGTGTAAAAGTGGAGCATCGCTTCGCGTCCGGTGAAGGCGAAGTCGATCATCGCGCCGCACGCGGTCGCGGTCATGCGCGGCTTCGGGTCGCAGAGAAGTCCGAACCGTCCGGTGTAGCGGATCTCAGGGCTGTCGGAAGGGAAAAACATGGGAAAACCTCCTTGATATGAGCAAAAAGCCCGGAGGACCGGGCTTTTTTGAAAAATCAGAATTCGTAATCGACGGTGACGCTCTTTTCGGCGACCTTGTGCATATGGGTCTTGACGACGGAGCAGTGGTAAGGGTCGTTCGCGTAGGCTTCGAGGGCGTCCTTATCGTCCACGACGACCTGTAAGATCACGTCGAACGAGCGGTTCGAGTGCAGAAAGTCGATGCCGACGTCGATGGAGCGGATGGTCGGGACGTTGCCGATCATGGAGGTGAGGACTTCCTTCGCGCGGAAGCAGTTGGCAAAGGAGTTGTCGATGAGCTTGAAGCAGACGATATGACGGATCATGGCAAATATTTCCTTTCAGTGATCAGAATGGGGTAACAATTCATAGTATAGCACAGCCGGAGCAAAAAATCAAGGGGTTTGGCGGAAACGGCGCGATTTCCGACAGAAAATCGTCTGATCTTCTTGACAAAACGGGCGGAACGTGATATGATATTAAGGAAACGCTGAATAAGGTTGTTTTCGGCGAAAAAATACCATGAATTTCAGTATTTTTCGCCGAGATCCCGATTTCATCAGCGTATCCTTACAGTAACGAAACCTGATGAAAGGAAACCGATATGGCAGACGAGATCAAAGAATTAGAAGAGGAAGAGGATATATACACCCTGACCGACGAGGACGGCGTGGAGAAGAACTTCAAGCTGCTCGCAGACTGTGAGATCGAGGGCGTGATATATTACGCGCTCATCCCGCTTGAGGATGACGGCAGGGAAGCGGAAGAATACGTGATCCTCCGCCTTGAAAAGGACGAAAACGGCGAGGAAATGTTCGTGACCATCGACGACGACGACGAGTTCGACCGCGTGGCGGACATTTTCGAGGACGGTCTGTTCGGCGAGGTCGATTTCGACGAGGCGGCTGAGCCGGAAAAGAACGATAAAGCCGCAAAGAACGAAAAAAGGAAATAAATTTCACAAGAATTTTGCAAAACCACTTGCAAATCCGGCTGAAATGTGGTATAATATCACCAGAACGGCGGGCGGCGCTTTGCGTTTTCGCCTGTCGGTGCATGAAGCGGACATTCTTCCTGCTTAGTGCGTGATAATCCGAGTATTTGGACCCACGAAGAATAAAATGGAGTCCTGCTTCGCCGTCGGGATGCAGACCTCCCGCCCCATTCCTGATTTTGTAAGGATCCTGCCGATCGACTGGTTGGCGTTCATCACTTTGCACGTCTGGCGCGGATGTTGGGAGCACAAAGTCGTCGAGGGGACACCAGCCTTGCATGAGCAGGGTTTCTTAATATCGGATTACACGGCTCGGTGGGGTTTTGAAGAACATAAATCGGGAAAGGACCTTTCGGGGTCCTTTCTTTGCAGAGAAGGCTTGGCTATGAAGAAAAAAACTTCCGCAAAGAACAGCGCGTTTGAGGTCGGCGGCGCGTTCCGCGTCGAGATCCTCGATCTCAACAATCTCGGCTGCGGCGTCGCGCGGCTTCCGGTCCCGGGCGAGCCGGGCGCGGGCGTCGTCACGTTCGTATCGGGCGCGGCGCCGGGGGACGTGCTGGACGTGAAGCTCATCAAAACGACGGCTTCGTACAACGTCGCGCGGATCGAAAAGATCGTGAAGCCGTCGCCTCTGCGCGTCGACCCGCGCTGTCCGGCGGCGAAGCGCTGCGGCGGATGCGTATACCGGTACATCGACTACGCGCACGAGCTGGCGCTCAAAAAGGGGACCGTCGCCGCCGCGATGAAGAAAGCGGGGCTGTCGCTTAACGTGCGGGACGTGCTGACGGCGGATATGGTCACGGACGGCTACCGCAACAAGGCGGAGTATCCCATCGGCGTTGACCGGACCGGAAGACCGGTCATCGGCTTCTTTGCGGAGCGTTCGCACGAGATCATCCCGTGCGTGTCGCGCGAGGAAGGGGAGGGATCCTGTCTTTTGCAGCCGAAGGTGTTCGGCGAGATCGCGGCGTTCGTACAGAACTGGCTGACCGACAGCAAGGTCCCGATCTACGACGAGCTTTCCGGGAAGGGCTGCGCGCGGCACCTGTATCTGCGCCGGGGCGAGGTGAGCGGGCAGATCATGCTCTGTCTCGTGACGGCTAAGAGCTGCCCCGGACTTTC
The DNA here is from genome assembly GCA_045600005.1 of Eubacteriales bacterium. Lineage (GTDB taxonomy): Bacteria > Bacillota > Clostridia > Oscillospirales > CAG-272 > Flemingiibacterium. The sequence continues at coordinate 1,208 of JAZRXB010000276.1, read as the reverse complement.
GGAGTTCGCGTCGCTGGCGCGGGCGAGGTTCCCCGAGATCGTGAGCGTTTACGAGAACCGCAACGCGGCGAAGACGAACGTGGTGCTGGGCGATGACTGGCGGCTGATCGCGGGGGAAAAATACATCACCGACACGCTCTGCGGGCGGACGTTCCGGCTGTCGCCCGAATCGTTCTATCAGGTCAACCGTTCGGCGGCGGAGGTGCTTTACCGCAAGGCGGCGGAATACGCGGCGGTGAAGAAAGGCGAGCGGGTGCTCGACCTGTTCTGCGGCGTGGGAACGGTGGGGATGTGCATCTGTCCGCCCGAGACCGCGCTGTCCGGCGTGGAGATCGTCGAAGGCGCGGTGAAGAACGCGCGCGCAAACGCCGAAGCGAACGGTTTTGCGAACGCATCGTTCCTCTGCTGCGACGCGGCGGACCCGGCGGCGATCGAGCGCGAGATCGGTCGGATCGCGGACGAAGGGCTTGACGTGATCATTCTCGACCCGCCGCGCAAGGGCTGTTCGCCGGAGCTGCTCGATCTGCTCGCAAGCCGCACGACGGCGCGGATCGTTTACATCTCCTGCAATCCGGACACGCTGGCGCGGGACATTGCGTATCTCGCGCCGAAGGGTTACGTCTGCGATGAGGTCACGCCGGTCGATCTATTCCCGAGAACCGGGCATATAGAGACTGTTGTCCTTCTTTCCAAGGGCGAAATCGACTCAAAAAGAATCCGTGTAGAGTTCCCACTGGATGATATGGAGATCACATCGTTCCGGGAGAAAGCCACCTATCCTCAGATCAAGGAATATGTGCTGGATCAGACAGGTTTGAAGGTATCTTCCCTGTATATCTCGCAGATCAAACGTAAATGCGGGCTTGACGTCGGAGAAAGCTATAATAAGCCGAAATCCGAAGATGCACATGTACCGCAGTGTCCACCGGAAAAAGAAAAGGCAATCATGGATGCACTGAGGCATTTCGGGATGATTTCGTAGACATTATTTATTGGCGTATTAACGAGGAATGGCATATGGCTGAATTTTTTGTACAAGTTGCAGAAGATATTAAAAGTCTTTTTCAAGCAAAGCACATGGTATATGATTTTGCATCAGAACAGGCAAAAGTCAACAATAATCCAAGCAAGGCGGATAGAATTCGATATGAGGAACGCTTGCTTGCATTATTGAATTATGTTGATAGAATTGTGAATCCAATTCCGAG
>JAZRXB010000275.1:0-21283 GCA_045600005.1 Eubacteriales bacterium | reverse complement strand
GTCCACCCGTTCCCATTCCGAACACGGAAGTTAAGCTCAACAGTGCCGAAAATACTTAGCTGGAGACGGCTCGGGAAAATAGGTCAACGCCAACTTCTTCTATATTCCTCCATAGCTCAGTCGGTAGAGCACCTGACTGTTAATCAGGGTGTCACTGGTTCGAGTCCAGTTGGGGGAGCCATCTCCTGCTCCGGTATTGCGTACCGGAGCTTTTTCATTTACTTGATATTCTGCATATTTCCCTCAAATCAGTCCATACTCTCACTGAAAGTAAGAGGTATTTTATGGCTGATAAACAAAAAACGAAAAATCCGGCAGACGAATTGAAAATTGAACGCTTATTGCAGAGACTCTGGCTCACTTATTACAACGACACTCTGTTTGAAAAGGGACTTATCACCGAGGAAGAACGCAATATCATGCGTGTGAAAATCAAAAAATGCACCTCTTTCATGGAACAATGTTAGAGGACGCGGGCGGCAGCGATCAGTTTCGCTGCCGCCCGCTGTTCACAGGCAGACGTTGAAAAATTCATATCAATATGTTATAATAAATATGATGATGATTATGCGAACTTTTTCGGAGGTTAAGATGGATATACACAGCGTTCGTCAGTTGCTGCGAAGCAAATCTGTATATGAAATTCCGCTGAGGGTTACCTACTATGCCCGCGTTTCTTCCGAATCCGACGAGCAGCTGAACTCTCTCGGAAACCAGATCACATACTATGAGGATTATATCAGAAAAAATATGATGTGGACGTTCGTTCCGGGCTATATCGACGAGGGACTTTCCGGAATTTCCACAAAAAAACGCGAAAATTTCAACCGCATGGTAGAGGACGCCGCAGAAGACAGGTTCGATCTTATCATCACCAAGGAAATCTCCCGCTTTGCGCGCAATACGCTGGACTCCATCCGGTTTACAAGGCAGCTTCTTTCGTCAGGCGTGGGGGTATTCTTCCAGAACGACAACATCAACACCTTTGACGAGGATTCCGAGCTTCGGCTGTCCATCATGTCCAGCATCGCACAGGACGAGCTGCGCAAGCTCAGCTCCCGCGTTCGATTCGGACATCAGCAGGCGATCAGGCAGAATGTGGTGTTGGGCAACAGCCGCATTTTCGGATATCGGAAAGACGACAGACGGCTCGTCATCGACGAGGAACAGGCTGTGATGGTCCGGGAACTGTTTGAACTCTACGCCGCGGACGAATATTCCATGAAGCAGATCGAGACGATCTTCTGGGAGAAGGGCTATCGGAACCTCAACGGTAAAAAGATCGCGCATTCCACCATGGCGAACATGATCGCCAACCCGAAGTACAAGGGCTGGTACGTCGGCAACAAGGTCAAGGTCGTGGATATGTTCACCAAAAAGCAGAAATTCCTCCCGCCGGAGGAATGGGTCATGTTCAAGGATGAGACCGGGGAGATCGTCCCCGCCATCGTTTCGGAAGATCTGTGGGAAGCGGCAAACGCTGTTCTGCGCCGCAGAAGCGAGGATGTGAAGAACCGGCAGGGAATCTGCAATCATGCCAATCTGCTCACCGGAAAGCTGTTCTGTACCCACTGCGGACTGCCGTACTACCGCAGAGAATCCAGAGACCGGCAGGGCAGGGTCAATTCCAAATGGGTCTGTTCGGGCAAGATCGCGGGCGGAAAGGGATCCTGCGGTTCGTTTGCCATTTACGAGGATGAGATCAAACCTCTGCTGTTCGAGGTGTTCCGGGATACGAAAGACATTTCTTCCGCCATGCTTGCGGAATACGAGGAAATGTACCGGCAGATGACAGAGGACGGAAACATTACAAAGAAAATTGAGGACGCGGAAGCGAAAATGGAGCTTGCCCGGAAGAAAAAATGCAAGCTGCTTGAGCTTGCGGCACTTGACAGCATTACGCCGGAGGACTTCAAAGACATGACCGCTCAGTGCAATGCCGAAATGAAGGAAACGGAGCGGGAGCTTTGCGGGCTGCGTCAGCAGGCAGAATCCGGCGAAGAATTCCGTCTGCACATGGCGAAGATCCGCAGCGTGCTGAAAGCTGCGGAAACGGATGCGGCAAGCGGCGCCATGACCAAGGAGTTTATCGACACATTCATTGACAGAATCTTCGTAACGCCGCAGGAGAACGGTGCCATGCAGCTCGATATCAGGATCTTCACCGGCGACTCTACGGAAAAGTATCTGGAAAAGCTGAAACGGAGAACAGTTCCCGACGGTCGTGCGGGTCAAATGTTCAAGAAGATGATCGAAAAGTACGAGAACGACATCAAGACGAAATAACTTCGCTTTTTGAGCGAGAAAGAGAGCCGCGCGCCGCGCGGCTCTCTTTCTCGCTGCATGGGGGAAGTTTATTCGCCGCGAAGCTCACGGATCAGGTCATATATGGAATCGGCCGAATTGAAATTTTCGGGTGTGATGTCTTCCGGTGTGATTTCGACGTCAAAAGCGTCGTTGATGTCATTGATAATGTTCATTAAATCCGAATCAGTGAGAATGCCGTCGTCGATCAGCGTGTTTTCGGTTTCAAAATCAATGTCAGGGCGGCAGTCAGAGAGAATGTCAAGTAATTCGTCCATACAATAACCTTTCTTTCATTATAATCAATATCGTTAATTTATTTTCATCCTGTAACGTGGTAAGCTGTAAAAACTGAAATAAAAAAAACCTCACAAATCCTGCCGCAGGGCGGAAGCGAAAGGAATTCAATCTCGCTTGTTCGGAAACGCGGAATAGGGCTGCTTCGCGAAAAAAATCGTATATGCAAGGATTTTTCTGCCGCTCCCGATCTGATCGGCGTATCCTCAACGAAAATATTCTATCATCTTTAATCCGTACTGTCAATATCTTTGATGAAAAATTCTCAATATTGTAGTATTGGTGAATTTTGTCATATGCGCTGCCGCACAATCTGTTCATATCATCAGAATGAATCATCAGAATGAAAACGTTCCGCCGCATGAAAGGAGCCGGTCTTCCCCGTTTGAACGGGGAAGACCGGCGTGTGATTTTCAGACGGACAGCGTATTGACGCGGGAGAGGTCTGCTTTTTCGAGATGGAGAGTCTTCGTGACGCTTTTGCCGTTCACGGTGATCTCGGCGTCGTAGCAGCCGAAGAAGCCCTTGAAGCGCGCCGCGCCGCCTTCGTCCGTGCCGACGGTGACGTTCGTGCGCCATTCCTCGTTGAAGAGCTTTTTGATCATGTTCAGAGCGGGCTTGGGGGTCAGATCAAAGTGCATCAGACCGCCTGCGAGTTTGTTTTCGCCTGCGGTGAAGTCGCCGGGCTCCGCGTTGTACGCATAGCCGTCCACGACGTTCCAGTAGATGACCGCTTCCATGTTCGGTTCGCCGAACCAGATGGTATAGAGCTGGCGCAGGACCTCCGCCTGAAGGTCCTCCGCTTCCTTCGATTCGGGGTCGTGGCAGGGGAATGTCAGCTCGGTCATCTGGAACGGAACGTTCAGCTCATTCCGGAACGTGTCGAAGACGCGGTACATATTGTCGGCGTTGAACATATTGGCGACGACCTGCGCCTCGTTGTCGGGATTCGACCAGATGTGGTACTGGAAGCCGACCGTGTCGATGCGCGCGCCCTTGAGCATGGCGCGTTCGACCTGCATGAAATATTTGTCGCGGTTGAACTGGAACGGGCTGCGGAAGGGAGAACCGCCTTCGTTGCAGATCAGCTCGTTTTCGGGGAAGATGCGCTCCGCCATTCTGAAGCTGCGCTCCATGAAATCAGGCTGATAGTACATCTTCGAGCGCCACCAGCCCCACCACAGCTCGTTGGTGACTTCCCAGCCGGGGATGCGGCGTGCATAGCGCTCGGCGCATTCAAGATAGCGCTTTTCGAGCTTCTGCCACTGTTCCTCCAGCGTGTATTTGTCGAGCCAGTCGGGAGAGAAGTGGTCGTAGTTCAGGCAGTGGGCTTTCGGCGTGATGCCGTTTTCCTCGCAGTATTCGAGGCAGAGGTCAGGTGAGGGACGGCGGTAGACCTTCGGCGAATCCTTCGCATAGCGCGGCTTGCCTTCCTCCGGCTCCAGCGTGGACCAGTAGAAGGGAAGGGTGGCGAAGTTGAAATGTTCCTTGAAGATCTTACGGTAGATCGCGTTCTTTTCCTCAGTCTCGAACTCGTCGAGCATGAACAGGTTCGCGCCGTAGTGGAAATCGTGGGTCTTCTGCGTCAGACGGATGACCGCGCCCTGAACCGGCTTGCCGTCGGCGTCGACGACCTTGATCGTGCCGTATCCCTTGCGGGCGTTTTCAATGCCGTCGCGCGAACGCTCGGCGATCATGTCGGCGCTGTCGCGGAAGGGTTTCAGTAAATATTCTTCTCTTGTCATGATGATTCCTCCGGAATTTTCACCGCCGCTTGCCGCAGACGGCTGTTTGTTTTTATTATACCATGCCAGCGCGCCGGTGTCAAAGCATTTATTCTCATTTTTTGCAAATATATTCCGAATACCGGATGCGGGCGGGTGAAACTGTTCCGACGGCGTTCGGAAATCCGAAATGCCCGGGTACGCGGCTCTTTTGTGCAAACAATCTTTTTCTGTGACGAAACGATCTTGTTGAACGTTTCCCTTGCAATTCACGGCGGGTTATGGTATAATATCCCTTGGGATACGCGGATCAGAGCGGGATTTTTTCGTCAAAACGATCTTATTCAGCGTTTCCCTTGAAATCATTCTGATCAAAGGAGATATTCTGTCATGAAAGCATCCGAAATCATATCTGAGCTGTTCGCTTCTGCCGACGGCTTCGACTATTCCCGCACCTGCGACACCTGCAAGTCGGGCGACCCTGACCGCGAGGTGACGAAGATCGCCGTCGCCATGTTTGCAACGCCCTCGCTCGTCCGCAGAGCAGCCGCGTGGGGCGCCGGGCTTCTGATCGTTCACGAGCCGACCTACTACGATCATATGGTCGCTCATGAGGACGAGAAGATCGAGAACGCTAAGCGTTCGCTGATCGAGGAGAGCGGTCTTGTGATCTGGCGCTATCACGATCACGCGCACCGCACTTCACCCGACACCATCTGCGCGGGCGAATTGAAAGCGCTCGATCTGGACGGCGAGGTAAGCTATCCGGCAGGCGCGTTTGACAAGGTGCGGGTCAGATTGGAAAAACCGATGACGCCGCGTGAGCTGGCGGCACGGATGGAAGAAAAGCTCGGCATCGCGCACGTCCGCATCTGCGGCGCGGCGGACACGCCCTGCACAAAGGTGACGGGAATGTTCGGTACGCCGGGCGGCACGTTCCAGGAGCTGAAAAGCGACGACTGCGAGATCCTGATGACCGGCGAAGCCTGCGAGTGGATGCTCGGCGAATACGCGCGCGACGCGGCTGAACTGGGATACGCCAAAGCGCTTCTCATCATGGGACATATCGGTTCGGAGCGCGACGGCATGGTACTGACCGCCGAGCGTCTGAGCAAACGGTATCCCGAACTGGAAGTGAAGTATTTCGAGGGTGGAGAGGTTTATACTTATACCGACCGCGCCTGACTTTGGAGGAGAAGACGATCCATGAAGAAGAAGATCTTTCTGCGTCTTGCCGCCGGTGCGCTGCTCGCGGCGCTTCTCTGTCTGACCGGCTGCGGCGAGACGGACGGGCAGGACGTTCAGGACGACACCGAACCGCTCGTTGAAGCGCTTGACGACGCCGACGCGATGAAGCTCGAAGGTTTCACCATCGTGCGCCCTGACATCGCGGGAAAGGACGCCATCGACGCGGCGATCGCACTGCGGAACGCGGTCAACGAGACCTGCGGGTCGAACATCGCGATCACCACCGACTGGGTGAAGCGCGGCACGACGCCTCCGACCGACACGCCTGAGCTTTGCGTCGGCACGACCAACCGGAGAGAAGCCGACGTCACGCTCCGTCTGCACGATTATCAGATCATCCGCGAGGGAAACCGCGTCTATCTGACCGGCGGCAGCGAAGCGGCGGCTGCGGAAGCGGTGAACTACGTCATCGAACATCTGCTGTCCCCGGCCGGACTGCTCATTCCGGACGGGACCGCTCAGACGGTGAGAGGGACCTATGAGATCGCCTCGTTCGCCATCGGCGGAAAAACGCCGTTCGCCGTCACTTACAGCGTGGACAATACGGCGTCCGCCTTCGCGGAGGAAGCGGGCGGGCTGATCACGGAAAAGACGGGTCTGCCGACCGGTCTTGATGCGAAGGAAGCGGACATCCGGTTCGTTTCCTCACATAAGGATATCCCGAATGGCAGCTGGGGTCTGACCTGCCGGGACGGCGTGCTGTACGTGGTCGGAAGCACCGAGCTTGAAGTGCAGAAGTCGGCGAAATATCTGCTGAATCTGCTCCGGGAAACGAAAAACGAGCTTTCTTTTGAAGAAGGCGTTCTGGTGAGCGAGCATCAGACGACAAGGGAGGAATATCTGGAAGTGGAACGACTGGTCATTTATCCGGAATTTCCGAAGGAGATCAACCGGGACTACGACTACACCGTGACGGTCACGCAGGGAAAGACGACCGAAAGGATCCCGGTCTACAATCATTCCATGCAGAACAGCGTCAAGAGCCGCGCCATCGGCGGCGACCTGTACCGCCGGTTCAGCACCTTCGCCTTTTCGGGCGGTCAGGTGCGCGTGGACATCAGGGTCAACCGCGATTTCAAGACCTACACGGTCGCACCCTCCGCGAAGAATTTCAAGACCGAATTCAAGGACGGCGTGATCTCGGTCTATCTTGACAAGCCGGACTATTTCCTCATCCGTCTGGACGACGATCTCAATTCGATCCTGTCGGTCTTCGCCGACGAGCCGGAGTTCCCGGAGGAGCTGCCCGACAAGGACGACCCGAACGTCACTTGGGTCGAGGGCTGGGTCGAGCCGGAGGGCGGCGTATTCAGAAATTCCGACAAGAATCACATTCTGTATATTGCGCCCGGTTCCGTGATGAACGCGCGCGTCCTGCTGAACGGCGAACACTCGAAGGTCATCGGTCACGGCGCGATCGTCGACCCGTTCGAGGATATCTATGAATACGATATCACGGCGGGCGGCACCGAAGGCAAGGGACTCAAGCTGCTGACCATTTCGGGTACGGATATGATGATCGACGGCCCGATCCTGCTCGATGCGCGCTGCTTCAACATTGCGGTCAGCGGTACAAGACCGATCATCCGCAACACCAAGTGCCTGTCCAGCATGATGACGAGCGACGGCATTTCGATTTACAGCGGCAAGGACGCGCTGATCGAGCACTGCTTCGTCTACGTCGGCGACAATGTGATGGTGTTCAGCGCGGAAAACACGGTTTACCGCGATATCACCGCCGGAACGACCTGCTCCGCGCTCTTCCCGCAGGGCAATCCGATGAACACTCTGCTTGAAGACATCCACATCTTCCGCATCGGCGAGGGCATGATCCACAACACCTACAACGGCTCGAACGACCAGCTGACCGCCGACGTCACGGTGCGGAACATGGACAGCATCGACAGCCCGTACATCCCCTATCTCTTCCTCGGACGCAATATGGGTACGCTCGATAAGGTCTATCATCTGTCCAACATCACGATGCCTCTGCCCATCGGCACGGCGGACCCGCACAAGACCACGACGCCCTACATTTTCCGTTTCCAGAATTCGAGCAACTATCTTGAAACCTCAAATTATAAGATCGACGTGACCAACCTCTATGTGGACGGCAAACGCATCAATACCGTCTCGGACATGGAAGTGGAGGGCGCACAGTATGAAAATACGCTGACGGTCGCGGCGGACGACAGCTATCAGCCTCCGCAGCTCAACGTCCACACGGTCAACTACACCGCGCCCGATAAGGTATTCATCGGTCTGCGTCAGCTCTCGTTCGTGAACCCGCCCGTCCGCGACGGAGCGGAGCTGCTGCTTCCGGCGGACGAGATCAGGGCTTATCTGCGCACCGACAAGTCCGCTTCGGCCGTTGCGAAGAACGGCGTGTCGTATGTGAAGGCGGGCGAGCTGGTGAAATCCGGCATGGCTGCCGATATGAAGACGCAGGACGACGGCTCGATCGTGCTGACGCCGGTCTATAACGGCGAGAACCTGCTTCTGCCGGACAGCGGCGAGATCAGCCAGTTCACCGAATCGACCTGCTACGAGCTTGACCTTGTGACCTCCCGCGACCCGTCGGACGGCGGCATCATCTATTCGGTCAAGACCATCGACACGATAAACGCCGGCGTCACGCGCTTCATCACCAATGAGGTGTATATGTACGGTGCGGGCAAGTACAAGCTGACCTTCCGCGCAAGAAGCACGCCGGACGGCGAGCTGAACGTCCATTACGAGGACGAGACCACGAATCTCTCCACGCCCATCCGGGTCACGTCGGAATGGAAGGAATACTCCTACACCTTCGAGGTGAAGGCGGACAAGCTGTCCTCCCCGATGCACGCTTTCTATATCAACGGACGTGTGCTGAAGCTGGAGCAGTTTGACCTGCGCGATTTCTCGCTGACGAAGATCTCGTGATCTCCCGCATGACAGTCCGCCGACTGGAAAACCGGCTCCCCGCCTTGATGCGGGGAGCCGGTTTCGATATCCGGTAGTCTTTTGCTCCGTTTACAGAAGCTCGATGGGGTAGGGCAGATAACCGATCTCGTCCAGCCGGTCGCAGGTGACGAACCCGGCGGGCGCACGGAGCAGAGAGGGGATCCGGTTGACGATCGTGGCGCAGGTATGCTCGACCGTTGCGGGATGGTCGACCGAGAAGGTCACGTCAGGTTCGCCCTCGATGGTCCAGTCGCACAGATCGCCGTCGCCCGGCGCGTACACCTTGCCGATGGTCTGTTCCTCGATGATGATCCCCTGCATCGTCTCGATGGTGACGACCGACGCCATGCCGATGACCCGTCCCGCTTCGATCTCATGACCGAGCGTTTCGGAATAGACGTTTTCCTTGGCGAGATAGGGGACATTCTGCTGCGTGATCGAGCGCGGCGTGAGCTTTAACTTCGCGCAGAGCGCTTCGGAGGCGTTCCATGCGTAGGACGGAACGATCTCGTCCGGGTGCGCAAGGGTCGCTTCAAATTCCTCCGGCGTGAGTCCGCAGCCGTGGACCTTTGCGAGCGCGGGACCGTATTCGTCCACGTTGTAGGAATACGCGCCCCTGATCCGGCGGATGGTGTGGCATCCGCCGGCGACCATGGCGACGAAATTGATCCAGAAAATATCCTGCATTCCGCTGCCGGTGATCGTGCAGCCGTTTTCCTTGGCGAGCCGGTCGAGCCGGTTCGTCAGCGGCGCGGCGGTGGTGTCGGGGAAAATGGCTTCCTCGCAGGTCGTGATGACGCTGATCCCATGCGAAAGGCATTTTTCGGCGAAGGGGTAAATGTCCTGCATCAGCGAGAAGAGCGTCAGCACCGCGACGTCCGCGTCGACCTCGTTAAGCAGCCGGTCTGCGTCGTCGGTGATCTTCACGCCGAGTGTGCGGTCAAGACCGGCGAATTCGCCGACGTCGCGTCCGATCAGTTCGGGGTTTACATCGACCGCGCCGACGATCTGCGCGCCCTTTTCATAGAGATAGCGCAGGATCCATTTGCTCATCTTGCCGCAGCCGTACTGAATCACTCTGATTTTTCTCATGTCCATCCGGATAACCAACCTTTCCGCCGGGTTTTCCCGGCTTTCAAGCGGGACATCTGCCGTCCCCTGACGAAAGGTAGTATGGACAGAGAAACGCGGTTTATGCCCGTTTCCGGAAAAACAGGGAAAAAGAACCTGCGAAAAGGCGAAAGAATCGTGATACTGACGTCACAGCGGTTTCCTGATACAGAAGACCCGACGAAAAGGTTTTCGTCGGGTCATTCTTTTACCGGGCAAACCGGAGTTTATTTCTGTTCTGTTTTCTCCCATTCGGATCTCAGCAGGCTGTACATACAGGCGTCGACAAGGCCTTTGTTGCTCCAGTCAGCCTGGCGGAGCGTGCCTTCATAAGGCAACCTCTAAAAATTCATGAAGAAGAAAAACAAAACCCGATACGATGGGTATCGCGTTTTGTTTTTCCACGGATTTTTTGAATTTTTAGAGGTAACCATAAGTTAATCCGCATTTCCGCATCACTTTTCCCGAATTGGGGTTGTTTGGGTCGTGCTGGGACTCAATTCTGTTTGCGCATACTTCTTCAAAGAAAAACGGGATGATCGCCTGAAACGCTTCTGTCATAATGCCCTGACGCCACCATCTGCTGCCGATGCAGTAACCGATATGCAGCGTTTCGGTCCTTTCATCCAGATCAACAGCGCCGATCGAACCGATCGGTTCGTTTATGTCTTTGAGAACGATCGCCCAATGATAAAAACTGTTTTTTTCGTAATTCCTTATCCAGTCATGAATGACGCTTTCGGTTATCCGTATGTCCGTATGTGTCCGCCACCTCAGAAATTCCGTGACTTTTTCGTCGGACATCCAGTTCCGATATGCCGCAGGGATATCTTCGGCGCAGAACGGTCTTAACAATGATCTGTGCGTCTCAATAATTTCTGTTCCCTTATGTTCCATAACAGACCCGATTTTTCCTTTCCTTACAGCGGGATGCGGAAAAATCCGCGTCCCGAAAGCCTGTTTGCATCATTCCGGGCGGACCGTGACCCAGACAGGGCTGGTCCAGCCGAAGCGTCCGTCGGTCAGCTCGACGCGCAGATAGTAGTAATCGGTCGGCTTTTCCTGCCGGTAATCGAAGAAAAGCTGACTGTCGCCCTTGAACTGCCGGTAATAATCGCGCCCGTTCTTGACGACGGTGATCGCTTTGATCGGCGCGTCCGCTCTGACCGAGAACCAGACGGCGCGGTCTTCGTCGGCGGGAAGCGTGAATTCCTCGCCCATGAAGTGACCGTTTATCCGGAGATCCAGTTCCATGCGTCCGCCCATGATCGTGTAGCAGCGCTTCGCTTTCAGCGCGGCAAAGAGACTTTCGAGCGTGTTTTCCTCCGCCCACACACCGGTCAGACCGGGACAGTTGAACGGATAGGGCGCGTCGGTGAAGCGTCCGTTGTTCCCGCTGTGGTCGTCCGAGCCGCCGATGCAGCCCATCCGCGCGCCGCGGTTCAGCGCGTCCTGCCAGAAACCGCCCTCACAGCAGTTGCTCTCGGCAAAACCCGGATTGCCCATGTACTCCGCCGCGTCGCCGCGCGCATACAGCTCGAGGAAGGGCGGCATCAGATCGAGGGGAAGTGCGTTGAAGTCGCAGCCCGACGAGAGGTAATAGGTGTCGTGAGGCACGACGAAAACATCGTCCCGCGCCAGAACCGCACGCATTTCCGCTTCGGTGATCTCGCCGTCGTGTTCACTGCGGATCATTTCGCCGTCGTGGCTGTTATAGTACACGATCATGTTGTTGCAGAAGGGGTAGGAATCCCGCTCGTAGGCTAAAATGGTCGTGAATTTTCCGGGTTCGTAGTATTCCTTTACTTTTTCGCGGGTCAGATCCCACTTGGACGGCGAACCGACCCAAAGCTCCGGTTTGCCGACGCCGCCGTGATCGTGGTCGGATATGGCGGCGAAGTCGACCCTTGCAAGGTCGCGCAGATTCTTAAAATAGGTGTCGATGTCAGGGGAACCGTCGGACAGATTCGTGTGACCGTGCATTTCGCCGATATAGGCGTGATAGGGGTTCGGCGCGGGGTCGAACCGGCGCTCGGCGGCGTGCATTTCCGCCCACATTTCCTTGGAGTTTCCGACGCCGCTGTATACAATGTCGGTAAAGGCGCGGCAGCGTCCCGGCATATCAATGAATTTCGCTTTCTTCCGGTCTGGGTGAGTCATATGCTTATGTATCCTTTCCTTGACGATCAGGGTTGATTTTGCAGCGATCGCTTCCGTTAAATTTCAATGCGGTTGTCGTAGATCATGTCAAGCCCTTCGGCATAGAGGTGCGACAGATCGGAGTAGCACAGGCATTTCGGCGAGGTGAAGCCCGTGCCGTAATCCTCAAAGTCCAGCACGGTGACGCCGGTGTGCGAATAACCGAAGTCCGCCCACATCATGTGCGGCGGAATGTGAAGTAAGATCGACAGCCATGCCCGCGTGAACGCCGCATGGCAGAACAGCGCGACACGGTCGTCGTTCGCCCGCACGATGCGGAACACGCCGTTTTCTTCCTTGTAACCGAGCCGTTCAAGGAATTCACAGCCTTCTGGCGTCAGATGCTCGATGGCGCTGCGCATACCGCTCTCGGCAAAACCGGGGCATTCGTCGAAATGCTCGTAATCGAGCAGGATATTCCCGTTTTCTCGCAGCTTCGGAGCCGGAAGCTGCGAGACCGAGCGCTTGATGCCGTCGGGAAAGGGCGTGCCGCGTTCTTCAAAGGTCAGCTCGTGCGTCCATTCTTCAATGTGACAGGGCAGTCCCAGCAGCTCGCAGGTCGGCGCGGCGGTCTCACGCGCGCGTCCCATCGGAGAGGAATAGACGGCATTGATCCCGCTGCGCTGCAAACGCCTGGCGACGGCGGCAGCCTGTTTTCTGCCGCGCTCTGTCAGGCAGTCGAGCGCATAGTTCGGGTCGCCGTGGCGGATGATGTATAACAGCATGATCCTTCCTCCGCGCTCAGCCGTTGTTCTTCACGATCCCGAGCAGCGGGACCGGGTCGTTTGCCGTGATGAGGGACGCGCCGCGTTCGATACAGAGCTTCACGTCCTCCTCGGTATCGGCGCAGTACATATGGATCGGCATTCCCTTCGCGCGGTAGAATGCGCACAGCTCCGAGCGGACGAACATCATCGACAGACCGATCTCGTCATACCATTCGTAGCCGCAGAATTCCTTCATCTGGATATCCGGGTAGCCCATCGTCCGCGTGCCGTATTTTTCCTTCAGATAGCGGATGATCCGACCGTTGAAGGCGTAGAACCAGCAGTTCTCGAAGAAGCCGTATTCCTTCAGCGCGGCGACGGCGAGGTCGACCGTTTCCTCAGTGTATTCCTTGACCTCGACGCCGAGCTTTAAGGTCGGGCGCTTTTCCTTCACAAGGCGAAGCAGCTCGTCGAGCGTCGGGACCTCGACCTTTCCCGCAAAGGCGTCGCCGAATTTGTCCGCAAAGGACGGGCAGAGCGTTTTGATCTCGGCGAGCGTCCGGTCGCGCAGATGACCGGGAACGCCGCAGGTGCGCATCGTGTCGCCGTCGTGCATCAGCACGGGGACCTTGTCCTTCGACAGCCAGATGTCGAATTCGATGGCGTCCACGCCGAGCTCGATCGCCTTTTCATAGGAAAGCAGCGTATTTTCCGGGTATTTCGCGCAGAAGCCGCGATGCCCCTCCACATAGATATCAGACATGATGTTCCTCCGTTCAGTTCACAAATTTCAGCGTAACAGTGCCGTCCTCGCCGTAGGAAACGGCGTCGGCGGCAAGCTCGACCCGTTCGACCGATTTCAGATAGTCCGGGATCGACGCGAACGGGACCTTCGCCCCGGTGATGATCTTCCTTGCTTCCGCGCCGTCGTTTTCAAGCAGACGCGCCGTCATCAGGACCTGCACCTTCGCGCTGGTCACGCAGGCCTTGTCAGGGTCTTTGATCATGTAGTCCGCGCCGTGACCCGTGCCGCACGCGCCGCCGATGTGCGGATGGATCGCCGGCATGACGCACGCCACGTCGCCGAAGTCGCTGCACCCCTTGCCCCAGCCGGTATGGAGCTTCACCTCGCCGGGCGCGAAGAAAGGTTCGGCGACCTCCTTCATCAGCTCCTGCAGACCGTTGTCGTTGAGACGCGGCGCGTAGCCGTGATGGTCGTACAGCTCGGCACGGCAGCCCATGGCGGCGGCGGGAGCGGCGAAGGCACGGTTGATCCTGCGGTTGACCTTCTCGATCGCGTCGAGCGTGCGTCCGCGCACGTAGCTTTCGACCGTCACCGTGTCGGGGATCGAGTTGACGGCGATGCCGCCCGACGTGATGATCGGATGGAAGCGGATGTAATCCTCGTCGCGGAAGGTTTCGCGCAGCGCGTTGGCGGCGGTCATGGCGGTGTTAGCCGCATAGAGCGCGTTGACGCCGCCCGATGGAGACGCGGCGTGGCAGGCTCTGCCGCGGAAGACGGCACGCTTGATGACGCATCCGTTGCTGCCGTCGTCGCAGGACAGTCCGGTCCCGCCGGAGGTGTGGATCATGATGCCGATGTCCACGTCGTCCAGATAGCCGCGCGCCATGAATTCCTGCTTGCCGCCGAAGAAGCGGATCACGCCGTCGGCGCGCAGCTTTTCACGGTATTCGATCTCGATCAGCTCCTCAGCCGGAACGGCGAACAGACGGATCTTTCCGCACAGTCCTTCGAGCGCGCCGGGCGCGGAAAAGGCTGCCGCAATGCCGTACAGACCGGCGCTCTGGCAGTTGTGACCACAGGCGTGGACCGCGCCGGTCACAGGGTCGGCTTCGGGATGAGAGGGAACGATCAGCGAATCCAGCTCGCCGAACAGTCCGACGCAGGGACCGGGGCGGCCGGTATCCAGCTCGCACCAGAAGCCGGGAATATTGCCCGCCTCATGGAGCGTATAACCGAGGGCTTCATACTTTTCTTTCAGATAGGCGTGTGCGGTCCACTCGCGGTAGCCGCTCTCGGGATGCTGCCAGAGAGTACGCTCTGCGGCGAGAATATCGTCCCGGCAAGCGTCGATGCGGGTGAGGAGAAGATTCCGGTCAAACATGACAGTGCCTCCTTGCATGGATGGTTTGATTTCCTATATTATAACACGGTCCGCGCCAAAAGGCAAGGATTCCGGTGCAATCGGGGCTTTTTTTGTTCGGCGGAGCCTGAATAAATGAAAAAGCTCCCGGATGATCCGGGAGCGGAAGGAAAAGCGCCGGAACCGGCGCTCCCGTCGGTCGGACGGAAGCGTCAGACGCCGTGATCACATCAGGATATCGGCAAAGGTGGCGCCCGCTACTTTTGCAAGATCGGAGGGTTTTGCTTCGATCTGCCAGCCGATTCGTCCCGCGCTGACCAGCATGGTGTCAAGCCCTTCTGCCGTCGCGTCGAACACCGTGCGGTATTTTTTCTTCATGCCGACCGGAGAGCATCCGCCGCGCACGTAGCCGGTGATCTTGTTGATATCAGCGACATGGATCATTTCGACCGATTTGGCGCCGACCGCTTTCGCCGCTTTTTTCAGATCAAGCTCGCGGTTGACCGGTACGTCGAACACATAAAAGTTCCGGTCGTTCCCCTGCGTGACCAGTGTTTTGAAGACCTTCGCCGGGTCGATGCCAAGCTCCGCCGCGATGGTCGCACCGTCCACGGGACCGTCGCCGTGCGCGTAGGTGTGCGGCGTGTAGGGGAGCTTTTCCGAGTCGAAGATACGATAGACGTTCGTTTTGAATTCAGCCATTTCAGATTTCCTTTCAGGGTGTTTTGCTCTATTTTACCACAACGGAACGGATTTGTACAGAGACTTCGTGAAAAAATCTGAAAATTATGGAAGTTTTGCGAAACTTGCGCACATGGACTTGCACACGGGGCTTTCATATGTTATAATAGTAGAAATAAAACACGGAACAAGGAGATGGATCTTATGGGAATGCCGCATAAATTCGGAATGTTTGTCCATTGGGGACTGTATGCGCTGACCGGCTATCATGAGCAGGCAAGATGGCGCTTCTTTACGCCGCGCGAGGTTTACCGCACGCTGATGGATCGGTTCGATCCGGTGAAGTTCGACCCGGACGAATGGGTCGCGCTCGCAAAGGAAGCCGGGATGGAATATATCTGCATCACGACCAAGCATCACGACGGCTTCTGTATGTTCGACACGAAATATACCGATTTCAACATCATGAACACGCCTTACGGACGCGATATCTTAAAGGAGCTTTCGGCGGCGTGCGAACGCGGCGGCATGGCGCTGTCGCTCTACTATTCCAACCCCGACTGGAACTGTCCGTTTTCCTACAATTCCAAGAGCTCGCATCAGTTCCCGTCAAAGGGCGACGTCGAGGATACCGTCCGCTACCGCGAATATGTGAAGAATCAGATGGCGGAGCTTCTGACCGGTTACGGAAAGATCTACACGCTGTTCTGGGATATCCCGACGCGCATCGAGGACCCGTCGATGAACGAATACGTGCGCTCTCTCCAGCCGGATATTCTGATCAACGACCGCGGCTGGGGCGACAGGGGCGACTTCTCCACGCCCGAACGCCGCGTGCCGGAGGGCGGGAAATTCGAGCGCTATACCGAAGCCTGCCAGTCGGTCGGTCATGAAAGCTGGGGCTTCTGCTCGACCGAGGATTATTACACGTCGCGTTTCCTGACCGCCAGCATCGACCGGATCCGCGTGATGGACGGCAGTTACCTGCTGAACGTCGGACCTCAGCCGGACGGTCTGATCCCCGCGCGCGCCGCCGACGTGGTAAAACGGGTCGGAAGCTGGTACAACCGCGTGAAGGAAGCCTTTGACGCGGAGCCATGTGCGCTGCTGGAAGACAAGACCCTTCTGACGACGAAAAAGGGCGGCACGCTGTACGTTCACATCCCGGGCGGTCTGAACCGCTGCGGACTGACGCTCAAGCCGCTCTGCGTCATGCCGAAATCGGTCACGCTCTTAAACGACGGACGTCCGTTGAAATACGACGTCGTGACCCGTCCGGAGGACAAGGACTGGTCGACGCATCTGCTTCGCCGTCAGACGCTCCATGTGTTCGATATTCCCGCCGAGGACTTTGAAAAAGAGACGATGGTGCTGAAAATCGAGCTGGATGAATCACCGATCGCGCTTTGATATCATAGAATGATATCATAATACGATACTAATATCAAATAACGATATAAGGAGCCTGCGAAAATGAGCTACAAAACGGATTTTATCGAATTCATGGTGAGAAGCGGCGTGCTCCGCTTCGGAGATTTCACGACCAAGAGCGGCAGAAAGTCGCCTTACTTCGTCAACACCGGCAACTATAAGACCGGCGCTCAGATGGCGACGCTCGGCAGATATTATGCCGAATGCCTGAAAACCAACGTCGGAGAGGACTTCGACGTGCTGTTCGGACCGGCGTACAAGGGCATCCCGCTTGCGACCGTCACCGCCTGTTCCCTGTTTACCGAGTACGGCATCGACAAGCCCTACTGCTTCAACCGCAAGGAAGCGAAGGATCACGGCGAGGGCGGCAATATGGTCGGTGCGAAGCTGTCCGACGGCGACCGCGTGGTCATCATCGAGGACGTCATCACGGCGGGGACGGCTGTCCGTGAGACGCTGCCGCAGCTGAAAGCAGCCGCTGACGTGAAGGTCGAGCATATGATCATTTCGGTCGACCGCATGGAGCGCGGACAGTCCGGTACGACGGCGATCAGGGAGATCGGCGCGGAATTCGGCATTCAGGTGCATCCGATCGTCACCGTGCGCGATATCATCGACCATATGTACAATCGTGAGCTGGACGGCGTGGTTCTGCTGAACGACGAGATCCGCGAGCGGATGGAACGGTATCTCGAACAGTACTGCGAGAAATAAAGCGGACAGACGATAAGCGAGCGAAACTCTATGAATATCGTGATCCGTATTGCTTCGCCCGACGATGCGGCGGCACTCAGCGGGATTTACCGCCCTTATGTAGAAGGCGAGACCGTCACGCTCGAATATATCGCGCCCGCAGCTGAGGAATTTGCCGGACGTATCCGGGATACGCTGGCGGAATTTCCCTATCTTGTCTGCGAGGCGGACGGCGTTCCGGTCGGGTATGCGTATGCGCATCGTTACAAGCAGAGGTTCGGTTACCGTTACTGTGCCGAGCTTTCCATCTATCTTGATAAACGATATCATCGCTGCGGCATCGGCGGACGGCTTTACCGGGCGCTGATCGAACTGCTCAGCCGGATGGGGTATAAGAACCTGTATGCGACCGTCACCGATCCCAACCCCGCAAGCGTCGGACTCCATGAAAATTTCGGCTTCCGCGAGGTCGGCAGAGAGCGTCTGGCAGGCTACAAGTTCGGTACGTGGCACGACGTCATGCTGCTCCAGCGGCTGATCGACTCACACGAGGAAACGAAGGATGAGACGAAATGGAACGACCGCCCGCTGCGCTTTGACGAGCTGGATAAGCGCACGGTCGATGAGATCCTGACGAACGCTTCGTCCAAATAAACCATATATCCTTCATGAGATTTTCCTGGAACCGTGCGAATGCGGTCCGGCGATCCCCAAAAGTCATCCTGCTCTGCACCCACGGGTACATACACCCACGGGCACAGAGCAGGATGACTTTTCAGTTCAGATCAGCCGGTGATACCCTTGCCCGCGTTCTGTTCAAAAGCGGACTGATCGGTGTTTGAAGCGGCTGCCGGGACATATTCGCGCAGCGTGACCTTGACGTCGATATACTGACCGTTGCGGACCACCTTGACGACGACCGTGTCGCCGACCTTGTGATCCTTCAGGATCGGTTTGATGTCCGTGCTGTACGTGACTTCCTTGCCGTCGATGGCGGTGATGCGGTCGCCGGACTTCAGCTCATCGGTGAATTCGGAGCTTACGATATAGACGCCCAGCGAATTGACGCGGTAGTACATGGCGTCCCACGAATCCGCGATGTCGATATAGCTGATGCCGGGCTTGACTTTGCCGCGGACGTAACCGTAGTTGATCAGCTCTGCCGCGACCTTCGAGGCGGTGTTGACCGGAATGGCGAAGCCGATGCCTTCCACGGCGGTCCCGGAGGAAGTCGACGTGGATTTTGCGTTGACGATGCCGATCAGCTCACCGTACAGGTTGAAAAGTCCGCCGCCGGAGTTGCCGGGGTTGACCTCAGCGTTGGTCTGAATGACCGTCATCATCGAACCGTCGATGTCGATTTCACGCGCCAGCGCGCTGACGATGCCGTTGGTGACCGTTCCGCCCAGCTCGCCGAGCGGGTTGCCGATTGCTAAGACTTCCTGACCGACCTTCAGCTCGTCGCTGTTGCCGACCAGTGCGCAGGGCAGATTGGACGCTTCGATCTTGATAACGGCGATATCACTGTCGGAATCGGTTCCGAGCAGCTTTGCGGGATATTCGGTCCCGTCTTTCAGCGTGACCGTGATGGTGTTGGCGCCGCTGACCACGTGGTTGTTCGTGACGATCACGCCGTCCGCGCTGATGATGACGCCGCTGCCAGCGCCGGAGGTGACGTAGTTCCCGCCCCAGAAGGAAGCGGTGGAAACCGATTCGGTACGGATCTCGACGACGGTCGGCGCAACCGCGTCGGCGACCTGTTCATAGCCGCCGGCGGTCTTGTTGCCGGTAAAGGACTGGAAAATGACGGACGGTGCGCCGCTGTTCGTGACGGTGGTTTCGCCGGTGACGGGGTCTTTGACGACGACCGTTTTCTGACCGTTCAGCTTATTGGCGGCGTAGGTCCCGACGAAGGCTGCTCCGCCCGAGAAGATCATGCAGACCGCGACGATCGCGGCGATCGCGCCGAGACCGAGCCGTCCTTTCGGAGCCTTTTCTTTCTTCTGAGGCTTCTGCTCGGGGGATTCGGTCTGATTGTTGTTGATATAGACTGTTTCGCGCGGGATCGAGGTGAAGCTCGATGCGGTGTCCTGATACCGGGAGAAATCTGCCGCGCCGAACGAGGCGGTCTGCTGAGCGGCTGGCTGTGAGAACGAGGTGTTCTGCTGCTCGGCGGGCTGCGAGAAGGAAGACGTCTGCTGTCCGGCGGGAGCGGTGAACGGGGAAGTCTGCTGAGCGGCGGGCTGAGAGAACGAGGTGTTCTGCTGCGCAGCGGGCTGCGAGAAGGAAGACGTCTGCTGAGCGGCGGGAGCCGCAGGGGTGTTCCCGAAGCTCTGCGTGGACGGTTCGGAAGTCTGTGCGGCGGGCTGGACAGGCACTTCGCCGGTATGACTGTCGGACGGGTAAAGATTGTTCTGATCCATCGTGAACCTCCTTATGATTTCAAACAGGATGAATCTGTTCGTCTTGTTGTTTTTGTTTACGGTTATATTATAAATTGAAAATGTGACAGCTGTATGACGAAGTATCGTTGTTTTTTTGAAACATCAGTCCTGAATGAGTGATTCTTTGTGAAATCTGTTTCCTTCTGCCGAAAATAATTATACGGCAGGGCATATGTTTAGATTGACAAATTATGGTGCGCGTGCTATACTGTGTATGCGGATAGCAATATCCGGGATGATCTGCTTATCCGGAAAAATCTGCCTGTCCGCAAGTAAGAAAAGGAAGGGTCAGAAAATGAAAAACAACAGACTGCTGCATTATTTTAAGAATTATTGGCCGATTCTGGCGATCGGCGCGCTTCTCACTGCGGGCGGCGTGGTCGTATCGCTGGCCCGGATCGGGCTCAGGTTCCTCGGTACGCCGCTGCTGGTGGGCGGTATCGTTCTGCTGGTGGTCGGATATACCCTGCGGGTCAGCGACGCCGAATATATGGACTATTTCACCAAAAAGATCGACGAACTGACTGCGGGACGTCCGCACGAACGCCAGCCCGACTTCACCTCCGAAGACTGGTCCTTTGACGGCAATACGCTCTCGAAGATCGACGGCGCCCAGATGCCGCGCACCGAGACTTATATCCATACCGATTTCTTCTTCGGGAAGAACGCGCTGGAAATCGAGCGCTGCACCGTTACCTTCACGACCGATAAAGCGGAGAAGGATCTGTTCGCGTTCCCGAACGCCGAGGTTCACGCTTCGACTGAGGACAAAGAGGTCCGCGTCAAAGGAATCCTGAAAAAGACCTCCGTTATGACGCTGACCGCCGGAGACGTGACCGCCAGCTTCCCGGTCAAGTACAACGACATCGAGACCGATCAGCTGGTCGAACGCATCAACGAGCTTCCCGTGAAAAAATAACCCGTAAGACTCTGATATGACCGAAGCGGAACCCGCTCCGGTCATGTTTTTTTCGTCATAACGGCGAAGTTTCGCCGAATTTACACTTTTTACTTGAAACGGCGGCGTTTCTGTGGTATG
Organism: Eubacteriales bacterium; assembly: GCA_045600005.1. Classification (GTDB taxonomy): domain Bacteria; phylum Bacillota; class Clostridia; order Oscillospirales; family CAG-272; genus Flemingiibacterium. The sequence goes on along the minus strand of JAZRXB010000275.1, from coordinate 358 downwards.
ATGATGGGGAAGGAAAATACGGCGGACTGCCGCCGTATAGGAAGGCGGCCCTGAAAGATTCAGAAAGAAGAAAAATTGAACCTGATACTGCGGGTATCGTGTTTTATTATTCTATGGATCCCGCGAATGTTCAGAGACAGTCGGAAATGAAGGAGACTATATATAGGCAACCACTAAAAATTCATGAGGAAGAAAAACAAACCCCGATACTATGGGTATCGCGTTTTGTTTTTCAACGGATTATTTGAATTTTTAGAGGTAACCTATAGTCGATTGTAAAACTACGTTTTCCAACCGCTACTCGCGCTTATCGCCGCCGACAAAACAAAGTTTTGTCAGCCGACAAAATTTGTTTTGT
>JAZRXB010000274.1:0-2895 GCA_045600005.1 Eubacteriales bacterium | reverse complement strand
TCGGGCGGACCTCGGTCTGTATTTTACGGGTCTGCGTTTGGGTGGGAAGGTCGGCGGACAATACGGCTGACAATCTGTCCGGCAGAACGGCGGAAATCCGTTTCTGCGAAAACAGCCGCGTCCATATTTCCTCTGCCGCGGCGCGGGATACTGCTTCCTTGCACGGTCAGCGCTCGGTGCGCAGGGCGGCGTTGTCCCACTGGAAGCCCTCATGCGGCTGCGGGATCACGCCTTTCAGACGGAACAGCTCGCGCAGATTCACGAAGCGGTAGCCGTCCGCGATCAGGCGCGGCAGCGCGATCTCAAGCGCATCCGGCGTAAGATGATTGCCGGTCGGGTCGTGGTGCAGGTAAACGTGACCGTCGCAGGCGGAGCGCAGAATACCGTTCACACGGGTCTCAAGGTCGGAGGTGACGGGATCGTCCACTCTTGAATTCCAGTCCGCCGAGCCGCATCCTCCGCGAATGAAGGGAAGCGGGATCGTGCGGTAGACCTCCTCGTTCACCTGACAGCCCGGCGCGCGCAGGAACTGCGGCAGGTCGCCGACGGCTTCGCGGATGATGTTCTGTGTCGCGTGGAAGGCTTCGAGCATTTCGGAGGGAGTCTGTTTGGTGAGGTTGGTGTGCCGCCACGTATGGTTTTCGATGGTGCAGCCGCGCGAGACGCATTGGCGGAGGATATCCTCTTTGCCGAGCGTCCGCTCTCCGATCACGAAGAAGGACGCGGTGCAGCCGAGCTTTTCAAAAAGATCGAGCAGCCGCAGCGTCTGTTCGCTGGGACCGTCGTCAAAGGTGAGTGCGCAGAGCTTTTCAGACATGATTCGGTTCTCCTTTTTTCCTGAATTTTCAGCCAGCCGCAGGACGAAGTCCGTCATCGGCTGTTTTGGGAAGCTGTCTTCATTATATCATACGCGCCGCGTGCTGTCAACCCGTGAAAAGCCCCGGTTCAAAAAAGGGGAAAAGGCTTGCATTTTTTCAAAGTGCGTGTTATAATGAATGTAATATTTATGAGCGAAAGAGGGAATCACCATGAAAATTCTTACCATCGGCAACAGCTTTTCACAGAACTCCACACATTTTCTCCCCGACCTCTGCGCGGAAGCCGGCATCCCGCTGACCATCGGACGCTGCGTCATCGGCGGATGCTCCTTCGAGCGCCACTGGAACAACGCGGCGGACGATACGCCCGCCTACGGCGACAGCTACAACGGCACGAAAACCATGCGCGAAATGCTCCTTTCGGACGAATGGGACTTCGTGACGATCCAGCAGGCGAGCCATTTTTCGTGGAAGATCGGCACGTTCTACCCCTACTGCGACGATCTCGTCGGATTTGTGAGATCGCTCGCGCCGAAGGCGGAGATCATCGTTCACGAAACGTGGGCGTACCGCACCGACAACACGCGGCTGCTTGACGACTATCACATCTCGCAGGAGACGATGTACCGCCTCCTCCGCCGCAACTACAACGAGCTGGCGGAGCGTTACGGTTCGCGTCTGCTTCCGGTCGGCGACGCTTATAAGATCATGCAGGAGCTGACCGGCGACACGACCGGCGAGCTGACCCGCAAGCCCGACGGACCGTCCCACGCAAACAATCTGGGCGAGTTCATCGGCGCGCTGATCTGGTTCGCCATCCTCGGCGGCGGAGACATCGACAGCGTGAGATTCATCCCTGAAACGGTCGACCCGGCGTATATCCCGGCGGCCAAGGAAGCGGCAAAGCGCGCGATCACAGAGCTTGCGAAGTAAGCATCCGGTCATAGTCGATTGTTAAACTTCGTTTTACAATCGTTACTCGCGCTTATCGCCGCCGGCAAAACAAAGTTTTGTCGGCTCTCCCCATAATATCGGCGCGAGGGCTCGCCTTAGAGGTGTTTTTATGTCGGCAAAGCCGACATAAAAACGGATTTTATTATAACGTTTGTCATCTCTAAGCATTAACAATCGGCTATCTGCCGGTCACGGAAGGAGAACAGCTTTGAAAATTTACATTTTTGCCGATCTGGAAGGCATTTCCGGCATTTTCAGCCGCGATCAGGTGGCGTCCGGCTGTGCGCGGATCCCGGAAGGACGCGACTACATGACCTTTGACGTCAACGCGGCGGCGGAAGGCTGCAAGGCGGGCGGCGCGGACACGGTGATCGTGCGCGACGGACACGGAGGCGGCAACACGCTGCGCTGGGAAAAGCTCAGCCCCGCGGTCGACGAGGTCGTCTGCGGCAATTCGACGTGGGTGCGCTTCCCGGGTATGGAGGATGCGGACGGACTGATCCTGCTCGGCTATCACGCGATGGCAGGCACGTTCCGCGCGATCTTAGAGCATTCCATGTCGTCCGCGTCGGTCCAGAACTACTGGATCAACGGCGACAAGGCGGGCGAGACCGCGATCGACGCGGGCATCGCGGGCGAACACGGCGTGCCGGTCATCATGGTGTCGGGCGACGACAAGGTATGCGCCGAAGCGTCCGCTCTGCTGCCGTGGATCGAAACGGCGCAGGTCAAGAAAGGGCTGTCCTCCTTCGGCGGCTCGCTGATGGGTCCCGAAGCGGCGCATAAACTGATCTATGAGACGGCGAAGCGCGCGGCGGAGAATCTTTCTCGCATGAAGCCGTTCGTCTACCCGTCCCCCGTGACCTTCCGGGTCGAGAACGTAGAGCGCATACCGCTTCCGAACCAGCTGGCGAAGCCCTACATGAAGATCATCGACGGCAGGACCTTCGAGGTGACGGGCGAAACGCTCGAGGAAGCGTTCTGGCGCTCGCATTAAGCTCAGCGCTTTGCATTTGAAACGCACTCCGCCGGAGGTCTTCGACTTCCGGCGGACATTTGATAAGCGGACGGTTCAGTAAAACAGGACGTCCGTGATTCCGATACGGGAGAAAACTCCCGACAG
>JAZRXB010000273.1:0-24517 GCA_045600005.1 Eubacteriales bacterium | reverse complement strand
GCCGTCAGATTTCCCGTCAGACGAAACAAATTGAGGAGGGCATAGTACCTCCTATGCCGACGAAATTTGTACAGTATGACGGGAAAGATGCAAGCAAGCGTGCCATCAAGGCGAAAGCCGTGAATTGTGCGGTATTGCCTTAAGAGAAGAGATTTCTATTCGGCAACATTTTCATCCGCATCAGCTCCTGTTGAAGCGGATGATCATTTACTAAGGACGGAAAATGGCACGGAACTGTTATTACAGGTCGGAACTGACCGAGGACGAGCAGGAAATCTATGACTGTCTGATAAACGGGATCAATTCATTTCAGAAGACGATCAGCATTCCCAAAGCTCCGGAAGATGTGTCCAGATCACTCAATGCGGTTTTTCTGGATTATCCGGATTTCTTTTTTGTGGACTACGGCGTGGCCGGGATCACGACAACGCGATTCCGGCGCACTCTTACCTTACAATATATTATGTCTCCCGACGAGATCAGGGAAACGAAGATCCGGATCGCCCGGAGCGTTTCTCTGATCCTGTCGCAGTATCACGGCGTCAACCCGATCGAAGCGGAAATGTTTCTGCATGATGAGCTGCTGAGGATCGCGTCGTATGGAAATAATGTAAGCCGCCCTCACAACGCTTTCACGATCGCAGGCGCGTTCTTGGAAGGAAACTGCGTCTGCGCAGGGTATGCCGCCGCTTTCAAATACCTGGCGGATCGCGTCGATCTGCCCGCCATTGTCGTGGAAGGCACGGCGGTCTCCTCCTCAGGACGCGAGATGATCAGCGGAAAACATGCGTGGAACATGGTGGAGCTGGCGGGCGAGTATTTCCATGTTGACGTGACGTTCGATAAAACGCTCTGCGGCTCCGGCTGTTCCCGTTTTTATCTGAACGCTTCGGATGCGGAGGTCGCCCGGAATCACACCATTGAAATGCCGTTCAGCATCCCGCAAAGTACGCAGAGCCGCCGCCCTGTCCCGGTCTTTTCCGACGTCAGGAGCGCCATGGCTTTTCTGAAAAGCGAAGCGGCTGCCGGAAAAAAATACTCGGAGCTGATCGCGTCGTTCCTGAAAACCGGCACGATCAGCGAGTTTTCCGCCGTGCTGGGCAGGTCCGTCTCCATACTGGACTTCGGCTGGTACGGAAAGATCGCTTCCTATCTGGGAGACGACCTGTCCGGTGCGGTCGGCGTCCTCTGGAAATAGCTCTGGATCGCTTTCCCAGACTCCCGGCGGGAGAAGATCCCGCGGCATGACAGGCAGGGAAGCCTGAAAGCCGTTTCCCGCCTCGCGGTCTGCGGCGGAACCGTTTCCGCATCGGCTGTGCGGCGCGGATCGGTCTTTGTTCCGGACAGTATGTTTTTTCTTTACAGAAAGGGAATTTTCGCTGCTGCGAAAGTCAAGGTCTTACTATGGAAATCATTATCGCGGCAATCGTGCTTTATCTGCTCTGGCTGCTGATCACCAAGCTGATCATCCCGATGGCGCCATTTGTGATCGGAGGAGTGGCGGTGTCTATCTCGCTGATGGGCGCGGGCGCTGCCATCTTTTACTACATCTGTGCCATCATTCAGTATGCCAATCCCTATATCGCGACTTCAGGCAGATCCTTTAAAGATGTTTTCGTCGATTCCTCAAAACACAAGCAGGAATATGTCAGACGGAAAAGCTATTTCTTCGGACCCGGTTTCTTTTCTCTGAAAAGAACCATTTCGTGTGCATGGAGCAGCAACTTTGAAGCGCTGAGAGCTGCGTGGGAGCTGCCGGGCGAAGCGGAGCACTGGTATTCGAAGATTCTGTACTTTCTGGTCTTCCTCGTCTTTTCCGCCGCCGTCCTCGTGGCAGGAACCGCCGCTACGCTTGCGTTTTCGGCTGTCCATTGCTGCGTGATCCTTACAGTCATGCTGTTGGTCTATCTCATTTTCTCGATCGTCTGGATCATCGACCGGATCTATCTGAAAGCGCATTCGATCAATTCGATGTGCCCGTACTGCAAGGCGCGGTTCACCGTTCCCGCCTTTGCCTGCACCTGCGGCAAGAAACATACCCGGCTCGTACCAAGCTCCTACGGCGTTTTCCATCATAAATGCGTGTGCGGTAAGAAGCTGCCCACCACCTTTTTTAACGGCAGATCAAAATACCGCGCCTTCTGTCCCGTTCACGGCGAGGAGCTGGCGTCCTCCGGTTCCAGACAATTCGGTCTGACCATGATCGGAGGCTCTTCCAGCGGCAAGACGGTCTATCTCGCCGCCTATTTCAACACTCTGTTTGATCACATTTCCCGCAAAAGCTCCATGAAGACGAAAATCCCCGATATCCACATGGACGACTTCCAGGAGCTGAGCGATATATTTTACGGAAAAAAGCGCGTGTCGGGTACGCTCACCGCGGACTCCACGAAAGAGTACTCGGTCATCCTTGAAAAGAAAGGGAAGACAAACGTTCAGTTCACCATTTTCGACGTGGCGGGCGAGGTGTTCGACGCCCCGGATCTTCGCGGAATGACCTACACGAACGATATGCGCGACAGCAACGGCATTCTTCTGATGCTCGACCCGTTCTCCTCCGAGAAAATGCAGCAGTATGCGAAGTCCGAGGGCGTCAATATCAAAAACGTTTCCAAAGCCGACGTGGTGAAGGTCATCAACAGCTTTGCGACTCACCTCCGCTCCATTCCCGGCGCGGGAAAGGTGGGACAGAAAATCACCCGTCCGATCGCCGTCATCATCACCAAGATGGACTATCCCTGCATGATCAAAAAGCTGTCACGGTACTCGATCGGAAGGGAGCTGCGCTCGTCGTCGGAAACGGTCAAAGCGATCGACATTCAGGACAAATACTGTTACGATTTTCTTCTGAACAACGGTTTTTCCGGCGTGATAAACGCGCTGGAAGCCAATTTCAGCACGATCCATTTCTTCCCGGTCAGCGCCAGCGGCGGCGCGGAAACAGGAGCCCCGTTCGATCCCGACGATTATGTTCTCCAGCCAGTCCATTGGCTTGTCCGGGTGCTCGATCCCAATCTAGCGGACGATATGGGAATCCCCGATGAGGAGAGTATTCTCAAAGGCGCATATGGGATCAGCAGCTCTGACTGACAAAAATATTGTATTACTGAAAGGAAATGCGAGATGGAAAACCCCGAAACCCTGCGGCAGAAGCTGAACCCCGAAGCGCTTCCTGCTGACGTCAAGCCTGTAAAACCCGCCGCTCCTCCCGTTCCCGACTCAGAACCCGGACCGGCTGCCCCGGAAAACGAGGGGACGGACGTTCCCGGCGAGCCCTGCGCCGTGCCGCAGGAAGCCGCACACCCGGTATCGGACTATGCCGATTCGTTCGCCGGACTGTATGAACGGCTCGATTCCATAGAAGCCGGACAGAAAGCGATCGCTCAGGCAGTCAGAACCGCCGGAGAGACGCCTGTACAGCCGTCCTCCGCTCCCGACGATACGGCTTCCCTGAATGCCGAAATGCAGGAGCTGAAAACGCAGAACATGACCGTGCTTCGTGAACTGATGAATTTCGTTCAGGTGAACAGACGTCAGATGAACGAAGAACTGACTCGTTACCACCGGATGTTCGAGAACAGTGCGCACGACAACATCTGGAAGAGCCTGGGCGAGATCTACCGCAGCCTGTGCAAGCTGGCAGCGGACGGCGATCAGGAGCTGGCGGAAGACCTCGAATGGGACGCGCTGGAACCGATGCGCGACCTGATGGAGGAATTCGGCGTGACCGTGCAGGAATCGAAACCGGGCGAAAAGCGCTCGCTGAAACGCACGCACGTGAAAAAACAGACGCCGACCGGAGACCCCGAAATGAACGGTCTGGTCGTTCGGAGCCTGAAACCGGGCTTCGTCCGCGACGATACGGTGGTCCTCATCTCGGAAGAGGTGGAAACTTACGTTTTCGACCCCTCTCTGGCTGAAAAGACCGAGCCGGGACCCGCAGAACCGACCGAAGCCGCGCCTGTGGAAAAGCCCGCGGACGTTTCCGCCGAACCCACCGGGGAAAAGTCCGCAGACGTTCCCGCCGAACCCACCGGGGAAAAGCCCGCAGACGTTCCCGCCGAGCCGGCTGGGACGGACGTCTCCGAAGCCGCTCAGCCCGCCGACGCTTCCGAACCCGATGCAGACGGCTCGGACACGGCTGAATAATACGTTTCATCAAAATCCGAATCAATAAATTCATTTTATGGAGGAATCCGATATGGCAGACATTTTTGGCATCGACCTCGGTACCACTTACTCGGCAATTGCAACGTTCAACAAGAACGGTATGCCCGAAATCATCAGGGACGATACAGCGGGAAGCGCGACCCTCCCTTCCGCAGTGTTTTACACCGAGGAAGAAAATAAGGCAGTCATCGGCAACGCGGCAAAGGAAGCGTTCGCCGAACACCCCGACCGCGTGTTCCAGTTCTTCAAGCGCTGGATGTGCCGTGAGAAGGAAGACGGCTATCCGAACTACATGGTGGACGGAAGAGCGCTTTCGCCGGTCGAGCTTTCCGCCGCTGTCCTGAAAAAGATCAAGGAATACGCGCATGACTCCGGCTATGAGGTCGAAAATACGGTCATCACCGTTCCCGCCTACTTCACGACGGAACAGCGCGAAGCGACCAAGGCAGCGGGACGCACGGTAGGGATCAACGTGCTTGCTACGGTCAACGAGCCGGTCGCAGCCGCTCTGAGCTACTGCTTCGGTAAATTGCAGGAATCGCGCAAGGTGCTTGTCTTCGACCTTGGCGGCGGCACGTTCGACGTGTCCCTTGTCGATATGAAGATCGATCAGAGCAACGGTGCGATGGATGCCCAGGTCATCTGCACCGACGGTTCCGCTGAGCTGGGCGGCAAGGACTGGGACGATATCCTGGCCGGCATCCTCATCGACAAGTTCAAGGAAGCGACCGGCAGCGAAGAGATCGAAAACGACGTGAAGCTTGAGCTGAGACAGATGGCGGAAAGCACCAAGCAGAAGCTGACCGACATGGAAGAAACCACCGTCAAGATCAAGGTCGACGGAGAAAGAATCAAACTGAATGTGAAACGCGACGAATTCGACGCCGCCACCGCGCACAAGCTCGCCGAAGCCATGAATATGCTGGACAGCGTGCTGAAACAGGCTGCGGACGCCGGTTATGCCGAAGACAGCATCGACATGGTGCTTCTCGTGGGCGGTTCCACCAGAATGAACCAGGTGCGCGACAAGCTGAACGCGAGATTCCCGGAAAAGGTCCAGATCTACGACCCCGAACAGGCAGTCGCCTGCGGCGCTGCCATCGCCTGCAAGTACATTCAGGACGGTCTGGTCCGGGAGGAACTGGAAAAGATTATTGACAAGCTCTCCCACGGCGGCAAGATCGTCGTCAGGGAGGACGGTACAACCGTGATCAGGGAAGGCGGAACGGATATCGAAGTGCCGGTCACGGGCATACCGGTAGGTCCGGAGGTCAATATTCCGCTCACGGCAGAGACGACCGCTCAGGAGCTGGAAGATGCCGCGAAAAAATTGGCTCCTCCGATCGATATCAAGATCAAAGGCGTTGCCCCCAGCACCTTCGGCGTTATCGTGCGCAGAGGAGACCATCACGTCTGCAAGAACCTCATTCCCAAAGGCACCCCGACTCCCTGCGATAAAACCGAAAAATACGGCGCTCCCGGCGGCGATCATATCCATCTGATCCTTCCTGTCGTGCAGAGCGTTTCGGAGCATGAGGAAGATGAGGTACTGCGTCCGAATCCCGAAGTATCGGTGTACGAATTCCCGGATACCAGCCTGCAGATGAAGCAGGTCGCCATGCTCCAGATGGACACGGTGCCCGGTCTGGAACCGGGCGAGGAGGTCGACGTCACGGTCGAATTCGACGCGCTCGAAAATCTGAAGGTCACGATGTACATTCCCGCGACCGGAGACCGGAAGGACTGCGCTGTGAAGTTCAGCGCCGTTTCCGCAGAGGATGAGGCGAAAATCAAGAAAAACATCGAAGACATGAATATCATTGACGATATTTGATCGTTCTTTTCCGCAGGTTCCTCCCCGTCCGAACGGGCGGGGAGGAACCTACCGGGTCAGCCCGGCTGTACGTTTCAAAAACAGAGAATGCACCGTCCGGCAGGGACGCTTATTACAGCGACGTGGAGATAAAAAATGGGAGTAAAGGTCGGAATTGATTTAGGCACAACGTTCAGCGCGGTCGCTTGGAAGAATCCGCGCACCGGCGCGTTTGAAGTCGTAAAGAGCGATGAAAAATCGAACGCGCTGATCACCCCGTCCGCAGTCAGAGTATTCGACGACGGGTCTTATGTATGCGGCGCTCAGGCAAAGGAAGCCTTTGAAGACGCGGAAGAAGGAGTCGCCACGGCTTTCAAACGCTGTATGGGAACAAATGAGTTCCATCCGATGATGCCGGATGGAAAGGAATACGATCCCATTACGCTGTCCTCCATGCTTCTGAAGCATCTGGTCAGAAACGCTGAAAAGACGATCGGTCAGAAGATTGACGAGGCGGTGATCACCGTTCCGGCGTATTTTGAAGACGGACCGAGAAACGCTACGATGAAAGCCGCTGAACTGGCGGGATTAAAAGTACAGAAACTGATCAACGAACCTACCGCCGCCGCCATGCATTACGGTCTCGGTCACTGGCGTGAAAACGCGAAGATCCTTGTGTATGACCTTGGCGGAGGTACTTTTGATATTACTCTGGTCGGAATGCAGGCCAACACCAATCTTTGCACCATCGGAACCATCGGCGAACACAAGCGCGGCGGAAAAGACTGGGACGAACGTCTGGTCGAGATGGTGGTCGAGAAATTCATCGAGGAGACCGGCTGCTCCAGAGAAGACATCAACATCGCCGATCTGCGATCCGAAGCCGAAAGCTGGAAGATCAGCCTGACCTTCAAAGACTCGATCCGGGTCACGACGAGGGTCAACGGGTACGGTCCCGCCGCCGTCGAGGTGTCCCGGAGCGAATTTGACCGTGCGACGCGCGATTTGCTTGAACTGACCGGCAATCTCTGTGAACGCCTTCTCTCGGATCTCAAGGTGCGCTGGAACGACATCACGGATGTTCTGCTCGTGGGCGGATCGACCCGTATGCCGCAGGTTTCGGAATATCTGACCGAGAAAGCCGGCAAAAAGCCGATCGCGCACGTCAATCCCGATCAGGCGGTCGCCATCGGCGCAGCCATGTGCGCCAATATGTCCGACGAACAGTTCGGAGACGAGCTGGTCGTCAGGGACGGAAAAGCGCAGAGCAGCGAGCTGCTCGCCGAACTGAAAAAGCCGGTGAAGGATGCGGAAGCGGTGGAACTGATCGATTTCGGCGTTTCCGACTGTGTGGCGCATTCGCTGGGCATTATCCTCGTCGACGTAAAGAAAAGGGAATACGTCAACGAGACCATCATCCCGAAATACACGCAGGTGCCGTGCAAACGGGCTGTCGCCGCGGAACATGAATCAGATGAACTGGTGGTTTATGTGCTTCAGGGCGACGGAAAGATCGCGGACTGCACGGTCAACCAGAAATACATCGTCAGCGGCATCAAGGTAAAACCCGGCAAAAAAACCATGCTGCGCGTTCAGTACAGCTACGACCGGAACCACCGCATCCACGTTCAGGTCAGACAGGATAAGGAAAACACCGATCTCCCCATCCGAATCGAACCGTTTACCGACGAGGAGATCGAGCAGTACTGCCGTCCGATCAGCGAAGAGCTGATCGAGCAGATGCGGCAGGCGAACCAGACGTTCGTCTTTGCGCTCGACGTGTCCGGCTCGATGGCAGACACCGGCAGCGCGACGCCTCTGTCCGACGCAAAAAATGCGATCAAGCAGTTCATTATGGATCATCCGGGCGCAAAATACGGCGTGATCGCGGTCAGCGACCGTTCCGAGTGGGTCATTTCTCCGACGCCCGACATGAATGCCGCTCTGCGCAGTGTGGATTCCATCCGCTGTGGACAGACTGGTCCCTGCAACAGCGCGCACCCGTTCCGGGAGATCAAAGACGGTTTCAGAGAGAATGGCGAGTATGTCGCGTTCGTCATGGCGGACGGAATGTGGGAGGATCAGCCGGCTGCCGTCGCGGCAGCGAAGGAATGCCACAAAATGGGAATCAAAGTTTTCGGAATGGGATTCGGTCATGCCGATAAGAAATTCCTGCGTGATATTTCGAGTAACCCCGACGAGGCGCAGTATTCTAACGATTCCAAAGGACTGAGCGGTTCGTTCGGCAGAATCGCGCAGACTCTCGGAAGCGGCAAAAAGGGCATGAAGGGCTCCTCCTCGTCCGAAAATCAGAAAGACTGCCCGACGTGGGAGACCAGCTCCCAATAAACCGAGGCTTTCGGAAACCAGCCAAAGCGCCGCAGCAAGGCAGCTTTCACTGTGTGAAGCAAGGCCATCCGTATAGAAAAACGATACTTTCAATCTGGCATATTGCGGCTTTCGGCAGCGAAAGCCGCAATTCCGAATTTTTTAGGAAGCATTAAAAATGTCAATGAATTACTATGAACTGCTCGGAATTTCACCTGTCGACAAAAATCTGAGCGCGGAAGAGGTACTTCGCCGGATCCAGAAGCTGGAATCCCAGTTCAGCAGGATGTCGACCGACGCCGCCGGAACGCTTGCTCCGGAGGAAGCGGAAAAAAGAAAGGCGCTTCTTGATGAGAAGGACAAACTCCTTTTGTTTGCCTCCGGCTTCACCAGAGAAAAGCCGCTTACAGCCAGACTTCCTGAAGATCCCGCGGCAGCCAAAAAACTCATCAGAGCGCAGGAAACGGAATATCAGGATAAACAGGCCGATCTTCTGAAGCAGGTCGCGGACATGATGTACTCCGAAGATCAGAAGACCATACTGAGAACAAGACTGCAGAAGCTGGCAAACGAGTTCGGCGTCGAGCTGGGCGCGGTCATCAAAATCTTCAAGGACGCCGGTTTTGAAGTCATTACGGGTACGCCGCAGGAGGCGGACTCCTTCACTTCCGATGCGGATATGGCCAAAATCGACAAACATCTGAACAGTCTGAAGGATCAGCTGGCAAAGCAGAAAAGCTCCGGAATCATTCCGACCCACCCGATCCCGGATGGGATCAGCGGCACGTCCGATCTGTTCGGTTATCTGGCTGAAATGACCGGCAAGGACGCCGGTGCGCTGAAAAACCCGAGGACCTCTACGCAGCAGCTTCACACGTTAGCCGACGATCTGATGAAACAGCACACGGATAACTACGAACCGGTCAAAACCTTCCGGGAGCTTGACGGGACCGCGGCGGTGATTTTTTCCAATGACACGTCGAGACGGGCCTATGAAACCACGCTGCGCCTGAAATCATTGCAGGACAGCCTGCTTTCCCTTGTCAGAAAACTGCCGCCCTCCGTGAAAGCGGATCGTTCGTTTGCGGAAATGATCATTCAGAAGATCCGCACCGTATTCAGCGACGAGGATCTGGCGATCGCGATCTACAATAAATACTGTAACGTACCCAGAGACCTGCATTATGAAAAGGAATCGTCCGACGTAAGCATCATGTGCAAATGCGGGCATCTGAACATTTTCCCGAATCTTGCCAAAGCGAAGCCCTCTGCCTGCGGCAACTGCGGACTGAAGCTGTTCATTGAATGCCCGAACTGCGGCGAAAGCGTCGCCAACAGCATCGACACCTGCATCTGCGGTTATTATCTGCCCGGCAAACAGCTGTTCTTTAATTTCAAGACTGCCGCACAGAACGCCGTCGATCAGGAGGATCTGGCGCGCGCGGAAGAACAGCTGCAGAACGCCCGGAAATACAAGCCCAAAAAGGAAAGCCTGGCGGCACTCGAAGCCAGCGTTGAACGGCTGCGGACGGTATTCGGCGATGGTCTCAGAAAGGTATCGGACGCGATCGACAAAGGGGACGCCGCCCTTGCCAGAAAGCTGCTCACCAATCTGAAAAAAACACACCCGAAGGCCGATTTCAGCAAGTGCGACGACGGGATCCGGAAGCTGGAAAATACGAAGAGAGAAAACCTGACCTGGGCGGCGAATGAAATGGCGCGGATCGAAGGTCTGTCGGACGTCAATCAGAAAGTGATCACCTGTCTTGCCATTCTGGCGAAGCTGCCGGACTATAAGCCTGCGCTGGAGATGCTGAATTCCCCGGCGCTGAAGCCGGCAAAGCCGCTCAAGGTGAACGCCGCACCCGATTACCGTCAGGGCGGGGTCGTCGTGTCCTGGCTGGGCAGCCCGCAGAACACCGCCGTCACCTATACGGTCGTGAGAAAAGAAGGAAAAGCGGCGCCTTTCAGCATTCAGAACGGCGTGAAGGTCGCCGAAGGGTTGACGGAAACCTCGTTCCTTGACAAAAGAGGACTGAAAAACGGGGCATATTACACCTATTCCGTCTTCTCGGTGCGCGGAAACAATGTTTCGCTTGCCACCGCCGCCTCCGCTGTCGTGCTGATCCCCGGCATTTCCGCCGTGCCTACGTACACGCTGGAAGGCGAGAACGTACACCTGGGATGGGAAGACCCGAGTGGAAGCGCCGGAGCAAGGGTGGAGCTTTTTGACGGAACTCACGGCAAATGGGTCGTCGCCACAGCCTCTGCGGCAGGCAGCTTCCAGATGAAACTGCCCCTGACGGATCAGATCTATCAGTTCCGGCTCTCCTCGATCTGGGTCTGCGAGAACGAGACCCTTCTCAGCGGTCAGGTGCAGGAGGTCAAAGTCAAGATGACGAAACGGCCGCTGCCCATTGACATGACGGCGAGAAAGCTCAACCAGATCGGACTGTTTGAGTTCCGCTGGAGTACCGATGGAAACAGCGGCGCTGTGCTCTACGATACGCAGAAGCCTGTACCCTATAACACGGACGTGTCCTTTTCGTCGATCGTCGGAACCCAGCTCAAGAGCTGCCGCGTCTCTGACAAAAGCATACAGATCGACATCGGGACGAACAACAGAACCACCTTACAGGTGTTCAGCGTTTACGGGAGCGATCATCTGATCGCGGGAAACTATGTCAACGTCGACAGTATGCTCCCGCTGACGCCTGACTGGGAAGGGATCGAAGTGTCGGAACGGGAGTTAAGTCTCAATGTGAACGTTCCCGCCGGCTATACAAAGCTCTGCGTGCTGATCGTCGAACATAAGAGCGGCCAGATGATCCATGAGAAAGACGTGATCGACAAAGGGGTCGCTTATCCCGTCAACAGCCGGACAGTCAAGGTCACAAGCAGCAGCTGTCCGATCGGAGAAATCGACGTTTACCTGGTCGCCCAGACGGCGAAGGGAATACTTTCTCCGATGGAGACCGAAAGCTTTGACAACACGCCGAAGGGCAAGCTGTCATACAGGTTTGAGTGGAAAAACAGCTTTGGCAAAAAGTCCATGAAGATCACCGTAAAACGTCAGGACGACAACGGCAAAGACAAGGAAGCCAAGCTCTGCCTGTGCTATCAGAACGCCGGTCAGTCCACGCTCGGACTTGCCTATCGCCCGGGTGAGATGACCATCGTCAGTGAAATCGTTCTGAAATCGGGACAGTCCAGCGCCGTCTTTAACGTTAAGGAGGAGGACTTAAAGAGCGCGGGCGTCACCATCGACACCGGTCTCAAGCTGTTCCTGAAACCGACCGCACGGTCCGGTTTCTGCCAGCCTCAGACCGAAGACGCAAAAACGCTCAGGTGTCCGTGGCATCTGTGAAAACCTATCATGAGTCGATCGAAAAGCTTCGTTTAACGATCGGTACCCGCGCGTATCGCCGATGACAAAAATGCTTTTTTGTCTGCCGACTGTACTTTGTTTTAGCAGCTCTCCCCATATCGGCGCGAGGGCTCGCCTTAGAGGTGTTTTTATGTCGGCAAAGCCGACATAAAAACGGATCTTATTATAACGTTTGTCATCTCAAAGCATGAAACAATCGGCTGAAACATATCATCGTAAGGAGGACATATTAACATGAAAAAGCTGATCTGTCCATATTGTCTGAGAACGCTGACGCCTGCCAATCTTATCAAGGTGTGTTCCGCCAATCTCTCTCACACGCTGCCGGGCGGTCTGATTTCATTCGGAAGCAACCGATGCAGAGAGCCGAAGTGCAACGGGGTATATATCAGGCGCAAGTGCGGCAAATGCGGAGAATCGCTCCCTCCGACGATCGACCAGTACGACTGCTATATGCGGCTCGCGGTGGTATCGCCGCCCGGCGGCGGCAAGACCGTTTACCTGACCACGATGTTCCACGATCTGCAGGTACACAGCCGTGTACTCGGTTTCAATCTCTCCGCCATGGACGCGGAAACCGCACAGTACTATGAGGAGAACATGAAAAAGCTGTATCGGGATAAATCCCTGACCGGCATGGCGACAAATTCCGGGGCATATACTCCGATGCAGTGGAGCATTCAGGACGTGAAAAAGGGCATGGGTAAAAACATCGTCCCGACTTACAGCCTGACGATTTTTGACGGCGCCGGGGAAGATCAGAAGAGCGGCGAGGAACAGATCCGCCGGTACATCGCGGAATCGAAAATGATCCTCATTCTGCTCGACCCGATCAAACTGTACGGCGTCCGGAAGCGGATGACCGATGAAGAGATCATAAAAGCGGGCGGTGACCTCAAAGAACCCATCACGCCGGAATTTACCCGTATCTTCATCAATTCCATTATCGAATACGTCAAAACGTACAGCGGTCTGAACATAAAACAGAAGCTGAAGATCCCCGTTGCTGTCGCGTTTGCCAAAATTGACATGATGAGGCGGTTCTTCCCGGAGGGATCCATGGTCTTCCAGCCGAGCGGACACGTTGCCGCCGGGAAGTTCATCGAAATTGAATCTCAGCAGATCCACAGCGAGATCGACGCCTGGATGGAACAGTGCGGCGACGATCTCAGTTCATTGTTCAGCGGTTCCTTTGTGAACTGGAGATATTTCGGGCTGTCCAGCTTCGGTGAGCAGCCGGAGTCGCTTGTCAGGCTTTCCTGCGAGCCGGTTCCGCTGCGGGTGCTGGATCCCCTGATGTGGAATCTTCACCTCGAAAAACTGATCTGACCAACGCCGTTCAAACGGCAACTGGAGGAAAAAATGAGACAATACGACCGTATCGTTTACACCAGAATAGGTCCCGGTTACAGCTTTGACGGAAAGCCGCTCCCCGAAAACGACGGGTACGGGGTCTTTTCGTATACCGACGGTTTGTTCCGCAGGTATAACGGAAAAGAAAGCGTTCTGAAGGACGCTCTGCAAATCAGAAACTATCAGCAAATTTCAGAGAACACCCCTGTTTCATATGCCTACTTTGTTTCTCCGGACGGAAAAATGAAAATTCTGGAACGCACCACGATCAGGACCGAGGACGAGCTGCAGGCAGCTGCGGATGAAGGCGTAAGCCCGCGCGGCGACCACACGCTTGAAGCGTTTGTCGGAGATTTCGCCGACTCCCCTGCCGTTTTCCTTGCAAGCGATCCGTTCTCCGCTTACCGGAAACCGGTGTCCTATTATTACCGTCAGACCGAACCCGTACCGCCGGAGCCGATGGTTTCGATCGACTGTACGTCCGCGAAAGAGGAATTCGGCGCGCAGGTCGAGCGCAGCCTTCAGGCAGCCCCTCAGAGCATCGAGGAAACCCGGTTCTGCGCCGCGTGGCTCATCTCGCAATTCGACCTGCCTCCTGAAGAACGAAAGGTCCTGGTGATCTCCGATAAGGAGGAAAACGTCCGGATGCGGATCGCAGGCATCACTTCGATCCTGCCGGACGCGCTGGCGTCGCGCGTTTCGTTCTGCACCGCTTTCGATCCGAGAAGAAATATGTTCGTCAGGGCCGACAGAAACACCCTGGAATATCTGCCGGGAATGAATCAGAACAGCCCTTCGGCGATCAGCATCCCGCGTTTCATGATCGTCGGACTTCCGGAGAGGGCGATGCTGAATCCGGATCCCCGGATCGTCACGGCAGAGACTCTGTGGAACGGTTCAGGCTCTGAAAACGTTCCCGACCCGGCGATCGTTCAGTCCGCGCTGCTCGCCAACCTCGGCTCGAACCGCAAACAGATCGAATATTTCGCCGCTTATATAAGCGATATGAAGGAGATCGGCATCGGAAAAATGCTCTGCCGGATCTACGACGCGATCGACCTTGTGACGACGATCGACAGCTGGAGCTATGAAAAGCTGCTTTGTGCCATCGAGCTTCTGCTCCCGTATCTGTGCGGTGATTCCACGATCACAAAGCACCTTCTGGTCCATCTGGTCGAGAGACGGAGCTATGAAACGCAGTTTATCAAAAAAGATCAGAACAATGGGCTGAGCCTGCTTGTGAAGATCGCCGAGCTAGACAAGCTGAACGGCGGAAACGGCGACCCCGTGTATTCCATTATGGAACGGGTGATCGAAAACGCCCTCTCCTCCGCCCGCAATTTCACCAGAAACGATTCGGACAATCTCGATGTGATCATATCGAGTCCGATCGGCAAGGCGACTCTCGAACGGATGCAGGAGGAGACGATTTCCGAAGCGCTTGACATGACCTGCATCTGGAACGGCGGCTACACGGAAAAAGTGCTGGCTCTGTTCGACAAGGCCGTGAACAATCCGAAAAACAGCGACGTGATCAATCATCTCATTTACAGCTCTCTGAACAACAACGGAACGTTCGAAGCCTTTATCGGTTATATGAAAGACCGCGTGCTGGATCCGATCCCGATGACCTGCGGCGCGAACTACGGCTCCAACTGGTACCGCCGTCTGATCGACGTAAAAATCGAACCTGAAAAGTTGATCGAAGCGGTAAGAAAGCTGCATCTGCCCAACGACGAGACCGTTGTGATGGATATCATCCGCACCTCTGCCGATAAGATCGACAGACCGGCTGAACAGTTAAACCGCATCGCGTATCTGATCGGAAAATGCAGGGAAGACGATCGGCTCGCCCTCATTAAGCTGTTCGACTCCCGGATCTCCATGAACATGGACGATCTGCAGGCTGCCGAATATCTGATCCGGGCGGTCGGGAACAATCGGAACGAGCTTGTCAATTCCAACATCCTGCTTCTGATCGTCATGCTGATCCGTTCCCCCAACCGTCCCATGACCTGGACGGATAAGCTGTGCGAGATCGAGCGGTACAGCGATGAATTTCCCGCAATGAAGCTCCGCAGTGACCGGGGGATCGGTTCGCAGCTGTTCGGCAGTATGATGAGCGGAAAGCCCTGTGATTTCGCCATTCTGCTCCGGTTCGGTTCGCTGACCGGGGACAGCGGCTGGATCACGGCCTGCCAGAGCCAGATCGAACAGGATGCGGATAAAATGAACGGCGGCGAGCTTTTAGCAGAGCTGTGCTGTTTCCTGGCAGGATACCGTGACGAACATCAGCTGCTGCCGGAAGAGGTCGTCAATATTCTGGACGAAAAAACGTTCCGGATGATCGATCAGGTCATGATGCCCGCGCTGAACACCATTTTCGGAAAGATCAATCTGGAAAAGCGCAGAAAAAACCTGATGAGCAAGGCTTCCCGTTACGGTTCCGGTGCGGAGAAGATCATGACGGAACTGATCGACGACACGGTCAACACCTACCGGACAGAGCATAGGAATCCTCTCGATGGGCTGACCGGCAGGCTGAAAAACATTTTCGACAAAAAGAACGATCATTAAAAAGGACGGAAAGCAATGAGCAAGGTCAACCGTGAAGAATTCCGTGCGGCGTGCGGCTATTACGAAAGCGACGACGATCGTAAGAAAATGATCGACGACGTTTACGACAAAAAGGTCGCTGAAGCGAAAAACGCCGAGAACGAAAACGAAGCAAACGCCAATGAAGGCGGCGAAACCGGAAAGAAAACCGCCGAAAGCGGCGAAAACGGAGGGGACGCCTCCAACACTGAAAGCGGCGAGCCGGAAAGCGAGCCTCAGCACACGCCGGAACACGGCGGAAAAAATGAGGGCAGCGGAACTTCTAAAGAAGATGAAGAAGCCGCGGCAAAGAAAATAGCCGAAAGTAAAGCCGCTGAGCAGGAATTTGTGAATCAAAAAAATATATCCGAAGTACAGAAGAACACCGTTGAACATGCACATGACAACGATTACGAACACGAGTTCTGACAGCAGACGCTGAACATGATGGAGCTGATCGGAAAGCTGAAAACTTTTCGGCAAAAATGCTGCTGATGAAAGGAAAGAAGAAACCATGGCAAGAAAATTCGACCGTGAGGAGTACCGCCAGGCGTGCGGCTATTACGAAAGCGACGACGATCGTAAGAAAATGATCGACGACGTTTACGACAAAAAGGTCGCCGAGGCGAATAAAGCCTCGAGCGGCGACAACGATGACGATGAAGGCGAGCCGAACAGCGAGCCTCAGCGCACGCAGAACAGCGACAACGAAAAGAATAAGGACAAAAAAGAAGACGACAACAACGACAAGGACGATAAGAAAAGCAGCGAGGTGGAAGCCGCGCAGGCTGAATACCAGAAGGAAGCATCCGAAAATCAACAGGACGAGGAGCACGAACAGGATAGGGACGACGATGACGACGAACACGACCTCTGACGACAGACGCTGAACAGAACAGGGAGAAAGATCAATGCCACTTGCAGATGGAAAAAACGGATCGGGCAGCGGCTTCAGCACCGTCTCGAAAAGCGGGCTTCCCACGTCAGCGGGGAACACTTCCTCGCCGCCGATCTCCAAGGTCATGCCGGGAACGGAACAGAGCCGGAAAGCGTACACTCAGCTGATGACTCCCGAAGCAGTTGCAAAACTGAACGGGCATCTTCAGCTATTGAACTATTACATCAATCACGGCTATCTCTCGGAGCTGATGGGAAATACTCTGGTCGACAACAGCTTCAGCGATTACAAGGGGATCAGTCTGTTCCGCCTGACACGGCTTGTCCGCGAGGAAAAGGAAGACTATTTTGAAAAGCTGATCAGTCTCTATACGGCGCTGTATTACCGAAACTGTCCGGTCGCCGTCCTGATCCGCGGAACCCAGACTGCGATCCGGTTTTACCTCTGTGTTTCGATAAACGACGGAGGACAGACGGCGCAGCAGTTTGAAAAACTGCTGTCCAGCAGCTTTCAGGGGACGCAGACGGAAGCTGTTTCCGATCACGAACGCGACATGATCCTGGAGGAGATCCGCAGGATCCCGGCTTCATTAAATCGCAAATATGTGTCCTCGGTCAGCCTTGTCCCAAGCCGCCGCCATCGTGAGATGGACAACAACACCCTGACCGCCAGCGCTCAGGGCATCGAAAAACTGATCGACAGTATGCAGGGGAAGTGTTTCTCCGCGTTTATCATCGCGCAGCCTCTGGGCGCTGAGAAGGTCGAGAGCAGACGGAGCGGCTATGAGAATATGTTCACGCTGCTTTCTCCCTTCGCGAAAGAGAGCGTTTCCTACGGCGAAAACGAATCCGATGCGACGAACTACTCGCTCTCGGTCAACGTCTCGACCAGCATTTCAAACAGCGTCAGCCAGAGCTTCGGCGCGTCGCACTCCACGTCGCAAAACAATGGATACGGCGGTTCGAGCAACAGCGGTTTTGGCGGTCAGGGCATTCTGGGCGGCAGCTTCAACTGGGGCAGCGGCTCCTGCTGGAACACCAGCACAGGGGTCAGCGACGGAACAACCTTCGGAAACGCAAAGGGGACCGTGGTCGCAAAAAACGATGGGAGCGGTGAAACCAACGGCACTTCCCATACGACTGGCCGGAACATCAGCGTGAACCTTGTCCGTGAGATCAAAGGCGTTCAGGAAGCCATGCAGCGTCTGGACGCGGAGATCAAGCGGCTGGACGAGAACCGTGCGTTCGGTATGTGGGACTGCTGCTGTTATGTCGTTTCGGAGGATGAAGCGGCGGTCGACATGGCGGCTTCCAATATGATCGCCCTGATGAGCGGCGACGAAGGCTATTCCGGCGGCGGGACCATCAACCGCTGGAACAGCGGCGGGATGCCTGCCCAGACCCAGAAGATCCTGAACTGCGTGACCCACATGATCCATCCCTGTTTCATTCAGGGACGAAAAGGGGACCCTCAGATCGTCAGTCCTGCCCTGATGGTCAGCGGCAGAGATCTGCCGGTCATGCTCTCTCTGCCGAACCGTTCCGTCATGGGGACCGAAGTCCTGACCAAAGCCTCGTTCGGACGGAACGTACCCGATTCCTTCTGCCCGAAAAAGCCGATCGATTTCGGAAACATCGTTCACATGGGCGTGATCGAACCCACGCAGCTCAAATTCAGCCTCGACACGTTCGCTTCGCACTGTTTCATCTGCGGAGCCGCCGGTTCCGGTAAAAGCAACACGACCTATCAGCTGATCAACGCCTTTCAGAAGGAGAACGTCAAGGTCCTCGTGGTCGAGCCTGCCAAAGGCGAATACAAACTGGCGTTCGGCAGTATGCCGGACACGAACGTCTTCACCTGCTCGAAAGACAACTACCGTATGCTGTACCTGAACCCGTTCGAGTTCAACGAAGAATACACGAACATCAAGGAGCATATGGACCGGCTGAACGGTATCTTTCAGACCTGCTGGCCCATGTTCGGGCCTCTGCCGGGTATGATAAAGGACGCGATCGAAGAATCGTACATCGCCTGCGGCTGGGATCTGAAACGTTCCCGGAGGATCAGAAAAGGCGGTAAGAAGTACCCGACGTTTTCCGATATGCTGGATGCGGTCGAGAGGATCATTTCCCATTCCCCCTACCCGGAATCCACACGGGGCGAGTACCGCGGCGCACTGGGAATGCGCATCCGTTCCATGATGACCGGCTTCGAGGAGACGATCTTTCATCACCCGCAGGGACTTTCGGACAGAGAACTGTTCGAACACAATACGATCATTGACCTTTCCAACCTCGGAAGCGCAGAGTCACGAAGCCTTGTGATGGGCATTCTGATCATCCGTCTCAGAGAATACAGAATGAACACGCAGAAGGAATGCAACGCGGGGCTGCGGCACGTCACCATCCTCGAAGAAGCGCACAACATCTTAAAACGCTGCAATAAGGAACAGAGCCTTGAGGGCAGCAACGTTCAGGGAGCCGCCGTGCAGATGCTGACCGAGAGCATTGCGGAAATGCGTTCGAGCGGCGAAGGTTTCCTGATCGTTGACCAGTCTCCCACAGCAGTGGACGAGGCGGCGATCAAAAACACCGCGATCAAGATCGTCATGCGGCTCCAGGAAGAAAACGACTGCAAGCTGATGGGGACCGCGCTCAGCCTTCTCGAAGATCAGGTGCGCGAGCTGAGCAAGCTGGAAGTCGGCGTCGCCGCCGTGTTCCATGCCGGCTGGAGCGAAACGGTACTGGGCAAAATGGGCAGCGTCTGGAAGGACGATCCGAACGCTAAGCTCTGGTCAGTACTGCCGGATAAAAATGAACCGCTGAACGAAAAACGCTGCCGCAGCGCGATCGCTCAGTGGGTGATCGCCGCGTGGATGGACGAGGATCTGGAACGGCTGAACCTTGGCAAACTGAATACGTATGTGAAATGGCTGAGAAATTTCCCGGAATTTTTCATTAACGCCAACGCCTGGGCCGATCTGATCCATGAGACCGATCAGTTCATCAGCTTATATCAGGGAAGCGGGCTGGGAGACTATGACAGCGGATTGGAACGGATCCGGATGACCGTGATGATCGGAGATTTCCTGCGTTCGTTCTTCCAGATCGACGATCTTTTCCGCATCTGTCCGCTGGAGATCAGCGGCTATCAGAAGCTCGAATTCACCGTACCGCATATGCTCTCCAAGAATCAGGTCGCGGACATCAGGCAGTGGTGGAGGGAAATGCAGGAAAATCTGATCGAGTATATCCAGTTCCCGACCGAATTCGAAGGCGAAAAGTCCGAAATGAGGCGGAAACATCCGATCTTCCGTTCCAGCGTACTGGAAGCGGAGGGCGCGAAAACCGCCATGTTCTGCATCCTGCGCAGCTATGACGCATATTACCGAAAAAAAACGCGCGGCAGCGCACGATACATGGACGCATGGATGGAACTGAGCGACTACCTGGACGAGGATTAACATGATGGAAAAGGAAACAGAAGATTTTTCGCCGGAAAACGATCTCGAAGACGAATCCCGCGAAGAACTCGCCGATCAATTCATAAGCAAATATGAATTAAAGAAAAAAACCGAATATGAGACCGAAAACGGTTATCATTACCGAACCGACCGGCTCGGTCGGATCGTGGAAGTGACAGGTACGCTGAAGCTCGAACCCGAAACCAAAGCAAATCCGACTGCCCAGCGGATGGCTGGCGGCGAGGATCGGCATACCGGCATCAAGAACGTGGAAGGAAAGCTGGAATACGACCCGGACGATCGCGACGACGGCGGTCATCTGATTGCCCGGATGTTCGGCGGTTCTCCGGAAATGGACAACCTCGTGGCGATGAATTACCATCTGAACCGCGGAAAATACCTGTCGATGGAGAGAAAGTGGAAAAACGACCTCTCCGAAACCGACGAGAACGGCGACCCGATCAATGAAGTGAACGTAAAGATCAAAGTCAAATACGAGGAGGACTCCAAACGTCCGGTCTCCTTCGAGATCCAATCGGAAACCAGAAACCTGAAAACCGGTGAAACCTCGTATGTACCATACAGATTTAAGAATAAAGGTGATTGACAGATGGATAAAATCAAGGAAAGCAAACGGGCGCTCAACAAATTGCTTGAAAAAATGGCGGCGCAGATCCTCCCGGAGCTTCCGCAGGGCTGGACGAAGCTCGCTTTCGCCATGTTCTGCACGGAAAAAGAAGGCGCGTCGTATCTAATCTACACGTCTCCGGACGACGGGCTGACATGGAACGATCTTCTGGCGGCAAAGTATCGGAACGACGAGGACATGGACGGTATTCTGGACGCGATGGACACGGCGGAGGAGATATTCGACCTGTGCAGGGACAGCGGAGACAAATGGAGCACCATGACCTGGCATCTCGAACAGACCGGCGCGTTCGACATTTCGTTCGGATACGATCCGATCAGTCATGTGAACGACGATATCCGCCGTGTATGGCGAAAAAAAGAACTCCACTCGTAAAGGACAGCAGCTATGGGCAACACGGATATGATCGTCAACGCCCTGCGGAAAAGGGACTCATATATCGAATTTCAGACTCTTTCCATTATCGGCAGCGTTGACAGCGAACTGGACAGCGCCTATCAGAGAGATCCGCGCCTGTATGGGTGCGTAAAAGACTGGAGCGGCAATAAGCAGTCAGGGCAGGGACTTCTGCACATTCAGACCGCGTACCGGATCACGGTCAACTATCTGGACAATCTGCCTCCATATGATCAGATCGTGCTGGACGATGGAAAATGGCTCCCGTCCGATGAATTCAAGCGCTCCGGCTGGAAGGATACCGTCTGGGTGGTGTCGCGCGAAGGCTCCGATCTTCAGGATCGGATCGAAAACGACTGGGATGCGCTCCAGGAGATGCAGCCGACCTATCGAGGCATGGAAGGCACTTCGTATTGGGCGAAGCGAAAGGATGGGTATATCCTGTACGAATTACATTTCAGGACGGTCGTTTCGGCTCAGCAGGCGGCGCAGTACGCCGGTCTTGCCGACCGGCAGGCGCAGATCATCGTTGCGAACTTTTTCGGCAGAAACAATGTCATGACGCTGCCGCCGATCGTCCGCGCTTACATGGCGTTCAGCTATCTGCAGCAGAACTGTGAATTTGACGGCACGGCGGATGAAACGAAGGACGAGGAGAACCCGTTCGATCCCTACACGCATACGGCATACGGTCCTCTGTGCAGAGGCAGCGGGATCGCCATAGGCATAGCCGACGCCTATCGGACGCTTCTGGGACGGCTCGGCATCCACTGCCTGCTGATCCACGGGGAAGCGCTGGACGGACACGACTATGTGAAGCACACCTGGTGTCAGATCGAGATCGGCAGGGACTGGTTCCATTCCGACCCGACTTACGGGATCAACGGTCCAAAAGTGGATGTGACAAGGTTTATTTTTGACGACGCCAAGGCGAGAACCGAATACGCCTGGAATCAGGCGCTCGCCAAGCCGTGCTATCAGCTGCGTCCGAACTATAAGGACGTTTCGCAGTATGTGGATGGCAATCTGGGCAGAATAATCTCGATGGGCGTGGAAGAACGGTACATCAGCGACGACTATGTGGACTGAACGGAAATCGCGGAATGAGTGACCGTCTCACGCCGTTATGCACGGCTGAACCGCCGGATGACGGTTCGGTCGGATGACGGTTCGGTCAGATGACGGTTCGGTCGGATATGAAAAGACCCGCATCGGTAAGGGATACCAAAGCATCCTGCCCGGTCGGGTCTTTTGCTGTGAAAACCGAAAAAAACAGGACCGCGGATCCTTTCCGCAGTCCTTGCTTTTCCGGCAGACGCGGCGCGTTTACGGCAGGATAAACGCGAACTCGTTGCCCTTGCCGAGCTGCGCGCCGAGGTAATCCGGCACGCCGTAGCCGAAGTCGGCCCTGTTGTTCGACTGAAGCGAAGAGTTGCCGAATTTCAGTCCCGGAGCCGCCGCGAACAGGTTGTTCTCATAGAGCGGCAGTCCCTCTTCCGACGTCGAGCCGAGGTCGACCAGCTGGTCGCGGCAGACGAGGAAGCGGTTGCCGCGGATGACGTAGTTCTTTCCGGGATTGTGGTGTCCGGGCCAGCCCTTGATATGCGCGCCGCCGTTCTTGTCCGGGCGCTGCTCGCAGTAGCCGAGTCCGGCGTACCAGAAGTCGTTGTTCTCGATGGTGAAGTTTTCGATCAGGCTCGGGTTGCCCGGGTTCAGATCGGTCAGGAAATATTCGATGTTGTAGTTGCAGTATTCGACTACGTTGTCGGCGTAGGTGACGTTCTTCTGTGAAGCGAGCGTGTCGCCGACGCCCTTTAACTGCTGGGTCAGACCCGCGTCGTAGCACTGGTAGACGTAGCACCCGCGCACCGTGAAGTTCTCACAGCCGCCGTAGATCTCGACCGCGTTGCCGTAGCGCGACGTATACGTCCCCTCGTCGCGGTGGATGCTGCCGCCGATCCAGCCGATCTCGCAGTTCGTGACGGTCAGGTCGTTGACCGTTCCCGCGCCGATGCCGTGCGCGCCGGTGTATTTGATGCAGAGGTTGTCGATGGTCACGCCGTTCGACGAGCCGACTGCGACGCCGTTTTTCTTGACGAGGAATTCGATGGACCGGAAGCGTTCGCCCGGATTGACCGCGCTGCGGACGTAAAGCTGCTTCGTTTCCTTGTCGTGGTAGATCTGGAGGTCGTTTGTTAGGTCGTGCCAGTCGTTCCACAGCTCGCCGGTCGACTTGTCGCGCAGCGTCTTGCCGTCGGCGTCAAGCTGTGGCAGGACCTTGGTCGAGACCATCCAGCCGTCGTCGCAGACGAGCGCGCCCACGTCTTCATGAAAGGTCTTCGAGTAGATCCAGATCTCGGGGTCGTCCTCCGACTGCTTCCACTTCGACTTGTCCGCGCCGTTTTCGGGCGAGGCGTATAGCTTCGGCTTGTCGCCGGTTCCGTAGGAGGCGTAGGTCATGCCGGGATTCGCTTTGAGCTGTCCGCGCCAGAGTCCGCCGCGCTCGAACAGGATGTACGCGCCCGACTCGCTGACCGAATTGACCTTCTCAAGCGTCGCCCACGCGGTCGCGGGAGTCTTTCCGTCGTTTTTGTCGCTGCCCTTGTTGGAGACGTAGTAGACCTTTGCGCCGGTTTTCGGGGTGATGTTTTCCGCGCTCAGGATCTTGCAGATCTTTTCTTCGGTCTCGTACCGGAGCGACGCGAGACGGTCGGCGTCGACGGAGGAGAAGCCCTCCGGCGTCTCGTCGACCGTGAGGGATACGTTGAAGTCACTGCTCATTTTGTCAAAATTCCTTTCCATTTCAGCGAACAGCGCGTCGAACGTTCCGATGGGATGCGCCGTGAACGTCACCACGCCGTCCTTCGTTTCGGCTTTGGCGGTAAAGACCGGCATCGTCTCGTCCCGGACGATGAGAAAGCCGGTCGGCTCGTTGTCGTGTATTTTTTCGGGATGCGAAACGAGCGTCACGCCGCACGCTCTGCCGAGCAGAACGGCAAGCTCTTCGGCTGCGCTCCGGTCGGTATCCTCACGGAAGGCGACCGAGAATTCCGCGATCGGCGTTTCGCCGAGCCGTGCGTTTTCGAGCGGATACTGTCCGCGCACGGTGTAAGGTTCGGCGGGAACGCGAAGCCCCTCGGCGCTCACGCAGTTCTTGATGTACCAGTCCACCGCGTCGGCGACCGCCGCATAGCTGCCGCCGTTGATGACGAGCCGGTTTCCGATGAAGGCGACCGTGTAGTCGTCCGAGCGGAGCAGTCCGACGTCGGATTCGGCGCGGTTGGTGTCGCCGATGAGGATCTCGAGCGTGTCGGCCGGAACCTCCGCGCCGCGGTTCACCCAGTCGGTGGTGAGAGGAAGCGCCGTGCCGGTCGCGTCGGCGACGGCGGAGCGGAAGGTCGTCACGGCGTCGATCAGACCATGCTCGGCGATATCGCTGCGGATGAAGTCGGAGGCCAAGCGGT
>JAZRXB010000272.1:0-11464 GCA_045600005.1 Eubacteriales bacterium | reverse complement strand
CGAAAGCCTGAACGCTGCGGCAGAGCGCCGCCGCGACCGGAACCCCTCTCCTGACCGGCGGATCTACGTGCCGCCGGACGGAGGGGTTTTTTCCGTCAGGAAGCTCTTGCGGTAAGCGCTCGGCGTGTAGCCGGTCTTTTCGCGGAACAGTCTGCCGAAATGGTAGATATCGCCGTAACCGAGCAGAAACGGGATCTCCTTAATGAGGATCTTTTCGCTGAGAAGCAGCTCCTTCGCGCGCTCGATCTTCATGAGCAGGGTGTATTCGTTCGGCGAGGTCCCGTATTTCCGGCGGAACAGCTTTTCAAACTGGCGGCGGCTGAGGTGAGACGCTTTCGCGGCGTCCTCGATGCGGAAATCCCGCTCGGCGTAGTTCCGGTGCAGATACGCCACGCCCGCCGCGATCTTTTCGGAATCCTTCGAGGTCACATACAGCCCGCGCTGTCTGACCATCAGCTCCGTGACGCCGTAAAAGAGCGATTTGCACGCCGGAAGACAGGCTGCATCCTTCCTGTTCCACTCCGCTTCGATCTTCAAAAAGCACAGGCGGATCGAATTCAGCTCCGAAAACTGCGTCAGGAACGGGCGGACCGGCTCGCCGGAAAGCTCGAAATCCACCACGGTCACGACGCTCTCGTCCCCTTCGAGCGTGATCCGGTAGGCTTCTCCCTTCGGGACGTACAGGACCGAACCGGGGAGGGCGCGCTGGTCGGAATCCTTGAAATGGTAGATCTCGGTCCCGCTGATCGTATAGAGGAACCCGTGATGTCTCCGTCCGGGATTTCGCATCGGGTATTTGTCCTGCGACGCTGTGTAGGTCTGGACCGAGTGGATCCCGGTCAGGCACAGACCGGTGAGAAAGTCGGTGATCTGCATGGCGAACCTCCTTTTTATGATTTAATTAGACGATTGTTAAACTTCGTTTTACAATCGGTACTCGCGCTTATCGTGGCTGACAAAATTTATTTTGTCAGCTATCCCCATTTCGGCGCGAGGGCTCGCCTTAGAGGAGTTTTTATGTCGGCAAAGCCGACATAAAAACGGATTTTATTATAACGTTTGTTATCTCAAAGCATTAAACAATCGGCTAATGATTTAAGGTTACCTCTGAAAATTCAAATGATCCGCTCAAAAACAAAACGCGATACCCATAGTATCGGGGTTTGTTTTTCTTCCTCATGAATTTTCAGAGGTTGCCTTAATTATAGCACGAAAAGCCGGAAACGGCAAGTGCTTTTTTCTTTTTGCGTTCGCAAAAACACTATTTTTCCGAAGACGGCATTGACGCGCGGACGCGGGCGGGGTATAATGAGACCATACTGCGGCGGCAGTACGAACGCCGCATGAAATCTGAGGGGACGCAATGTATGGCATATCCATGGGATATGCCATACATATCCCCGGAAAAGAGGAAGAAACGATGAGGACTGACGCTTCCCATTACCGCATGAAGGAGTGCGACAGAGAACACATCTGTCGGAAATATTACAATCCCGACGAGCCGCATAACGGCTACGCGCGCTTTTCCTATCACGGCTACGACTACGACGAGACGACCGGTCTGAGCGATGAGGAGATCAAAAAGGGACTGCGGGAGATGATGAACGGTTTCCCCGCCGACATTCCCCACGAGGTCGCGAAAGCCGAATGCATCGCGTTCGTTCTCGACCACACCCGCATCGACGTGAACGATTTCGACTGGTATGTCGGGTTCTATTCGTGGGGCAGGGTCATACGGGAGGACACGATCGGCCGCTGGCAGAACGAGGTGCGGAAGCTCCAGCCGGAGGTCTGGGACGAGATCGGCCTTTACCGGACGTCCGGCACGGCGGATATCTGGCCCGACTACGAACACGCGGTCCCGGACTGGGACGCGATCATGGGGCTCGGCTTCCCCGGACTGCTTAAACGTGCGCGGACGATCCGCCGTCAGAACGAGGAGATCTCGGCGCTGACCGCAAAGCAGAAAGCCTACTATGATTCGATCGAGATCGCCCTTTCGGCGGTCCTGCGTCTGCTCCGCCGCTTCGCGGAGTACGCAAAAGCACAGCAGGGAGAGAAGACCGCAAAGATCGCCGCCTGCCTGACCGCGCTGGAAAACGGCGCGCCGTCGAACACCTACGAAGCGCTCCAGCTCATGTATCTCTATTTCATGATCTCGGAAAGCGTCGACTGCTATCAGGTGCGCTCGCTGGGCGACGGCTTCGACCGCGTGATCAGCCCGTACTATTTCCGCGACCTCGCCGAAAACCGCGCGTCGGAGGAGGAGCTGGACGACTATATCGCCTATTTCCTGATGGAATTTTACGCCATCGGCAACATCTGGGGTCAGCCGCTCTTTCTGGGCGGAACGAGCGCGGAGGGAAGCTCCCGCTGGAACGATTTTTCGCGGCGCGTCCTCTCGCTCTGGGACGACCTTGACATCCACAACCCGAAGATTCAGGTCCTGTTCGGCGACAGCACGCCGAAGGAGGTTCGGTATCAGGTCTACGACATCATCCGCCGGGGCAAATACATGACCATCGTCTGCGAAAAGGGCGCGTCCGAGGGCGTGAAGACCGCCGCGGGCTGTTCGGACGCACAGGCGCGGGATTTCCTCGTTTCGGGCTGCTACGAGCCGGTCGTCCGGGGCGGCATTCTGATCGAAGCCGGGTACCCGAATCTCCTCAAATGCGTCAGCCTTGCGATGCGAAACGGTCACGACCCGATGACCGGGCGGCAGGTCGGCGTGGAGAGCGGCAGATCGTTTGACGATTTTGAAGCCTTCTTCACCGCCTTTGACAGTCAGCTCGGACACCTGTGCGAGCGGATCATCGCGCTGGCTGGACAGTTTGAACGATATCTTGACTATGTGAATCCGGCGATCTTGCTCTCCGCGACGCGCGAATGGAGCCTTCGCCGGATGGAGGACGGCTATGCGTCGCCGCACCCGTACTCCTTCTCCCTCATCGAGCTGAACGCCTTCGCCAGCGCGGTCGACGCTCTGCTGGCGGTCGAATATCTCGTCTTCGACAAAAAGATCATCTCCCTTGACGGGCTGGTCAAGGCGATGGACGCGGACTGGGAGGGGTACGACGACCTGCACCGCATCGCCCGGTACGAGTGTCCCAAGTGGGGAAGCGGCGACAGAAAGGCGGACGCGCTCGCGCTCCGGGTGTCCGAGCGGATCGCGGCGCATCTCGTGGGTAAGAAAAACATCCGCGGCTCGGTCTTTCTGGTGGAATATCACGGCGCGATGGAGTACGCATGGCAGGGCGAAAAGACCGAGGCGACCCCGGACGGCCGTCATAAGGGCGCGGAGACCTCGAAAAACGCCTCTCCCTGCATCGGCTCCGACACGAACGGCGCAACCGCGCTCCTGCTCTCCTGCACCGCGTCGGTCGCGCCCGAACGCGCGCCCGCCGCTTTCTGCGCCGACGTGATGCTCCACCCGTCCGCAGTGCGCGGCGAAGAAGGGCTTGCGGCGATGGATACGCTGGTGAAGGTGTATCAGAACCGGCACGGGATCGACGTGCAGTTCAACGTCGTCTCGCCCGAAACGCTGCGCGACGCGCAGGCTCACCCCGAACAGTACCGGAATTTACAGATCCGCGTGACCGGCTGGAACGTCCTGTGGAACGACATTCCGAAGAAATTGCAGGATTCGTACATCCTGCGCGCCGAGACCGTGACGGGGAACTGACGATGCAGGCTGAAATTTTCGAGATCAAACGCTTCGCCGTCCACGACGGGGACGGGGTGCGCACGACCGTGTTTTTCAAGGGCTGTCCGCTCCGATGCCGGTGGTGCCACAACCCGGAGGGTCTCAAAAAAGGCTGTCAGCTGTCGATGACGGAGCATCTCTGCACGCTCTGCGGGAAATGCGAAGCCGTCTGTCCGAACCACGTTCACGAGGTGGCGGAGATTCACCGCGTCAGGCGGGAAAACTGCGGGGGCTGCAAAGCCTGCGTGCGGGTCTGCCCGCAGCGCGCCCTGCGGCTTTACGGCAGGACGGTGACGGTCGACGAGCTGATGCCGGAGCTGTTGGAGGACCGCGAATTCTTTGAAGCGTCGGGCGGCGGAGTCACGTTTTCGGGCGGAGAATGCCTGATGCAGGCGGAGTTCTGCACCGAGACTGCCAGACGGCTCCATGCGGAGGGCATTTCGGTCGATATCGACACCTGCGGGTTTGTCCCCGAAAGGGCGCTCGACGAGATCGCGCCCTTTACGGACTGCTTCCTCTACGACCTCAAAGCGTTCGACGAAGCCGTCCACATCGCCTGCACCGGGCAGTCGAACCGGCTGATCCTCTCCAATCTGCGTCATCTGAACGAGATCGGCAGTCCGGTGGAGATCCGCATCCCCTGCGTGCCGGAATGCAATGGCGGAGAGCTTGAAAAGCTGCGCGATTTCCTGCGAGGGCTGTCGGTCGTCCGCCGCGTGACGGTTCTGCCGTACCATAAGCTGGCGGAGAGCAAGTACCGTGCGCTCGGCATGGAGCCGGATATGCCCGAGCGCGTCCCGACCGACGGGGAAATGGCATGGGCGAGCGGACTTTTCGCCGAGTGGAACGGGCTGTGAAGAAACGCGGACTGATTTTCATTCACAGGTTCCGGTACATACTCGGCGGATACCCGGTCTTTTCCCGGAAAATTTTGCTGAAATGATAGATATCGCTGTATCCGAGCTGATAGGCGATCTCGCGGACCGAGTATTTTTCGCTCGACAGCAGCTTTTTCGCGCGCTCGATCTTCAGAAACAGGACGTATTCCTTCGGCGTCATGCCGAACTGTCTTGAAAACAGCATCCCGAAATACTTCGGGCTGACGCCCGCTATCCGGTGGAGCTGTTCCACGCGGAAATCGCTTTGCAGATAGTTTTCATGAAGATAAGCGACCGCTTCGGAGATCATCCGCTCCTTGTCCGATTCAAGGCGGCGCTCCTCCTCGAAGATCATCAGCGAGACGATCTTGTAGAACATGGATTTGCAGAAAGCGGGGAAGCCGACCCGGCGCTCCCACGAGGTCTCCGCGTCGGAAAAGCAGGAGCCCGCCGCGCTTCCCTGCGAAAACGGCAGGCAGAAGGGGCGCACGCCCTCTCCGTACAGCTCGAAATCCATCACGATCACGACACTTTCCGCGCCGTCCAGCGTCGTTGTATAGCTTTCCCCTTTCGGAATGTACAGAACGGAGTTCGGAACGGCGCGGAGCTTTTTTTCGCCGAAGATGTATTCCTCCGTTCCGAGGACGGTGAAAAGGAAGCCGTGGTGCCGACGCTTCTTTTTCGTGATCGGATAGTTTTCCTGCCTTGCCCGGTAGGTGTTGACAAAGCTGATTTCCAAAACAGCCAAATCGGAAAGCCAGTCGGTATGTCTCATCGGGGACCTCCCATGAAAAACGGTGTGAATTTACACTGCTATTATAGCATACCGGGAGACGGCGCGCAAGGCTTTCCCGAAAAAAGAGTACAGAAAAACACAAATGCTCATTTTCCCCCATTTACTTTTCCCGCCGTATGCCTATAATTAAAGTCAGAAAGTTTGATCCGTCTGCGAGAAAGGAAGCGTCACGATGGAACTGATCTGCGCGTCAGACCGCGCCTATATCGAAAACAAATATCACCGGCAGGATCAGCCGTTCAACCCCTTCAACCGGTTTCCTTACCACGGCTACGAGTACGACCCGTCGACGGGGCTTGACGACACCCAGATGAACGCCGCGCTCGAAAAGCTGTTTGAGGAAACGAAAAATCTGCCCCATCCGCTCGCCAAGGCGAAGGGCTTCGCGTTCGTCCTCGATCATATGCGCATCGACGTCGACCCGCACGACTATTTCGTCGGCTTTTACAACTGGGCGCGTCCGCTGGAGAAGACGTTCCTCTTGAAATGGCGGCGCGAAGCGTTCGGCAGGGTGCCGGAGATCGAGGCGAAAAAGCGCGATCTCATGGCGTCCGGCACGGCGGATATCTGGCTTGACATGGATCACGTCGTCCCGAACTGGGTCGATCTGCTCTCGCTCGGCTTCCCCGGCATCCTTGCGCGGGTGAAGGATTATCACCGCCGCCATGAGGAAGCGAACGACCTTGACGCGGAACAGCTCGCGTTCTTTGACGCGATGGAGACCGAATACGAAGCGATCTTACGCCTGCTCGGACGGCTCCGGGCGTTTGCGCTGACCCGTCCGGGCGAAAAGCCCGCGCTCGTTGCCGCGTCGCTGGAACGGCTCGCGGCAGGCGCGCCGCAGAACACGCTCGACGCGATGGAGCTGATGTATCTCTATTTCATGTGCTCGGAATCGGTCGATCAGTATCAGGCGCGCTCGATCGGGAACGGGCTTGACCGCAGTCTGTATGCGTTTTACCGGAAGGATCTCGACGAGGGGACCTATACGAGGGAGGAGATCGCCTCGCTTCTTGCGTATTTCCTCTTGCAGTTTTCCGCCATCGGCAACTACTGGGGTCAGCCGTTCTATCTGGTCGGCGCCGATTTCGACGGAAAGACCGATATCACGCCCCTGACGCACCTGATCCTCGACGTTTACGAGACGCTCGGGCTTTACAATCCGAAGGTTCAGGTCAAGGTCGACACGAACACGCCGACCGAGCTGATCGACCACGTGCTGCGCATCATCCGGTCGGGGCATACGAGCTTTGTCTTCTGCTGTGTTCCCGGCATGGTGAAGTCGCTCACGGCGTGTTACGGCGTGACGCCGGAGGAAGCGCGGAACTGCGACATCAGCGGCTGCAACGAAATGCACATCCGCGCCAATGAGGCCTGCATGATCTCCGCTCTGCCGAACGCCGCCAAAGCGCTCGGCTACGTCTTCCGAAACGGCTTCGACAGCGTGACGGGGAAGCAGATCGGGCTGAAAACCGGCGAGCTTTCGGAGTTCGTCACCTTCGAGGACTTCTACGCCGCTTTTCTCAAACAGTTTCAGTACATTCTCGACTCGGTGATCGGCATGGCGCGGGTCTACGAGCCGTTCGCCGCGGAGATCAGCCCGTCGGTGCTGCTGTCCGCCGCCCATCTGAACAGTCTGAAAACCGGGCGGGACGCTTATGTTTACGCGGTCAAGTATCCGACCTCCGCGCTTCTGCTCTGCTCGTTCGCCACGACGGTGGACTCCCTCCTCGCCGTGAAGGAGCTGGTCTACGACAGAAAGCTCACGACGCTTTCCGAGCTGAAAGCCGCTCTGGACGCGAACTGGGAGGGCTATGATCCTCTGCGCAGGGCGGCGAAAGACGCCGAACACAAGTACGGAAACGGCGACGCGGAGGCCGACCTTTTCGCCGACGCGCTCTACCGCTGGTTCGCCGTCTATGTGACCGGTCAGAAAAACGGGCGCGGCGGCGTCTACAAGGTCGGCGTTCCGTCGACGCTCCACTTCATCTCGCAGGGAAAGCTGACCGAAGCGACGCCCGACGGCAGAAAAATGGGGGAGGAATGCTCCAAAAACGTCGCGCCGGTCGTCGGCATGGAGCGGCGCGGCGTGACCGGGATGATCCGTTCCGCGCTGTCGCTCTCGCCGTATCTGTTCTCGGAAGCCTTCGTTCTCGACGTGATGCTCCACCCGTCCGCCGTACAGGGCGAGGAAGGGCTGGCCGCCATGCGCGCGCTGGTTTTGAGCTACATGAAAGAGGACGGCATTTCGATCCAGTTCAACATTTTCAGCCCTGAAATGCTGCGCGGCGCGCAGGAGCATCCCGACCGCTATCGGAATCTGGAGGTGCGCGTCTCCGGCTGGAACGTTCTGTGGAACGATCTTTCGAGAGCCGAACAGAACGCCTACATCGAGCGCGCGGAAAGTCTGACATGAAAGGAACCGCAAAATGAAAAAGATCCTTCTGATCGGCGACTCGGTGCGCATGGGGTACGACCGGTACGTTAAGGAAAGCATGAAAAACCTCGCCGAGGTGTATTATCCGGCGGAAAACTGCCGCTTTACGTCATATGTCCTGCGCTCGCTCCATATGTGGACGGACGAGCTGCGGCTTTACGAAGCGGACGCGGTACACTGGAACGCGGGGCTGTGGGACACGCTTCGCATCTACGGAGACGAGCCGCTGACCTCTCCCTCCGCCTACGCGGAGAACGTCGAGCGCATCACGAAGCGGCTCAGGTTCCTCTTTCCTCACGCGAAGCTCATCTTCGCCGCCAGCACGCCGGTGCTGGAATACGGCTTCATCGACGGCTTTGAAATGCGGTACGACCGCGACATCGAGCGTTACAATGAGATCGCGCGGGACGTGATCACCCGGTACGGCTGCGAGTACAACGATCTCTACGGACTATTGTCGGACAGGCAGGAAAAATACCACTCCGATCAGACGCATTACTACACGGCGGCGGGGACAAAGCTGATCGGCGGCAGGGTGAACGCCGTTCTCTGTGAAGCGCTCGGTCTCGACCCCGCTCAGCTGACGCCGCCCGACCCGGCGGGCTTCGTCCGCACGGGCGTCCGGTGGGACACCGAAGCCTACGAAAAGCGCGGAAGTTTTTACACGCTCCGCCGCTCCTGCGACGGATGAGGGACGTTTCCGGTACGCCGTTTTTCAGCAAAAAGAGCCATGTCGCGGCGGCGGCGGTCTTCTATACGTTTTTATGGGGAAGCGCGTTCCCGCTGGTCAAGCTCTGCATGGCGGAGTTCGGGCTGACGGGGGGCGGGGAAGCGTCGAAATGCCTGCTCGCGGGCGTGCGGTTCCTGACGTCCGGACTGCTCATCCTCTGTTTCTGCGGCGGAAAAGCGCGCACGGTCAACAGCGGAAATACGCCCGCGCTTTTTGGCGGAAAAGCGCGTGAGCCTTTCGATAAAAAAGCGCGTGAGCCGCTTTCCGGGCGTTCGCGGGCGAAGATCGTCTGCTACGGCGTGCTGTCCACCGCGCTCCAGTACGCCTTCACCTACATCGGACTGTCAAGGCTGACGGGCGCGGTCGGCGCGGTCTACGATCAGTGCGGCGTCTTTCTGACCGTGATCGCGGGCGGACTGTTTCTGCGGGACGACACGCTGAACGGGCGCAAGCTGATCGGCTGTCTGCTCGGCTTTGCCGGGGTGCTGTGCGTCTCGCTGGAACCGGGGGAAGGCGCGGGACTTCTGAGCTTTTCGATGGGCGGAGAGGGCATGATGCTCTGCGCGTCGCTCTGCTTTGCCGCGTCCTATCTGCTCGCCAAGGCGACGGCGGACGAGATCCCGGCGGCTCTGCTTGTCGGATACGGGCAGCTGACCGGCGGCGCGCTTCTGACGGCGGGCGCGTTTCTGTGCGGCGGACGGCTCGCGGTGTGGACGGTCGGAGGAGTCCTGACGTTTCTCGCGCTCGCCGTGATCTCCGCTGCGGCGTATGTGCTGTCAATGCTCCCGCTGCGCTATTTTCCCGCGTCGGAAACGGCGTCGTTCCAGCTGCTGATCCCGGTTTTCGGCGCGGCGCTGTCGGCGCTGATGCTCGGAGAACCCATTTTTCAGTGGAAATACCCCGTCTCGCTGCTTCTGATCGGCGCGGGCATCCTGCTCATCAACCGCGTTTCCGGGAAGAAAAAAACGGAGAAAAACGAATAAACAAGGCAAATGCCGGCTCCCGGCGGCGAAGCTCGCCGAAGACCGGCGCGTTCTGCGGGACCGCTGTGTCTATCGGATGGCAAAAATAAGCGAAAATGGGAGAAATATGAACTTTCGGCGGCTCTCCGCGGCGCGGGACGCGGATGCCCGGCGTGAAACTACCCGGTACAAAATCGTCCGGCGCAAACCCGTCCGATATGAAACTACCCGGTACAAAATCGTCCGGCGCAAACCCGTCCGATATGAAACTACCCGGTACAAAATCGTCCGGCGCAAACCCGCCCGGCGTGAAATCGTCCGGCGTGAAACTGTCCGGCGCGAAATCGTCTGACGCAAACCCGTCCGATATGAAACTACCCGGCACGAAATCGTCCGGCGTGAAATCGTCCGGCGTGAACCCGTCCGGCGTGAAATTGCCCGGCGCGAACCCGTCCGGCGTGAAATCGTCCGGCGCGAACCCGCCCGGTACAAAATCGTCCGGCGCGAATCCACACGCAAAGCCGACTGAAAAAACGTTTCTCCGGCGAAGCCTGCCGGGACGCAGAAATCACACTTTCCGGCAGGACGCCGACCGATCGATCTGTCAAAAAATTCAAGGAGGTTCTGTTCATGAAAACCAAGCATCTCTGCGCAGTCCTTGCCCTGCTTCTTCTGACCGCCGGCTGCGATTCCGGGAACGTCCCGCTCACGGACGACACCGCTTCCGTTCCGTCCGACCCGGCTGCCGAAACGTCGGCGGAGCCGGCGGATTATCTGCCCGCCGATCTCGATCTCGGCGGAAAAACGGTCGAACTCTTCGTCGCGGACTACGCCAACTCCTTCATCGACGATATGTACCACGAGGAGGAGACCGGAAACCGGCTCGACGACGCGGTTTACCGCGCGGTCGCGGCGGTCGAGGAGCGCCTGAACGCGAAGCTCGCCTACACCAGCGAGCAGTACGTCTACAAGGAAATGAGCGCGATGAAGGCGAAGATCACCGCTCTGATCCTCGCGGACGATCCTTCCATCGACCTCTATTTCGACGTGGACAGCTATTCAATGCAGATGCTGGACAATCCCTACTTTATCGACCTTACAAAGACCCCTTACATTGATCTGGACAGACCGTGGTACGACAGTGCGCTTGCCGACCTGCTGCCGGGCGATTACCTCTACTGTCTGACCGGAAATTTTGCGCTCGCCAACATCCGATATTCCTACGCGACCTATTTCAACACCGACCTGCTTGCTTCGTTCGGGATTAAGGAAAACCTCTATGAGACCGTGGAAAGCGGAAAATGGACCGTCGATCATCTGAAAGAGTTGATCAAGGACACCTATCAGGATGTCGACGGCGACACCGTGTTCGGTCCGGGGGACCGCTACGGTCTGACCTTCGGCGACGAAAACAAGCTCACGGGCTTCGTCGCTTCCTGCGGCGTCGATATCTTCACGAAAAAAGACGGGAAATACGAATTCACGTTCGGTACGGAACGCACCGCAAACGTGATGGAAACGGTCTGGAAGCTGATCCACGAGGTCCCCGACGTGGAAACGCCGGCTGTTCTGAAAAACGAAGCGTCCAGAAAAGATTCCGGCAGCGGCAATTCCGCAAGCACGCAGTTCCTTGAGGGACGCGCTCTGTTCACGGTCGGACTGATCGCCGACGCGCCCGCCATCATCCCGGAGGTCAGCTTCCCGTGCGGGCTTCTGCCGATGCCGAAATTCGCGGATCAGGAGAACTACCATTCCCCGACGCAGCGGCACTGCTATGCGTTCATCCCGGTCAGCTCGCGGGCGCAGGACGAAGCGTCGGCGGTGCTGGAAGCGCTTTCCTGCACGTTCTGGCGGGACGTCAACCCCGAATACTTCGAGGTCACGCTGAAGACCCGCTATTCGGCGGACGACGGGATGAGCCGGATGTTCGACCTCATCGCGCAGACGCACAGCTTTGA
>JAZRXB010000271.1:0-23013 GCA_045600005.1 Eubacteriales bacterium | reverse complement strand
ATATCGCGGTCATCGGCTCGGACCGGGAAAAGACGCTGGCGTTCTATGAAACGCTCGGCTTCACGGTAAAAAACGAGGTCGAGCGCCCTGAACGGCAGGACACGATCATTTTCATGAACGGCGGCGGCTTCACGCTCGAAGTCTTCGTGAAAAAGGACTGCCCGCCACGTCCGAGCTATCCCGAAGCCTACGGTCTGCGGCACCTTGCTCTGAAGGTCGAAAGCGCGGCGGAGATGAAAGAAAAGCTCGAAGGAGCAGGGTACCGCGTCGAAGCGCTGAGGTCCGATTCGCTCACGGGCGAGAGCATGACCTTTACGTTCGATCCGGACGGACTGCCGGTCGAGCTGCATGAATGAAAGAGGAACGAAATGCTGGCAAAGAATGTTGAACTGAAAAACAAAACGATCCT
Source organism: Eubacteriales bacterium (assembly GCA_045600005.1). GTDB lineage: Bacteria > Bacillota > Clostridia > Oscillospirales > CAG-272 > Flemingiibacterium. Next base: position 22,604 of record JAZRXB010000271.1, on the reverse strand, counting down.
TGTGACGGGTGCGGCGGGCTTCATCGGCTCGAACCTCGTCATGGAGCTGCTCCGCACGGTGGAGACAGTGAAGCTCGTCGGACTTGACAACTGCAACGATTACTATGACGTTTCCTTAAAGGATTACCGCCTTGCGCAGATCGAAAAGCTGGCGGCGGAGCATCCGGCGAGCAGCTGGACCTTCGTGAAGGGCAATCTCGCCGACAAGGCGCTGATCGAAAAGCTGTTTGACGATTACCGCTTCGACGTCGTGGTCAACCTCGCCGCACAGGCGGGCGTGCGGTATTCCATCGACCACCCGGATGTGTACATCGAGTCGAACCTGATCGGCTTCTACAACATCCTCGAAGCCTGCCGGAACCATCCGGCCGCGCATCTGGTCTATGCGTCCAGCTCGTCGGTCTACGGCTCGAACAAGAAGGTGCCGTACAGCACCGACGACAAGGTGGACAATCCGGTCAGCCTGTACGCCGCGACGAAAAAGAGCAACGAGCTGCTTGCGCACGCCTATTCCAAGCTCTACAACATCCCGTCGACCGGTCTGCGCTTCTTCACGGTCTACGGACCGGCGGGCCGTCCCGACATGGCGTACTTCGGCTTCACGAACAAGCTCTTAAAGGGCGAGACGATCCAGATCTTCAACTACGGCAACTGTAAGCGCGATTTCACCTATGTGGACGATATCGTCGAGGGCGTGAAGCGCGTCATGCAGTGCGCGCCGGAGAAGAAGAACGGGGAAGACGGACTTCCGCTGCCGCCCTACCGGGTCTACAACATCGGCAACAGCAGTCCGGAGAATCTGCTCGACTTCGTGCAGATCCTGTCGGAGGAGCTGGTCCGCGCGAAGGTGCTTCCGGCGGACTATGATTTTGAAGCGCACAAGAAGCTCGTGCCGATGCAGCCGGGCGACGTGCCGGTGACCTATGCGGACACGTCCGCGCTCGAAGCCGACTTCGGATTCAGACCGAACACGACCTTACGCGAAGGACTGAGACGGTTCGCCGCGTGGTATAAGGAATTCTACCGCGTATGACGGTGGAGCAGACGCGCGGGCTGATGTTCGCGGCGCTGCGGGGGGAGCTGGCTCCCGCCGCGGCGGGCGAGCTGCCGGAAAAGCTCGGAGAAGAGGACGCAGAAGCGCTGTACGGCTTTGCGAACCGGTTCGATCTTGCGCATCTCGTCGGACACGCGCTGGAAAAAAGCGGCGTGACGCTGACCGGGAAGGCGGCGGAGAAGTTCCGGCACAAGCAGGACGAAGCGCTGTACCGGTATGTGCTCAATCAGAACGAGTTTGAAAAGGTGAGCGGTCTGTTCGACCGGGAAAAGATCCCGTATCTCCCGTTAAAGGGCGCGGTCATCCGGAACCTTTACCCCGAAGCATGGCTGCGCACGAGCGCGGACATTGATCTTTTGATCCATGAGGAAGACGCCGGACGTGCGGCGGACTTACTTGAAAGAGAGCTTCAATACGCCGAACGGAAGCTGCGCTCGCACGATGTGTCGTTTCACGCGCCGTGCGGAGCGCATATCGAGCTGCATTTCGATCTGGCGGAAAGCGGATGGGAGAACGATTCGCCGAAGGTCCTGGAACGGGTGTGGGAATATACGGAGCCGTCAGAGGACGGGGGACATCTCCGAATGACCGGTCCGATGGTCTTGTTCTACCATCTGTATCACATGACGAAGCACATGGAAAGCGGCGGCTGCGGCGTCCGTCCGTTCCTCGATCTCTGGCTGATGGAGCGGAGCGGGGAATACGGCGGAAAGGAAGCCGAGACCCTCATCGGGAACGGCGGGCTGGCGGATTTTTACCGGCAGTCGAAGAAGCTCGCGGAAGTCTGGATGGAGCGGAAAACGCCGGACGACGACGCACGGCTGTACGAAGCCTATCTGCTCGGCGGCGGGACCTACGGCAGCTTCTCCAATTTTGCGGCGGTGAAGGCGCAGTCAAAGGGCGGAAAGCTTGGCTTTCTGCTGTCGAAGATCATTCTGCCGTATGATTCCTTGAAACAGCTGTATCCGGTGCTGGAACGTCACCCGATCTTAACGCCGGTGATGGAAGTGCGGCGATGGGGACGACTGATTCTCCGCGGCGGGCTGAAAAAGCTCCGCACGGTTCTGCGGACGACCGGCGAAAAGAAGGACAGCACGGCGGTTCTGCTTGAAAAACTGGGATTAAAACAATAAAAACAGACGGGCTGCACAGTCCGTCTGTTTTATGATGTAATGATGTGAGGATACGGGTGACAGGGCAGGAAGCCGGTGCGAACGGGCTGAATGAGGAGGAATATCTGACCTCGCGTCTCCAACGTCCGCTTCCGCCTGAGTGTTTCGATCAGCTGTACACGTCAGCCGTTCCCGGCTGGCGTTTTTTCTTTGTTCACGTGCGCGGTTCATCCGGCAGTTTCTGTTTTAACAGAAATAAACAACAGATCCATATTGATCCATGTGTCAGCCGGTTTTGAGAGAAGATTATTTTCCGAACAGCTCCGCTGCTTTTTTCATCCGCTCTGCGATCTTCACACCGAACGGACAGCGCGTTTCGCAGCTGCGGCAGCCGATGCAGTCGCCCGCAGGGTGCTTCTGGGAGAGGTAATGATCCTTTACCGACGCGGGGACCTCCGGCTGCATGACGGCAAGGTCATAATACTTGTTGACAAGCGCGATATCAATGTCGACGGGACAGGGCTTGCAGTGCCCGCAGTAGGTGCACTGTCCGGAATAGGCGTGCAGAGGCGCATTCGCCAGCACGGTCGCATAGTCCTTTTCCTCATCGGAAGCGGTCTCATAGGCGCACGCCTCGTCCACCTGTTCCGGCGTTTCACAGCCCGTGAGCACCGAGCAGACCGCAGGACGGGTGAGCGCGTAGTGGATGCACTGTACGGGCGTCAGCGAAACGCCGAAGGGGGAACGGGATGCGTCGAAAAGTCTGCCGCCCGCATACCCTTTCATGACGGTGATGCCGACGTCGTTCTGTTCGCACAGATGATACAGCTCCGCTCGCTCCGGATCGATGCTGTTTCCGTCCGCTGTGAAACGTTCGGCGAGCATCCGGTCGATGATGTTTTCACTGGGGGACAGAAGATCGAACGCGGGATTGACCGAGAACAGAAGCATTTCCGCGATACCGGATTCCACGCCGAGCTTTGCGATCTGCGGGTTGTGGGTGCTCATGCCGATGTGACGGACGACGCCCTTCGCTTTCTGTTCCAGAACATAATCAAGATAGCCGTTTTTGCGGATGAGCTCCCAGTCTTCGCGGCTGTCGACGAAATAGATCATGCCGAGATCGATGTAGTCGGTGCCGAGACGTGCGAGAAGGTCTTCAAACGCGGGTCTGACGAACGCCATGTCGCGGCTTTTTTCATACTGTCCGTTTCTCCAGATGGATCCGAAATGCCCCTGAATATACCAGCGTTCGCGCTTTCCGCGGATCGCCGCGCCGATGTTGGAGCGCACCTCGGGATTGCTCATCCAGCAGTCGAGAATGTTGACGCCGTGTTCCTCACAGCGGTCGATCACGGCTTTGACCTCCTCCGCGTTATGGCGTTCCAGCCATTCGCCGCCGAGACCCACCTCGGAAACCATCAGTTCTGTTCTGCCAAGACGTCTGTACTGCATATTCTGTCCTCCGTTTCAGTTTTGTTTCAGTTGACTGTAAATTGCGATTAACAATCGGTGATCACGTTTATCGCCGACTGACAAAACTACGATATTGTCAGTCGGCAAAACCTGTTTTGACGGCTCTCTCCCGATCGGTGCGGGAGCTTGCTTTGTTTGCCGGAAGGATATGCGGATCATATCGGGATCTCGGCAAAAAATGCCGGAATATATGGCGTTTTTTGCCGGGATCAGCCCTGCTCAGCGTTTTCTCGGAGATGTCTTCATGTCGGAAAAGCCGGCATAAAAACGGATCCTGTGACAACGTGGGTCTGAAAGTCCGTGCATGAGGGACCGCAGGGGGGATTTTCAGATCAGGACTTTTATAACCCGAATAACTAATGGGATTTTTATGTAAGATGATGCGGAACAGATGAAGCGGCGGAAATGATTTTTTCATGTTCCTCTTTTCTTATTCTATCCGCCATCTGCCTGATTTTTTCAGTGATCCACAAATACGCCGTAGTACCTTCCGAATAGTCTGCCTCTGCATACATATCAACGCGCCCGTCTCCCCTCATCTGCTCAACTTGCCGCATGGCCTTTATATCGCCCTTGGGATAGATCGCAAAGGTGGCGCCATGCCCTTTTTTCACAACAGAGAATGCAGGAATATCACTGGGACCATCCGCAATATAGATCATGTTTTCAAATCTGACGCGGCGTAGATCTTCCGGTATCTTTGAATTAACGGGAACGTCCCTTCCTTTGTTTATTTCAAAAATCGCCCGTGTTTTGGTAGTGTTATCAATCGTATAAACGATTTCATTGATCAGACCGTTATCATCTTCCAGCAGTTCGCAGCCCCATATATCCTCGACATGATCCATCAGGACCGACCCGCGAATAACCTCGGCAAAACCTGTGCTGACTATGTAGTGTTCAACCTGTATGCCGTAATCGCTGTAGGATTTGTTTTGCCTGATCATGTCTTTTGTCTGCTGGAATATTCCCGGAATACCGGGATAGAATTTTTGCTTGGCGCCGAATTCACGGAGCTTTGCATTGCCGAGTCCTTCAAATCTTCCATCGTGCGCAGCCCGGATGAATAAGTTTAAGTAAAAAGTATCGTCATTCACTCTGATGCCCTTTTCACGGCTTCTTTTGATTTCTTCTCCATTGGTTTTCCAAAAATCTGCGCTGTTGACTTTGTAGAATTCAAAGATCGGGTCCTGCATATATCCGTCTATGAGAGTTTTGTCACAGTCCCAGATGACCGCTATGGTATTGGACATAATGATATACCTCCAAGTCAGTATTTCAACCTCCGCACAGCGGCAGGAGTTTTTCCGGTCCGGCGGCGATGTGCTTTTGCGCGGCAAGGGTAAGGAGGGGAATTGCGGGATCATTCAGCGGCCGCCATCCCTGACGGGACCCTGAAAGACGGCTGCGATATTCAGCGCTCAATGACCGGCACGATGCCGTCTGCGAAGACTCCGATCTTATCTTCGGACGGAGCATGGATATTCCGAAAGACGACATTTTGCAGTCTGTCTCCTTCCCGCATACAGCGGAAATCGAGGGCGCATCCGGAAAAGGCTTTATCCGGGAAGGTGTACCGGTTCGCGAAGGAGCCGGAATCGTCCAGCCGATCGCCGTCCGCCGTGCCGCTGTAAAAGACGTTTTCAATGAGCACGTTCTCCATATCGACGCCGCCCATGATATGGCATCCGTTTTCGGGAAACACCATTTCCGGCGTGTAGGTCGAAACGGCGTGGAGCGTCCTTCCCGAGGCATGGATATCCGAAAGATGCGAATCCTTGAGCGACGAGCCGAGAAAGACCGCCGCCGCGCCCGAGGAGTATATGCCTCTTGCCGTGATCTCTCTGACCTCTCCGAGGATATTCGGTCTTTCCCGGTAGTAGTTGTTTTCGCCGATCCGGAGAACGCCGTAGGGCATATAGTCCTTTCCCGCATCGGATATGTTTTCAATATTGATACGATAGATTTTTGCTCCGTCACAGCACCGGAGCGCCGCGACGGTCTGTCTTGTTTCGGTATGGACGTTCCGGATCGTCACATCATGGATGTCCGCGTCCTTCCCCGCGACCGCAAAATCCCGCTCGCTGCTCTTACAGAAGGCGCTGAGAGCGACCGAGTCGTCTCCTGTCCTTCCGGTGATATCCTCGATCAGGATCGAATGACAGCCGATCCGCACGTTGATCCCGTCCTGATTCGGACGGCATTCGCCGTTGAAGAAGTCGATATGACTGAGCCTTCCGTTCCGGCAGTACAGCTGATTGATCGCCCACCAGCGCATATTGACGCATCGGATGTTCTCGATGACGTAGCCGTTCACGTTGTGGAGAAGAATAAGGTTGTTGTTCCGCACGTGAGGAAGACCGTTTTTGCGGGAGGTCGCCTCGGTAAGACCGTTCGCATGGCCTCCGTCGAGAACGGCAGTACCTATGCCGATGATCTTTATGTTCTTCTGTTCCTGCTCGATGGTGTAGGTCTCCTCGTGATACATATTTTCACTTCGGAAAATATTCTCGTAAACGCCGTCGCACAGGCGCAGATGACAGCCTGAAAGCACGATGGTGATGTCCGACGGCAGAAGGATCGTTCTGTCGATCTCCCAGCAGGCATATCCGCCGCCTGTCTTCTTTTTCGGGATCACGACGCAGTCTATGCCGCTCTCCTTTGCTTTTCTTATCGCTTCCTGTATCGCCCCGGAATCGCTCGCCGTATTGGGATCCGGCATAATATAATCGGTCATTCGGTATTCCTTTCCCGTTATGATGTTTTTCTCTGACAGTATGATCATTATACCACAGTTCCCGCATGGCTGCAACTGTTTTCGCAAAACTTTGTGCGTCAGCTCCGCTCGATCCGCCGATTCTCATCAGTTAAGGCAGAGCCGCGCAAATCAGGAATACAGCTGCGACAGCTGATACCGGAGCATTCAGCCGCCCGCTCGTTGTCGGAACGGTACTTTACCGTATTTCCCGGCGATCATGCTTTCCGGTACTTCGACCGTCCATTATCCGTCCTTAACCGGCTGACGGGGCGCTTCCCGGTGTCATGATCATGGTAAAATAGCAGGCATATCAAGGGTTTACGACCTCCGGTATGCCTGCTTTTTTCATATCCTGACGCAGTTTGTACTTGTTTGTCACTTTATTTCTCAGTCTGTACTTATATTGCGTAAATGCCTGTGTGCACGATTCCTTTTGCTTCTCCTGCTTGGTATAGTGGAAGTACCGAAACGTAAAGGAGGAGCGTATTCCATGGAAAACAGGCTTGCGCAGAAAATTTCCTGTTTGTAAACAATTTATGAGTTCTCCGAAACCTGTTGACAGATGTAAACACAATATGCTATAATATGATTACAACCGTAGACAGAAAGGCGGGATTCATATGAACGAACAGAGCATCAACCTTACTTCGGCAGAGTGGCGGGTCATGGAATGCCTTTGGGAACAATCTCCCCTCACCGGACGCGAAATAACGGAACGGATGCAGGCGCGCTGCAAATGGAACCGCAGTACAACGCTGACGCTCCTGAGCCGTCTGGAAGCAAAGGGAGCGGTAGCCGGAGATCCCGATAACGGGAAGAAAGCCTTCTCTCCGCTCATCTGCCGGGAGGACGCCGCTTTGCAGGAAACAGAGGATTTCCTTGAAAGAGTATATAAGGGCAGTCTGAGTCTGATGGTGACTTCCATGACGCGCAGACAGGCGCTCTCTCAGAAGGAGATCGACGAGCTGTATGCGATCCTGAAAGAAATGGAGGCGAAAGGGGAATGACTGAATGGATCATCTCTTCCTCCGTTCTGATCGTGATCGTGATCGCTCTGCGCTTCCTTCTGAAAGGGAAGATCAGTCTGCGTCTGCAATATGCGCTGTGGGCGATCGTGCTTCTTCGCCTTATCATCCCGGTGAGCTTTGGTTCATCGGCTGTCAGCGTCGGGAACCTGACGCGGAAAGCGGCGGGAACAAGGGTCGGTCAGATCGTGTCCGCGCTGTCGGATACGGAGCTTCCCGGCAGGTCCTATCGGGCCGCATACGATGAAGTGTCGAACGAATACGCGGAAAAGGGCGTCGATCTGTCCGAAATTCCTGCCGCGGAATTTTCCGAAACCATAGATTACGAGATCATGGCGCGCATGAACGGTACTCTGCGAGTCCGTGATATCGTCATGATCGTCTGGGGTGCGGGCATTGCCGCTGTCGGGCTGGTATTGCTTTGCGCAGATATCCGGTTTGCCGTAATGCTGAAAAGATCGAGACGGCGCATGGAAGGAAAGCGCGGCGTTTTGCCGGTGTATATCTCTCCGGACATGGAAGCCCCCTGCCTGTTCGGGCTGTTCCGGCCTGCGGTCTATCTCACGCCGGAAGCGGCGGCTGACGATACTGTCCTCCGTCACTGCATCCAGCATGAGCTGACGCATTTTCATCACGGTGATCACTTCTGGTCACTCTTTCGCGGCGTTTGTCTTGCACTGCACTGGTATAATCCGCTGGTCTGGCGAGCCGTCGTGCTGTCGCAAAACGACGCGGAGCTTGCCTGCGACGAGGCGGTCATCCGGAAAATCGGAGAAAACGAACGCGCCGAGTACGGACGCACTCTGATAGAAATGACCTGCCGGAAGCGCCCGGCTCTGATGCTGACCGCAGCAACTATGACCGGAAGCGGAAACAGCATACGGGAGCGCATTGCCATGATCGCAAAAAAGCCGAAAACCACGGTCTTGCCGCTCGTTTCCGTCATACTGGCGTCCGTTTTTGCTGTCGGCTGTACGTTTATGGGAGCGGAGGAGGGGCTGAATGCGTCGGAGCCTTTCGGTCACAGCTACCGTGTTTCGGCGGTGGTCTACGATGCGCCTCAGTTCAATTTCGCCTTCACTGCGGAAACGGCGCCGGGATATCTGTTCACGAACGATTATGCGATGTTTGACACGCTGCTGCCGCAGGGTTCCGGATACTGGCGGCAGATCGAGGGCGGTTTTGATGAAGTGAAGCTGTCTTCTCTGATTTTTGACGATTACTTCAAAACGGTCGACGGCGTTTCGGGATGGCCGGCACCCTCCTCTGGACCGGAAAAAATCAGGACGGACGCGAAGCAGGCATGGCGCTTCGACGTGAAGGACGATGAAAACGGCGTGTTTTATTACCTCATTCTCACGCATTCGGGCGAAGTGTATCTTACCTGCGGTTACGATGTGGGAGAAAAGCGTTCCGCGGCGGAAGACGGCTCTCTCATCCGCTGGCTGTTTCGTCTGGAGCGCACGGATTTCATCACCTGTCACGCGGTCAGCGAAAACTGCGACGCTTTTATCGAACCGGCTTATTATCCGGACGGCTTCGACTGGGATTATGACAGTCTGCCCTCCGGTACGATCAACGGTCAGGGAACGCTCATTTTCACAGCGGACTCTGATACGGACACTCTGACGGTCGGGGAGGATCATTACCGGAAGATCGGAGCCGATTCCACTTTCATTGAAAGGAACACATACGAGCTGAGTCGGAACGCGGACGGAAAATTCGAGCTTCCGGCAGCGTGCAGAGGGGAAGGGCAGGAACACGCCTTTTACTTTGTAACAGCCGAGACCGGGGTATATGTTTTCGGGATCATCTTCTCCCATGCCGGCAATCATTAGGCATAGTACGAAAAGACCGAAAGGCTTTCATGGGAAAACCGGGAGAACGTCTGCGCGGTCATCGGCACGATGATCTCACGCTTCGGACAGCAGCGTCAGCCGGGCACCCGGGGAACGGGTGATTTCAGAATAAGGAGGGAAGTGAAAACATGGCATACAGCGAGCCGATCGAGAATTTCGATAAGATTCGTGACTATATGCGTGAGTTCTATGTTTACGGCTTTAAGAGCCGCGGCGAATTCCCAGCGAAAAGCACCCGGTCCTATGATGACGAGCGCCGCCGGATGGAAAGCCGGCTCGGGGACTATATGAAATTCCGTCAGACCCCGGACGGCAAAAATGTTTTTATTTCCATCGACAGCCGTGTTTCCCGCCATAATCCGTTATTCAAGGCATGGAAAGCAAGGAGCTTTACAGACGGGGATGCCGGACTGCGCCTGTCGGCAATAAACGGACAGGTCCGTCCGTAAAGAAGCAATACTGAAAATAAATATTATAAGTTCAGAAATCAAATATTATATGCCCGGAAGCCTTAACACGGAAAACGGGCGGTCAGAAAACCGCGGCTCCTGTACGTGAGCCGCGGTTTTCTGACGCATGACAAAGAAGCCATGCGGTTTTATGGAGGAAACGTTCTGTCGGGGCAGAACGGACCGGGTTTATTGAAGCCGAATGAACCTGTGGGCGATATTGACGCGGTTTCTGTTATAAACGTGCGAATACTGCATCAGGATCCCCGGCGCTTTTCCCGGCTCATAGATCGGGAGCATATTGCTGTAATAGGCGCATCCGGGAACCGGACGTACATCCACCATGATCCCTTCGTCCCAGTGGATGCCGTCGTTTCCGTGATACAGGACGAGCCCGTCTCCCTCTCCGCCGTTTCTGCCGATGAGGAACCAGTCGCTGCCCACACGCTGGATCTGCGGATTGCGGATTTTCTTTGCGACATACGATTTTCTCTCCTCGCTCCATGTCTGTCCCTTATCGTAAGAAATGGAATAGCCGAGATGATACTCGTCGTTGGAATCGTATGCGTAGGCATAAAGCGCGCCGTCCTCGGCAAACGCCAGCGCGCCGTACCCCTTGCCGAAAGCGCTGATCGGAAGCACGGCGGAACGGAAAACGAGGTCTTTTCCCGCACGGTACACTTTATAAACGTGTTCGGGACGGGCGCCGAGGAAGTGTTCGTTCGATTCCATCATGAAGTACACGAATTCATCGTCGCATACCGCGTCGTAGATCCTGCCGGCGTCCGCGCCGATATCGAAGCCGTCGGAAAAGGTATTGCCGTTATCCGTGCTGACCGCCATTGTCGGCGCGGACCACGGTTCGCAGGCGATCTCTTCCTTCGCGTCCGTGATCTGGAAAAAGAGGAGGATGCGCCCGTCCGGCGCTTTGACCGCCTTTTCACAGAGCGCGGTGTGAACGCCCGCCTCATACATTTTCATGGAATAGGGAAGAATTTCAGCCTTCCCGAACGTTTTTCCGTAATCCTCACTGATGCGGTATTCCATCCAGCCGTAGCCGCTGTGTCCCTCGCAGCGATCGTAATCGACGTTGGAATTGAAATCGAGGATCCTTCCGTTCCCGCAGTCCACAAGCGCGTGCCCCATGTGACCGGAGCGCCTGTTTTTCTCGTGATCGACGTAGATCTCACGCTCTGAAATCGTAAATGTACTCAATTTTTTGTCCTTCCTTTCGTGAAATTGATTTTATCGCCGGGCGTCCGCGTTCCCCAAAGTCTGTATCTGATTATACCACAGATCTTCCGATTCTGCAACAGGTCTCCTGAAAGTTTTGATATTTCCGCGCGGTTTCGATGATGCGGCTGCGCGGGCGGCTGTCCGAAGCGCGGAATCTGCCGACAGACGCGCAAAACAGCCAAACGGGTCTGACAGCTCCCGCGCCGGGACCTCCGGCACGTAATTTCATACATTACCTGATAAAATTGTTGATAGTCCTTGACATTTTCCATTTTTATGTGTATAATTATAATCGTTAGAGTACTGCTTTCCTGAAAGGAGAGAACGCCGCACCTCTCACGAAGGGAAAATACGGCACCGAGACTGAATTTTGAAAAAGGAGACTGGTTTATGAAAAAAAGACTGTTGTCAATTTTTCTGGCAGTGATTCTGGTAGTAACAGGTCTTCCCGTGACTGTGCTGGCAGAAGAAGTCTCTCCGGAACTGATGGAAATTCCCATTCCGGAAGACTATGCAGAAAAAATTTACAATGTTGACGGCGTTCTGATGACAGAGAGCGAGCTGCGGACGATCGCGCAAGCTCATGCTGTTACAGAACAGGAAGAGTATGTGACCATCGACGGCGTGGAAGCCACCTGGCAGCAGGTGAACAGCGCCTTCGCGGTCAGCGATATGATGGACGCTATCGCAGAGGCTGAGGAAGCGGGTATTTCGCTGCTCGATGAGGAGCATATCGAAATGACCGCGAGCCTGCTCCGTTATCTGGGCGCGGGCGGCTCGAACAAGGAAAGCGTCCGTCTGTACCTGAACGAGGTTCACCCCTACCGTGATATGTACCGGGTGGACGTCGATCTGGCAAAGAAGGGCGGTTCGTACTCGGATTACGGCTATACATATGGCACCGGGGACAGCACCACCGACGCCTATATGCCGTTCCGCTGGGGTTATTCCGAGGCGGACGTCGAAAGATACGGCTGGCGGTACATGACGTACTATATCCCCGGTCATGAGCTTGTACCCAGAGAAGCCACGGGTCAGTATGAGACCATGGCCTTCGACGATCCCCGTATCGTCGTTCTCACGGAGCGGGTTGTTCCGCCGGAAGATATCATCCTGGCGAGCGGATCGGTCCTGGCTCCGGGAACGACCCTGCCTAAGGGAACAAAAATATCGATCAGGCATACAGGGTATGTTAATGATATGGTTCTGGATGAAGACACGACAATATCACGGGATATAACCCTGAAGTGTGCAACGACTCTGGGCAGCGGAACATACCTTGAATCCGGTTCCTACCTGCCGGCAGGATCCGTCATGCCGGATGGATCCGTCCTGCAGGAGGGAATCGAAATAGAGGATGGAATGATCCAGCCGTGGGGAGCTTCTGATGAGTATGGGTACGGATTAATCCTGAACGGCGACGTGTTTATTCCGTATGAGTCGTCGACCGTTCCTGCCGACAGACAGAGACTTGCCTATGCCAAGGTCGGCGCAGGACCTACCGACTTTAATTACAGCAGTCTCTGGATGAATCAGAACGGAAGCTCGTATGGCGGCTCGTGGCGTGAATACGTCTGCGTACCTGTGATCTCTCTCGAAGAGGAACTGGGCGACGTTGTTTACTATTCCGTAAATATGTCGAAAACCTCATCTGAGATCACGGAAATGCTCGGCTTTACCGGTTCCGAGCTGTATACGCTGATGCCTGATCTGATCCATAAGGACTCCGACGGGTATCTTTATCTCGATCTGTCCGCATATGTCGACGATTTCAAGGTCAACAATCCGGACGGTCTGGTGAGCCTTGAGCTGGACGCGGCTTCCGAGCCGGGTCTTGTGTCGTTTACCGTAAGCCGCGAGGTTTCCGGTATGGAAAACTGCACGTTCCATGTGTCGGTCTTCGACTATACGGATGGAATCAGCCTGTACGATCAGGATCTGGTCCTCGGAACGGCAGATGTTTTTACCGATTCGGTCGCTGTCACAAGCGGTCCGCTCCACCTGATCAAGGTCACTGTGACGCCGGTCAGCGGATGCTATCTGAACGGTAAAAAGACGGTCAGCCTGATCGGATATAAGGAAAACTATACGGGTTCCAAATGGACTACCTCCCTATACCAAGCAAGTCCCGTAAGATACAGCGTAGGCGCGGATGCGGCGGTCATTCAGGGTGAGAAGGAAGTCACCTATCCTTCCTACTATGGAAAACTCCATGCTTACTATGCCGGGACCGATACGGAAGCGGGTCATGACCCCAATGAACTGACGGCGCTCTCCAAAAACGGCACGCTCCCGGTCCTGATCGAGCGTGAGGTCCTAAGCGACAGCAAATGGGTCGTCTCCGATCCGACAAGCTGGAACTGGGTGGACTATGTAGAGAACAGCGGTACGATGGGACGCACTGCGGCTACGAACTATACGTACCAGACCGGCGCCGACAACACCACCAGAGTCGGTATGCTGATCGAGATCCCGCTTGCCGATTACGCCAAGAATGTGGCTGAGAACGGCTGGAAGCTCGCCGGGTTCGATAAGAACCATGGCATCAACTACATGGGTTATGTGCAGGAACCGCAGCCGGTGGGCGTCAATCCCTACAAAATCACGGGAGTGAATGCATCGACGACTGCCGACAGCCCCGGCTATGGCATTTACTCCGAAGGTGTAGGAAACTTCCCCTGCATATTTGCGGTCAGATTCGATTACAGCGAACGCATGAATGCGTTTGAAGTCGAAAACACCTCTACCTATGAAGACGAAAGCGGAAATCTTTTCATGAAGATCCCGCTCCGCAAGGCGTATGAATCCCTTTCGCACAACCCCTATCTTGACTACATTACTCAGGTCAAGCCGATTCCGGGGACTCCCGATTCGTTCAGCGAACTCGGAGACACGTCGGATTTTACGCAGCGTTATCTGAAGTATGCCTATGCCACCATCGGCACGGACGATACGAAGATCCCGATCTATGTAAATACCGAGACCGGATACGACAACGGCGTGATCGTAAATGATCTGATCACTTACTTCTATCTGCCGCTGCCGGACAACATCCCGCTCAGCGCAGTACATATCCACGCGCTTGAGAAGCGTGACGCAGACGATTTCACGGACTACTTCGCAGACGCGGACGCAGTGCTTCCGGATTTTGCCATGCAGGATCCGAGGTTCGTGATCCCTTATGTGATCACTCCGAAGGCAACGTTTGACGACGTTTCTCAGTTCCCCCTTTACTACAATTACACCGGTGAAGCAGAGTTCTCCTGCGAGAACACGAACGCCTGGGCATATTACCTTGGTGTGGACAGCGTAGAAGGACTGACGGGCAGCCAGCTCGATATCGGCAAGCTGTATCCGAACAAGTACGAAAAAGCGGTAGAAGCGAAGAAGCATCCCCGCCTCACGCTTGCGTACCTGCCTGCTGCTCTCAACGAAGACGGTATCGAATATGCTTACCGCAGCGCGAAAAACTTCTTCTGGTCGGCAGAAACGCCGGAAGGAGTCGAATCCGACAGTCTCGTGACCTTCACGGAGGAAACGGTCACCGCTTCCGACGGAAACACGATCAAGCTGTGCAGGATCAACGGCTTCTTAATTTCCGAAGGCGCAGTTGTGATGAAGCTGACCGCTACCAACGGTTCAGAGGATCCCTCTGACTGGGTAACGGTAACGAGCGCAGTCATCAACGTTTCGGAGAGCCCCGACCCGTATATGTACATCCCGCAGACGAGCAAGCCGGTCATCACCCGCAAGAATGCGTCGGCGATGATCCCGGTCAGCTCGAACCTGACGAGCCTGAACAAGAAGCTGGCGGCTCAGACGTCGACGGTTTACACGCTCGAGCTTTACGCCGCAGCATTCGACAGCACGTCCAATGAGTGGGTCCCCACCGGCTCCGCCCTTTACACCGATCAGGCGACGGGAAGCGAAGCAAACCCCTTCGGCGGATTTACGATCCCGGAGAACAAGCTGAGCATCGTTTCTCCTACCGGCGGAAACAGCTACATTGCCAGGGTGACGGCTGACTTTGTCGGCGGTACCTCGGTACTCGGTCTGGCAGAAGGCTACACGCTGAACGGCGAGGTCGCCACGTTTACCTCCTCCACGCCGATCAAGGTAAAGCCCCTTCCGGCCGTGGCTGCCATTTCCGGAATTTCGACTGGCAGCAACTATGTGACCAGCTCCGAGACTGTGACGATCCGCTGGACGCAGAGCAATCTCGCAACGGCGGCTCAGAACGGTCAGTGGAAGTACACGATCTCGAACAGCGACGGAAGCTATGTGGACACGCAGTCCGGTTCCGGCTCTGAGAGCTTTGTGACCTACTGCACGCTTCCCGCGACCGTATTCGCAGACGATCAGCTGAACGAGATCTACACGATCAGCGTATATGTCAGCAACGATCCCGAAGCCGAAGGCTGGTCCGTTGCGTCCACCTTCGTCTATGTATTCAACGAAGATGCACTCGATATCTTAGTCGAAGACAACGACCATACGGTTATTAACGGCGACAATGTTTCGCTCAATAACCGCGCATGGCTGGAAAGCCTTCTGAAATCCGATGATAAGAGCGTCAACTTCGGCGAATCCCTCAGCGCTTTCCAGGATAAGGTCAATCTGACCGCGAAGGTCGGGATCGATATGGGCAGCTATACCTGGAGCATGATCTCTGACCAGATGTACTGGAACGTCGAGGACGGCACGGTCATAACAGACGGTGAAGAATACCCTGTAAACGCCGCAGACCTGTACTATCTCCTGGCAAACCAGTACGTGGACGTCGAATCCGGCGAACTGTCCAGCTTCGTGCCGAACGGCAGCTTCAAGCTGGTCGGACATAACGACGGTTCGGCTGACATCACGGTAACTCACGCAAGGACCGGCGCGACCTCCTCGGTACACGTGGACGTGGATAATGTTGAGAACTCTCTCTACCTGTTCCAGTTCATACCGAAAGCCAAAACGAAAGTAACCTATACCAACAAACACGGCGATACCGTTAATGTTTACTCGGATGACAAGGGTCAGCTCGCTCTCTATGAAGAATATGAGATCGACGATTCCGAGCCGATCTACTATCACTCCACTTACAGGAACGATGTGTATCTGGGCGTGACCCATGAGAAGCTCCTCTCCTCCGGTGAAAGATCCAACATCAACGGCGGCCGTTACCCGCTGAATGTTATTTCGCTGTCCGCACCGAGCAGAGTTCAGATCCATCTGAATAACTGGAAGGGCGAACCGCTGGCAAACAAGGACGTTCTCGTCTACGGCGGCGCTTACTACGGCGGCGATTATGCGGTCAAGGCAGACCTGTATACTCCTGCGGAGATCGCAAACGGCGACCAGTATCTGGGATATGAAGCATATTCCAACGGTCTGGAAGGACGCACCTTCACGACGGACTCCAACGGTAATCTGTGGATCTGCTTCAACCCCGGTCAGCTTACCGGCGGCACCAGTCTGTCCTTTGACGCTACGAAGAGCATCGAATACGACTTCGAGCTTCATATTGAGGATGGCGATAATTCCTATCGTCCCGAGCTTGTTCGCATCAATCCCTATGAATCGTCTTCTGTGTCTGTGCTGATGATGAAGAAGAACGAAGTCTCCATGGTCAACGTGCCGTACTACAACAAGACGACGATCGCTTACTACGATCAGAACGGCAAGGTTGCCAATTCCTTCGATACGGACGGCACGGAAGCTCTCCATGTCGGTCCGAACGCACAGTATACCAAGGCAGACATCATTACGGAAACCGTTCTCTGGGGCTATGAGGATCTCATCACCCGTCAGAACGATTACGATGAGGGCGTTCTGTCCACCAATCAGCTGTCTCAGCTTTATTACGAGCCGGACGAGCTGAAAATGATGTACAGCGTGACTAAGGGCAAGGAAACCTTACACAAGTATAATGAATACGGCGTATGGGAACCCGTTGACGGACCCGAGATCCTCGGCGAAGGCTACACTGAGGATTATCAGACGTCGGAAGTCCGGATCTATCCGTTCTCCCGTATTCCTTATCTGGTAACCACTCTGACGCTGGACGCGGAAAGTCTGGCAGTCGACGCTGCGACCGGCAACAGTACGGATGATACCTGGCTGCCGAAGCGCTCGTCGACCAAGACCCATGTGTACCTGTTTGACGGGGAACGTCAAATCCGCAAGTTCCCGTTCGATTATTATCTGTATAACGGAATCGGCGTTCCGCTTCTTCCGCACAGTAAATCCGGACGCGCTGAACTGAAAGAAGAAACGGATAACCTCTCGGAGAATCTCGGCGATTTCGGAATCGGCGATCTCCTTCCGGGCGGCGACCTTCTGGCGTTTGCTCTGAAGGGTCTGACCGGCGTGCTCGGCGGCAATGAGTTCGGCATGAATGTCGCCATGTCGCCTACGATCGATCCCACCGTCTACAATCTGATCCTCTCCATCGGACAAGCGGATGATTTCCAGAATCTTCTCAATGATGAGAGAGAAGAAGATAAAAACATGGGAGCCTTCGCGGAGAGCAATGTCGACGAAGACTACATCAATGATAATTTCATTGAGGGCGGAGCGAAGGACAACCTCGATTTCGACCTCGACAACATGAAGGACACGAGAGCCCAGGGCTTCAATAAGGCGTTCGAAGATCAGATGAAGCAGATAGAGCACTACAAGAGAAACGGCGACTCTGAAGATGATGACGGCGATATCTACGAATCGAAGCCTCAGAAGTCCGAAGCTCCTGAAAGCACTGAAAACTCCGACAGCGGCAAGTCCGATGCAAACAAGGAAGAAAAGAAGGAAGAAGAAAATCAGGATCCTTCCGGCTTCTCGATCGCCGGCACCCTGATGGCACGGGCTACCTATGATCCGGATGCGAAGGAATGGTCTCTTGAAATGTCGGGAGGCGGCATCACCTTCCATATTGACGTCAATAAGGTGATCAAGAAGTTTGCCGATAAGGAACTGGAATTCAGCCGCAATATCCTGATCGGCGGCGTTGTACCGTTTACCTTCACTGCTAAAGCAGAGGCACAGGTTACCGCTTCGCTTTCGGCACAGGGACAGTACTATACCTACACCGAACTGAACGAGAACGATAAGTTCGCAACCGTAACCGATTATCGTTTCGGAACGCTGTTCCGTGCAAGACTCCAGGCAGGCGCTGAACTTTTCGCAGGTCTCGGCGTTGACTTCTCCGTTCTTGTGGCAAAGATCGGCGTATTCGGCGGAGTTGAAATCGATGCGACGGTCGCCGTACTGGGAAGCGACTATGTCGATCTCAGCAAGGCAACCAAAGACCAGTATGGCAGACTGGTCATGGACGACGATGACCTCGGCTGGCATACGGAAGGAGGCGGACAGTTTGCCATCAATCTGTCGGCAGGTATTGAAGCCTATGCCAAGTTACTCTATATAGAGTATAAAGAAGTCTTCGCCAGCATCGGTTATCGGAACTGGTGGGAAACCGACGGCTATACCAAGGCGATGAAGTTCTGGAACGGCGCGGCAGACAACGGCAGTGATCCGCCTCTGACGCTGCAGCTCAGTCATTCCGCTGCCGCTCCTCGTCAGTATCTCGCAAATGCCCCGCTGGATTCCGAAATTTTCAAGCTGTATACCGGCAGGGAACACGCGCTTGAAGATCTGGTTGTCTCTGACGACGGACAGTATCTGTTCTTCCTCGACGACAACACGGCAAGCTGGGCTGACACTTACGGAACTTCTCTGGGTACTCTGAAGGAGCGTCAGAACGGCGCGGTTGAAGCGGACGAACAGGGCGACTTCGGTCACTATTACCTCGACGCTTCGGGCGCAGGCAGCGACCTGTTTGCAGTATGGTCTTCTCAGACCTACGATGCAGGTCAGGAGGAAGGCGAACCTGTTACCATGGCAGACCTCACGGCTGCGCTCAACTCCACGGAGATCGTGGCGGCAGTTTATGACGGTTCTGAATGGAAAACGACGCGCCTGACTTCCAACAGCGCGCCTGACCTTGCAGCCCGCGTTGCAAGCTACGGTCCGAACGCAGCGATCGTCTGGAGAAGCGTATACAACTCCGGCACCGATCCTCTTGCATTCGACGTGGATAACAACCTGATGTTCACCCGTTACGACAGTGATACCGAAGAATGGTCGACCCCTGTTATCCTGTATAACGGAACCTCCGGTACTGTCCACGAGCTGGACAATGTAATGCTGCCTGACGGTACGGTCATCGTTGTCTACACGGTTCAGACCGATGAAAACAACGACGTTACCGGACTCGAAACCTTCTACACCATTGTGAAGCCGGACGGCGATATGCAGACGATCCGCGCTACCGACAACGATGTTTACGATGATCAGGCAACCGTGATCTTTGTTGCGGACGATGTTTCTGAGGACTACAAGGAATATGCTCTGATGGCGTGGATCTCCGAGGAGAACGGCGACCGTGTCGTCCGTCTGCTTGCAGTGGATGAAAACGGCGCACGCGCCCTCCACATTCCCGAATACGTCACCATTCCCGACGACATGACCATGACCGACGGTTTCGCTCTGGCGGGCGATTCGCTGAGTGGTCTGACGCTGGCATGGATGACGCGCCACAAGGATGAAGAAGCACTCGCAGCAAGCAGCGCACTGAATGCGGTCAAGTTCTTCGCTTCCGCAGACAATACTGTAAAAGTATCGTCGGCACAGGAGCTTATGAAGACCGGTCCTGATACGACGGCGGACGATTTCATCCTGTACGACGAGTGGGGTATGCTTAATGTAATCGTGGCAGAATCCTGGTATTCGGAGGAAAATGTCAGAACCGAAATCATCCCGACGAGCAGTCTCTTATTCCGTGAAGACTTCGCAACCGAGGCTGAATATCAGCAGGCTCTTGCAGAAGTCGCGGAAAAGTGGGATGACGAAACCATAGTTACTATACCGGTTGGGACCTATAAGCTCGAAAAGGTACCGTATCTGCGTTTCAACAATACTCTGACTCTGGAAAGCAAGTCCTATAACCACGGTATGGTCATGGCAGACAGCGATATTTCCATTACCTTTACCGTGAAGAACGACGGCATTTACAACATTACTGGTCTCACGGTCCTTGAAGACGGCTGGGAGGAAGTCGCACAGATCAGCGATCTGGCAATCGAACCCGGTCAGACCTATTCGTTCAGTGTCATGCATACCTTCGGCGATCATGTCGGCGACGTCTCGTATACGATCACGGCTGAGTCGGCAGATATGTATGATCCCGCAGTGGCAGAGCTTCTCTTCAACCGTCCTTCCGTCGGTATCGAGGGCGTCCGTGTCATCGCGGCAAAGGACGATATGCGTGAGGTTCAGGTCCAGCTTGCCAACGACGGCGTTATCCCGCTCTATGAAAGCGGACGTGATCTGATCCTGTCCTTCTATGCGGACACCAGTCTGAAGACGCTTGTCAAGGAAGTTGCGGTCTACGATGGCTCTTACCCGGAAATCGACAACGGCTCTCTGTATGAGACGGTGGAAATCGAACTGCCCGAACTGATGGAAGCGCTGAATGCCGATACTGAGATCCCGGAATCCGGTCTGCCGCTCTATGTGGTGGCTGCTGTCATCGAAGATGTAGAAAATTCGGATGACGATATCCTGATTTCCTACAGCGCAGATGAAGTTAAGCTCCTGCCGCTGAGCTCCGATCTGGAAAATCCCATTAAGACGGAATTCAACGTTGTGACTGACGGTTACACTACCGTTGATTACGGCATCCGCAATGTATCCCGTCTGACGACCGGAACCAAGTATTTCGACATCATCTGCCGTGATTCCGGCGGCAAGATCATCGCAAAGAAGGTCGTGACCGCGACGATCACCCCTGAGTGCGAGATCAATGGCTCGGTGGAATTCTGTATCCAGGGTGTGGCAAGTGTCGAAATGGTCGAAACGAACGGCGTAAACTTTGGTACCCCTGAGGCTGTATACGGTTACGAATTCAACGGCTGGTACCGTGATGAGCAGGGCTGGGAATCTCTGGTTGAAGGCGACGACATTGGTTATGCCCTGTATACCTTCAATCTGGTGATCGGTTACACCTTAGAAAAGGATTATCTCATCGAGGGTGAGTATCCTTATGTACTGAAGGGTGAAGACGGCGAGGATTATTACCCCATTCGGATCTATTTGACCGGTGCTACGTTCGATGCTCCTGAAATCGGAACTGATGTGACAAGGTGGTTCGGTGAATTTACTCCGGAAGGTTTTACCGCAACGTTTAAATCCGTTACCGAACTGTCACCTGAAAACAGCCAGTACCACTCTTACGAAATTCTGGTTGGACTTACCGGCACGCTTAAGCCGACGGGCGGCAGGAGTAATTATCCGCTGAGTCTGCCGTTTGGCACGGTAGATGAAGGTTTGTCGAGATACAGCATCTATTTAAAGAGCGGCTCTCTGGCACTTGATATCACCGGTGCATCCTTCGAGCTTGACACAACGCCTCAGGTCATCTATACGACAGACCTCGATAAGTCAGTCAAGCTGATCCCGAGTGTTCCGATGTCGGAGCTGTTTACCGCGGAAGAGTGGTGGGTAGAGTTCTCCATCGAATACAAGAAGTGGAATGAAGCTGATTCGATGTGGGAATTCTGCACTTACAATGAATCCGCACCGGAACTTGGCGAATATATCGCTTGCGTCTACTATCCCGGCAATGCGAAATACAAGGAAAGCACTTTTGAGATTCCGTTTACGATCGCAGAAGAGCCTGCTTCAAAGTACGCATTCTCTACTTCTCTGTCCCTTGGCGGCGACATCGGCGTCAACGTCTATGTGACCAGCGAGGAGCAGTTCGCTGATGATGACGTCATTACGATCGAAGTGGAGAACGACAATGACCGTGGACTGACAGTCACCGGTGCAGAAGCAAACGAAAGTTACCTCGTTTCTACGGATGACGGTGTTTACAAGTATAAGTTCACTGCCAATGTCAGCGCGCTTCAGATGGCTCAGACCATTACGTTTACCGTGACCTACGAAGAAGACGGCGAGACTCAGACGAAGACTCGTGAATTCACGATCGAGTGGTACTGCAACACGATCATCGATAAGTTCTACGAAGATATCGACGTTACTTATCAGTCGGCTTGCTCCATCGCCAAGGCTCTGTTGGAGTACGGTTACTGGGCACAGCGTGCTCTGGCGCCTGTACGCGGCTTTACCCTTGGTTCGGATGGAACGTACCACGAGGTGGAACTGAATGAGCACTGCTATCTCACTGGTCCGAACTCGAGTCAGCTGGCAACCTACTACTACTGGGGAATGGCGCGTAGTACGGATGTCGAGTTCAGCAATATTTCCTGTTCGCTGATCCTGGAAGACAGAACTTCTCTGGCACTGTACTTCAACAGCACCAGCAGCACGAATCCGGTAGCGAGCGTAACCGTCGGCGGTCAGGCTATATCCGCATACAGTGCGAACAGCGACCCGAACGCAAAGACGTATCAGGTTACGAAGCAGTCGGATGGACGCTGGAAACTCGTGATCCCGAACTTCTCGGCTCATGAGCTTGGCTCCAAGGTCGTTGTCACCATGATCGACAACAGCTATGAAGCAGAGCTGTATCCGCTTACCTATGTACGTTCGATCCTGAACACTACACGTACAAGTGATAACGCGG
>JAZRXB010000270.1:0-8536 GCA_045600005.1 Eubacteriales bacterium | reverse complement strand
GCCGTGCAGGTCATGGGCAACGACGCGGCGGTCGGCTTCGCGGCAAGTCAGGGCAACTTCGAGCTGAACGTCTTCATGCCGGTGCTGGCGTACAACTTCTTACAGTCGGTCGGACTGCTCGCCGAAGCGGTCGCGTCGTTTGACCGCAGCTGCGCAGCCGGCATCACGGCAAACCGTGAAAAGATGGACGAAAACCTCCACCGCTCGCTGATGCTCGTGACCGCGCTGAACCCGGTCATCGGATACGAAAAAGCCGCCGAGACCGCCAAGCTCGCGTTCAGAGAGAACATCTCCCTGCGCGAAGCCTGCGTCTCGCTCGGCTATCTCACGCCGGAACGCTTCGACGAAGCGTTCCATCCCGAAAAAATGTGCTGATAAGGGAAACGCCGAATACCGGATCATCGTTCCCTTAAAGAAAGGAACCTGTTATGCTGACTGATCTTCTTGAAGCGCTGACCATCTTCTGCTTCGGTCTGTCGTGGCCGATCTCCATCCGCAAATCCTACATTTCCCGCACCGCGAAGGGCAAGAGCCTGTTCTTCGAGGTCTTCCTTCTGCTCGGCTACGCCTGCGGCATCGCGCGCAAGGTCATCCAGTGCGTCGGCGGCACGAGCGGCTTCATCTTCTTCCTGGGCTTCTTCTTCTACGTGCTGAACTTCGTGATGATCTCGATCGACGTCTGCCTCTACTTCCGCAACACGAAGCTCGACCGCGAACGCGAAGCCGACAACGCGGCGGCGGAAAGTGCGAAGTAAGATGCCGTACACCGTTCTGACCGTCCCGTCCGCCCGTTTTTCGATGAAAGCCGTCCGGTTCGGAGAGGGCGCGCGTCCGCTCGTCATCCTGCCGGGGTTAAGTCTCCGTCCCGTCGAACCGACCGCCGCGTCGGTCGCGGGCGCCTATTCGCGCTTTGCGAAAACGCACACCGTCACGCTCTTCGACCGCCGTTCCGACCCGTCTGCGGGATACACCGTGCGCGATATGGCGGAGGATACCGCCGAAGCGATGACGCTTCTCGGCATTTCGCACGCCGATCTGTTCGGCGTGTCGCAGGGCGGGATGATCGCGCTGCATATCGCCGCGGAGCATCCCTCTCTCGTCCGGAAGCTCGCGCTCGGTTCGACCGCCGCGCGGCTCGACGAAGCGTCGAAGCCGACCGTCAGGCGCTGGCTCTCGCTTGCCGAAGCGGGAGACGTCCGTGCGCTGAACCGGGACTTTTTCAGGCTGATCTACTCAAAGGAAACGCTCGAAAAATACGCCGCCGCTCTTCCGATCCTCGAAGCGCAGGGAACGGCGGAGGACTTAAAACGGTTCATCGTGCATGCCAAAGCGCTTCTTTCCTACGACGCTTCCGCACTCCTGCCGCGCATCGCCTGCCCCGCGCTCGTGCTTGCATCGAAGGACGACGCGGTGATCCCCTGTTCCCTTGCAAAGGAGCTTGCCGCTCAGACAGGCGGTTCGCTGTTTCTCTACGAGGGCTATGGTCACGCGGTCTACGACGAAGCGCCCGACTACAAAGACCGTCTCGCCCGGTTCTTCGAGGGAGAGGAAAAATAAAATACGCTGAACGAATCGGATTTCCGACGGAAAAGCCTTGCATTTATGGGATTTTTCCGTCGGAAAAACAAAGTTCAGCGATTTTTATCCCTCATCCATGGCAAGAAAAGCGGCGGCAGTCATCACGCGGGGATGCTCAACGCCGGATTCCAGAAAATCACGGTCTCCCGTCAGAAGAATATCTGCGTCTGCCTGAATCGCCGACCGCAGTATCGGACGGTCCTTGACGTCTCTGATCAGACTTTCACGGTCGTCCGGAAGCTCCGGCGTCGGCACGATTTCAAGAGTCAGGACAGCAGATGCCAGAAACATTTCCAAAGCCGCCAGCTTCGTCGGGAATTTGCGGTTGAAGATCCGCCTCAGCTCATCAATATTCTGTTCGCAGACAATCCCATGATTCGGATAGGTCACCGCTTTCACATAAGCGTGAAACGGCGTACCGTTCGGGCTGAGCGCCGCCGAAATCAGAATATTCGTGTCAATCAAGATTTTTATGGTCAGTTTTCTTCCCGGCGCATCTCCTGAATGAGCTTCTCAACGTCCTCCTCGTTTTCCAGTCCGGCTTTTTCCGCTTCGCCGCTCATCTGAAGCTGAAGCATCTGCATCGCGTAGACAGCCGAATTCATCATCCGAACGCTGTTTCCTTCCACCACAAACGTAACGCGGTCTCCGAGCGACAAACCGAGAATATCGCGGATATCCTTCGGGATGGTGATCTGTCCCTTCGCCATCACCTTGGCATTGTCGGTAAATACTCTTTCCTGCATAAGAAACCTCCAATTTCAGAATAGTAGGGATTTCCCTACTACCATTATACACTATGCCGCACGGTTCGTCAACTGTGCGGCATAGTATTTACATTTTCTTTACAGTTCCCCGAACCGCGCTTCCCTGCCGGTCTTCGCAGAGCGGTAGAACAGGTCGATGATCGCGGCGACGTTGATCGTCTCCTCCGGCTTCACGAAAAGCTCCGCTTCGCCGCGGTAGACCGCCGCCAGATTGTCGAGAAGCTGGAAGTGTCCGCCGAATTCCTCGCCCGGATAGGGATTCGTCCGCGTGAGCTTCGGCGAAATGTCCGCCTGCCGTCCGGCGAAACCGCCGAAAAACGTGAAGTCCGGCAGCTTCATCCCCGCGTGATCGCCCATCAGCAAAATCGACGTCTCGTCCGGCAGATTCGCCGCCCACGCCGTCTTGAAGCCGACCCGGCAGCCGTTTTCAAACAGGATGCTGCCCGACGCGAAATCCTCCACGTCGAACTCCTTTTCGCTGTAAACCCGTTCGGACAGCGTTTTTCCGGTCAGCGCGCCGCTCTCTTTCAGTCCCGACGCGAGCGTTTCCGCGCTGTGCGCGAAATACGCCGACTTCGTGCCGGATACCGCTTCGACCCTCGGATTCCCCATCAGCCAGACCAGCGCGTCGAGCATATGCACGCCGATGTCGACGAACGCGCCGCCGCCGCTCATCCGCTCGATGTGGAACGCGCCCCACTTCGGGATGCCGCGTCTGCGGATGCGCGCGAACTCGCCGTACCGGATGTCGCCGAGCGCGCCCGCTTCGATCATGTCCTTCGCTTCGAGCCGGTCGGGCGTGAAGCGCATACTCTGGCAGGCACTGATGAGCCTTCCCTTCGCCTTTGCAAGCTCGAACAGCTCGACCGCCGTGCGGTAGCTTAACGCCAGCGGCTTCTCGCACAGCACGTCCGCGCCCATTTCAAGCGCCAGCTTCACATAATCGGCGTGAAACATATTCGGCACGCAGACCGACACAACGTCCGGTTCGGCGTCCTCGATCAGCTTCTTCGCATCGTCCGTGAAATAGGGGACGCCGTGACGCTTCGCGGTGTCCTCTGCGGCTTTGCGGTTCATGTCGCACACGCCGACGACCGTGAAATCGTCCGGCAGGTGGCGGTACGCCGGGATATGGGCGAAATTGGCGATCATGCCGCATCCGATGATTGCTGCTTTTTTCATTGAAATCTCCGTTTTGTCTGATTCAGTACGCCCGCCGGACGGACCGGCGGGCGCTTTGCGGTTTATTTGTAGATATCGTAGAGCTGATCGAGCGTGAAGACCTTGGAAGCGTATGCCGACGCGAAGTTCGCGTCGTTCGCCTTGATCTGCGCGCGGATGATCGTCTGAACGCTGCCGATGTACGTGCCGAAGTTCCAGCCCGGATCGAAGGTCACGCCGTCCATGATGAGGTCGACCATGGCGGCGGTGTCCGCGTCCTTGGTGTACTTGTTCTTCAGAGCCGTATCGTAGAAGATCGGGTAAACCGTCTCATAGGTCTCCTTGCAGAGCGCTTCCACGACGAAGCCGACGAAATCGGTGTCCTTCTCGGTGACGGGGATGACCCACGAGGTGTACTTATCCTTGATGTGAGAGTAATACTTTTCCTGCGCGTCGTCGTACTTCGGGATCGGCAGGATGCCGTACTCGAACTTCGTGTCGCGGTAGGTGTTGAACGCCGCGAGGAAGCTGGACGGGATGAAGCCGACCAGACCCTGTGCGAAGTAGGTGTCGCCGCCGTCGGTGACGTACTTGGTCAGCGTCTCGTAGTTGACGCCGGCTTCGTTGGTGTAGTAGAGCTTTAAGAGCTTGTTTAAGATATCGACCGACTTTTCGGTGTTGACGACGACTTCGAGCTTACCGTCGGAGTTGGTCTTGGTGATCGGCTGGTTGCAGGCTGCGAGCCAGATATCAGGCGAGTTGTCGGGCATCGTGCCGAAGCCGTACTGGTCGCCGACGCTGCGCTTGCCGTCGTTATCGAGGTCCTTGTACATATCCTTGATCGTCTTGTCAAGGTAGTCGATCGTCCACTTGCCGTCGTAGACCGCCTTGTAAAGCGAATCCTGCGTCACGCCGTAGTCCTTGCAGATGTCGATGTTGTAGTAGAAGGCGTAGGTCAGCTGCATGACGGTCGTGGACAGGAAGCCGGTCAGACCGAACAGCTTGTTGTTGATGGTCACGGCGTCGTTGATGTATCCGACCCACCACGGCTTGTCGAGGTTGACGTTCGGAACGTCCAGCCAGTTGAGGACCGTTCCGGCGGCGGTGGCCTTGTACTGGTCGTAAGCGTAGTGACCGGCAAGGTCATACGCATCGTCGCCCGAAAGGACGACCGTGTTCAGATCGGTCCAGAAGTTTGTCAGCGACGCGGTGCTGAGCGTCGGCTCGATGGTGAAGTTGTACTTTTCCTCGAGCTTCTGATTGCGGCGGAAGATGGCGTCGTTGGTCAGGTCGCCGTTTTCCTCCTCGGCGTAGATCTGGAAGACGTAGCCCTCGTTCATCAGAACGCGGAGCGGCTTGCCGCCGAAATCACGGACGATCTCGGGTTCCTCGGTCGTGACCTCGGAGGTGGCTTCACCGTCGGAAGCGGTGGTGTCGCTGCCGGATGCGGGAGGGGTCTCCGCGCCGCCGCAGGCGGGCAGGATCATCTGAGAGAGGAGAAGCGCTGCGAGGAGAAGGGACGACTTGCCTAAGTTTTTCTTTTCCATGTTCAGGGTACTCCTTTTCTGTTTGATTTTTCCGGATACCGGTAAACGCCGTGAGAAGATCAGTCGTATTTTCTGTCGTTGTAGTCGATGCGCTCCCAATCGGAGGGCGCTTCGCCGACATAGGGAACGGGGAGGACCTTTCCGCCCTGCATAGCCGACTCGTGCGCGATCACGCCCGGGATCATGCAGGTCGCCGCATCCCAGACGTTGTTGGGCGGCAGCTTGCCGGTCATGACGGCGCGGACGAAATCGTCGACAAGGAAGGGATGCGAGCCGCTGTGACCCGGCTTCATGCCGCGGTGCTCGACGGGCAGACGGGAGAGGTCGTGGACGGCGGAATAACCGACGTGGCACTTGTACAGCACGGGATCGCGGTTCAGGTCGAGCCTGTCTTTGTTCTCGACATAGAACCTCGAATTGATCTCGTTCGAGATATATTCGACGCGCGGGGTCTGACCGAAGACGTTGCCGTAGGTGAAGGTGTGGTGCATTCCGTTGCACATATAGCTGCCCTTCGTGCCGATGAGACTGGTGATGTAGGACGAGGGCTTGTTGGTGCCGCAGCGCCGGAATTCGTTGATGCGCGCCACGCCGCCGCCCGACATCTTGAAGATGGCGGTCTCGTTGGAGAACGGGTTGTCCCAGTAGTTCATGCCCTTGCCGTAAATGCCGTCGCCGATATCGTCCTCGAAGCCCATGCAGGAGACCTCGACCGGATATTCGCCGACCGACAGGAAGAGCATCGACATCGAATGGGTCGAATAGTACATCGGCGGGATGCCGGCGACCTTCTTCCATTCGGTTCCGCCCGAACCGCTGAACGAATCGAACATTTCGGTGATATCGTGATAATACTGCGACTCGCCGAAGACGAACTTGCCGAACTGACCGGTCTTGTAATGCTCGCGGCACCAGATGGCGCAGGGGAAATAGTAGCAGGTCTCGCCTGCCATGTAGATGAGGTGCTTTTTCTTGACAAGCTCGATGATGTGCATCGCCTCGTCGACCTCGCAGCTCAGCGGAACGGCGGAGAAGACGTTCATCCCGGCTTCAAGCGCCCTGATGACCATCGGACCGTGCTGATGGCGCTGGGTGTAAATGGCGACGCAGTTCAGTTTGTCGTCTCCTTCGAGCATCTGCTCGTAGGATTCGTAGATTTTTTCAAGACCGTATTTCCGGCGGAATTCCTCGCGGCGTTCGGGCATGATCTCCGCGCCGACGACCAGTTCGATGTCGGGGTGGGTCTGGAAGATGTCCATGAACGAGCCGGAGAACTCGCCGAAGCCGACGATTCCGATTCTGATTCCCATGTTTTTCTCCTTATAATTACAGCGTTTTCAGATAGTCTCCGAGCCGGAACGCCGGATTCTTCTGACGGTACTCGAAGCCGACGTAATGCTCGTAGCCGGTCTTCTCGATGGCGGAGAAGACCTGACGGTAATCGACCTCGCCGAGGTCCGGTTCGCACCGGAACGGCACGTTGGCGACGTGGAAATGCCCGATACAGCCGATGTTCTGCTGTAAGGTCTCGATGAGGTTGCCCTCCATGCGCTGCGTGTGGTAGAGGTCGAGCAGCAGCTTTAAGTTCGGGCTGCCGATCTCCTTCACGATGGCGAAGGCGTCGCGGCAGAACGGCATGACGTAGGACGGGCGGTCGACCGTGTTGAGCGGCTCCAGCACGAGGGTCATTCCCTCGTCCTCGGCGGCCTTCACGCCGACGCGGAGGGTCTCGAGCGTGTTTTCGACGACCTTTTCAAAGGGGATCTCAGGGTCTTTGTCGCCGACCAGCACGATCACGCGGTCCATGCCGAGCGCGCGCATGACCGGTGCGGTCTCGCGGATCGCGCCGACGAATTCGTCGACGCAGCGGTGCGAGAGAATGCCGCGAAGGAGCCGTGCGGAGAGGGACGGGTCGGACGATTCGAGGTTCATGACGGCGGCTTTGAGGTCGAGCCGCTTCATTTCCTCGATCAGAGCGGGAATGTCCTTGTCGGACCATTTCCAGAATTCAACGGCGTCCACGCCGTCGGCTTTGGCGAGCTTCACGCGCTCCATGAAGGGGACGTTTGCGTACATCATATCAATGCAGGCGCTGAATTTCACTTGGATGTATCAACTCTTTTCCGAAAAGGCGTATACACGCCCTGAATAAATTAAGTGTATCACATTCCGCACGGAATGTCTATTGACAAAATGATATTTTATTTGGACAAAATTCGTATCATTTGACGAGCAAACCGTCCCAGTCCCGCAGAATGGCGGAAAAAGCCGTCCCGCCGCGCCTTTTTTCAGCGCCGCGAAGAATGTCAGACGTTCAGAAACCGCTTCTCCGCGCCAAAATAATCGTTTTTTTCTCTTGACATCCGCCGCGCGGATTTGTATAATATAACATGATGACGGCAAAGCCGTCATCAGACGAGCCGGACAGGCCCGGCTCGCGGAAGCTGAGGTTCTTTGTACCATGATGACGGCAAAGCCGTCATCAGACGAGCCGGATAAGCCCGGCTCGCGGATGCTGAAATTCTTCGTTTTGAGCCGGCGGCTTCACCGCCGTCAGACGAGCCGGACAAACGGAGACGGCAGACCTGAAGTTCAGCCGCACTTCCCTGCGCCCGGCGGCGCTGTTCCGCACTCCACACTCTGCACTCCGCATTCCGCCGCACGAACCGTCTGTCTTATCATACCACGCGCCGTCACGCCTGAACAGGTCAGAAATAAAGATCATTTTGTCAAAAATAAAGAAAGTTCGCTTCAACTAAAAGCCGCCGTCCGGTGAAATGCGCCGATCTCAGACCGGACAGAAAGGAGGAACGTGATGAAAACCGTGCGCTTTCCCGAGCTTTGCTCGATGGATTTCCAGATCGAATACATGTCCGCGTCCAGCACGATGGAGCGTCCCTACCGCACCTTCCGCTGCCCGACGAATCTGCGTCACTACGACCGTTTCTTCCTCATCAACGCCGGACGCTTCGTCATCACAGAGGACGGTCACGAGCCGATCGAGACAAATCCCGGCGACGTGATCTATCTGCCGAGCTCCTGCGCCTACTCCGCCGAATGGATCACGCCCGAGATCCGTTACAGCTCGGTCGAATTCATTCTGACAGCCGCGGGCGAACCCTTCCTGCTCTCCGACTGCATAAAGGTCGTCCTGCACGACAAAAACGGCGTGGCGGCGGAGCTGTACGACCGCCTGCTGCGCGTCTGGCGCAAGGGCGAGATCGGCTACCGGATGCAGACGACCGAGCTTTTCCTCGCTCTGCTCCGCCATATCTCGCTTGAAAACATCAAATCCGACATCGGACGCTCGCACGGAGACATTTCGGCGGCGATCCTCTGGCTTGAAAACAACTACATCGGACCGGTATCGGTCGCGGAGCTTGCCCGGATGTGCGGGATGTGCGAGAGCCGCTTCCGAAGCCGCTTCTTCGACTGGGCGGGAATGCCGCCGATCCAGTACCGCAACCGGCTTCGCGCGCGCAA
>JAZRXB010000269.1:0-5751 GCA_045600005.1 Eubacteriales bacterium | reverse complement strand
TGCGCGATTCGCGCAGATGAAGGTTCATCCGAACGACCCCGTTCGGCGAAGCCGAACGTCCGGCGACTGCCGGAACGTCCTGCGCGATTCGCGCAGATGAAGGTTCATCCGAACGTCCGGCGACTGCCGGAACGTCTCGCGCGGGTCACGCGGACGAAATTTCAAACGAACGTCCGGCGACTGCCGGAACATCCTGCGCGATTCGCGCAGATGAAGGTTCATCCGAACGACCCCGTTCGGCGCAAGCCGAACGTCCGTCAAAGCCGGTTCCACTCGTTCAGAGGTCGATCTTGGCGATCCCCTGATGACCGAGGGGGACGTAGACGGCGTTTTCTTCGATGAGGGCGACGTCGGGATGACCGCTGAAATTATAGCTTCCGAGCAGCTTCGGCTTCATGGGGTCGGCGATATCGAGGACGTTGACGTCTCCGTCGAGCCGGTCGGACAGGACGAGGACATTTCCCTTCACCGCGGGCTTGCCGACCATGCGCACGCCGGGCAGGGAGATATGTTCATATTCGCTGTAAAGTTTCTTTTCGCGGATATCGCAGACGACGTAATAGCCGCCCTGTGTGACGATGGCCTTATAGTCGTCAAGTCCGGTCACGCCGCACGAGAAGCCGACTTTTCCCTGTTCCCAGCCGGTGAAGACCGCTTCGTCTCCGCCGAAGTCGTACCAGCGGGTGATATTGCTGTTCCAGAACCCGGCGAAATATCGTCCGTCCACGCCGGATTCGCTGATATGGCGGTAATAGACGAGCCCCGGCTCATTGAATTCCTGGATTTCGAGGAACGGATGGGTCGGGTCGGCGACGTTCGCCGCCATGATGAAGCGGTCGTCGCCGTGCAGGATGGCGTGTTTCCGGTTGGCGGAGACGGCGACCTGACTGATCGTATGGTAAGGCAGCTTCATCTGACCGATCTTTTCGGTCCTCAGCCCGTCGACGCGGTAGATGACCAGCCCTTCCATGCCGTCGGCGGCATAGAGGAGGTCTCCCGCCGCGGCGAGTCCGGTCACGACGTCGCCGGTCGGAAGATGCGCGATGCAGTCAAGGCGTTCCGGCTCGAAGACGCGCAGACCGTCGTTTCCGCACGCCGCCCAGATATTGCCGCCGATCATGGCGAGCGAAGCGGTCTGACCGGCGGTGCGGCGGATGAGAACGCCCTCGGTGCGGTCGCCGGGGTAACGGTCGTAGAAGTCGCAGACGGGGCGGTCGGCGCTGTTCGCGGTCGGTCCATGGAAGTATTCCTCCGAGCGGGCGATGAGGAAATTTTCGCCGGCGGCGGAGAAATAGAGCCGTCCCTCCGCGACCGCCGCGCCGGTGACGGGAGCGTAGCGGACCTTATCGGGGTCGAACGCGAAGACGGGCGGGCATTTTCTGCACAGGTCGCTGTTCAGGCGGATGACCGAGCGTTCCATCGGCTGTTCGACGGCGATGTGGTTGACGAGGACGGGGCGCGCCTTATCGGTGATGTCGTAGATGAAAACGCCGTTGAAGGTATGCGACAGGACGGCGTAATGCCCGGAGACGGCGACGTCCCAGTTGTCGAAGCCGCAGTAGTAGAATTTGTAATCAAAGTAGGTCTCCGAGACGGTGACGGGATGCGCGGGGTCGTGAACGTCGATGATCTGGAAGCCGTTGCCGGTGCCGAAGCAGGGGTCGGCGATCTCCTTCGACTTTGCGCCGCGCCGGTTCTGACCGTAGGCGGCGTAGCAGTAGCCGTCCTTCACATCGAGACCGTCGCCCTGACCGCCGAGCGGCACGACGGCGAGCTGTTTGGGCGACAGCACGTCGGACACGTCGAAGATCGTGACGGTGCGCTGCCCCCACGCGCCCGCGTAGAGATAATGGCCGTCGACGAAGATCGACTGCACCTCGCCGGCGCGCAGATTGGTCGTGTGGCGGGGATTGTCGGGGTCGGAGACGTCGATGATCTCGATGCCGAACGTGCGGCAGCCGATGTAGACGTATTTGCCGGAGATCGCCACGCCGGTGGCAAGCTCGACGGTGTTGTAGTGGCTGACGATCTTCGGAGCCGTTCTGTCGTGGATGTTGATGATGTAAAGCCCGAACGCGCGGGTCGTGACGACGGCGAGGTCGCCTTCGACCTCGATCTGCCGAGCGGAGCCGAGACCGGTCAGCCCGCCGACGTAAACGGGATGATCGGCGGCGCCGCCGTCTACGCGCCAGATGCTGAAATAGCCGTTGTCCGCGAAGCCGATGCAGTAGAGATAGCCGCCGCACAAAACGCAGTCCGCGCCGTCGGGGATATCGGTCTTCGTGAGCGGGATATCGGTTTTTCCGGGGATCTGCGGCGGGAAAACGCCGTATTCGGGGGAATAGATGGGTCTGTCCATGGTGGTGATCCTTTCGTTGGAGAAATTCGGCGAAACCGTGCCGGGAAGCGCAGGAATAAATTCCGTGTGAACACCGCGAAACGCTTGAAAAGTTTCGTTGTGACCGCGCCGCAGAGCGCGGGAAAAGTTTCGCTGTGACCGCGCCGCGAAGCGCGGGAAAAATTTCGCTGTGACCGCGCCGCGAAGCGCGGGAAAAGTTTCGCTGTGACCGCGCCGCAAAGCGCGGGAAAAGTTTCGCTGTGACCGCGCCGCGGAGCGCGGGAAAAATTTCGCTGTGACCGCGCCGCGAAGCGCGGGAAAAGTTTCGCTGTGACCGCGCCGCGAAGCGGGCGGAACTCCTTCGGAATTTCGTCCCGGGCGTCTGCCCGGCGGTTTCGACCTTGCCCCCTCTATGATACAACAAAATTCCGGATTCGTCAAGTCTTTTTTCGCCACACAATTGACCGATTCGCTTTTTTGCCGCCGGACAATCGTAAAACGGTTTCACTTCTCTGCTAAATGATTGAAAATCGGCTTCACCTTGCCGCCGAGTTGATGCAAATCCAAACGGGCGTCAGCCAAGGGTTGAGGTGGGTGGGGCATGGGTAGACTGACACATCTGAAAAACAAACATCAGGGGAGGGCGGAGTGCCGACCGAAGGTCGGCATAGACTTCTCGGCGTCTGAGATGGTCTTCTCCGCCCTCCCCAAGTTGTCTGACAGGTCAGCAAAAACTGTTGACACGGCGAAACAAACCGGTGTGCGCCCTCCCCAAGTGGCTGACAGGTCAGTAAAACCGGGACCCGCCGCAAGACGGTTTCCCGCCGGAAACCCGGCACAATTTTCCGTCTTTACTTTTGCACAGAAATGTGATATAATGGAGAAAAATCCAGCCTGAAAGGATGATCCCATGAACTTCCTCACCATCGCGGGCGGCGGATATGAAGCCGCCTTCGACCCTGAAAACGGCGCGAACCCCGTCTCCCTGCGCCATATACCGACCGGCGCGAAGCTCTTCCGTGAACCCGACTACGAAAAGGGCGACCGGGACTCGTTCGTCTTCGGCTCGCCGGTCCTCTTCCCCGTCAACCGCATTTCGGGCGGACGGTTCACCTTCGACGGGCGGGAGTATGTCCTTCCCGTCAACGAGCCGAAAACCGGCTGCCACCTGCACGGAACGCTCGCGCATATGCCGTTCTGCGTGACGATGCGTTCGCGTTCGCGCGTCGTCTTCGAGGCGGCGTTCGACGAAAAAAAGCCCTACCTCACCTTCCCGCACGCCTTCGCTCTGCGGCTCGACTGCTCGCTTGACGAAAACGGCTTCACCCGCGTCACGACGGTCGAAAACCGTTCCGGGAAGCGGATGCCGGTGATGCTCGGCTTCCATACGGCCTTCGCCATCCCCTTCGCGCCGGACGGCGGACGGGTCACGGTGCGGATGCCCGCCGCCGAAGCGTTCGAGCGGGACGAAAACTATCTCCCGTCCGGCAGGACCCTGTCCGACGACGGGCTGACCGAAGCGCTCCGCGCCGGGACCTTCGCCGCGGGCGAGCCGTTCAGCCGTCTTTACCGTGCGGCGGGGCGCCGGACAACGCTCACCGACGAGACCGCGAACCTCACGCTGACAGCGGACTACGACGAAAGCTATGTCTGCCGGATGGTCTACGGCGGCGGCGGATTTCTCTGCGTCGAGCCGCAGACCTGTCTGACGAACTGTGTGAACGTCGATTACGGGAACGTCCCGGACGGCTTTCTTTCGCTCGAACCCGGCGAAGCGAGGAGCTTTGCCGAACTTTATGCCGTTGCCCTGACAGCAAAGTGATGCTTGCACTTCGTGCAAGTGATGTTTGCACTGCGGGCAAGTGATGCTGCCCTGCGGGCAGTTGTGTTACACTGTCGGAAAAATGATGTTTGCACTTCGTGCAAATGATGCTGCCCTTCGGGCAATGATGTTTGCACTTCGTGCAAATGATGTTTTGCGGCTTCGCCGCAAAGTTAGAAGTGCTGCGCCGGCGCAGCACTTCTTTTCATTTTTCAAAGTAATTTCGCATGACGTTCAGATATCCGATCTCGCGCAGGTCACGCTCCGCGTCGCCGGTCGAAATAAAGCCATGCTCGAACAGCTCCGTCAGATGGCAGGCGTATTCCGCCGCCGCGTCGGCGTTCACCGGGCGCGGTTCACCGGCGCGGGCGATCAGATTGTCCCGGTAGATCGGGCGGAGCACGTCGTCGGGCAGTCCGAGCGGGGTCAGTGTGCCATAGTCCCGGTCCTCGAACGGCTCGGTCGTTTCGAGCATACGGCGCACGAGGTTATACCGGTGTCCCGCGATGCGCTCGTAGTCCTCATCGGTCTCGCCGTGCGGCGTATTATAGGTGTCGGTTCCGAACAGGATGCGGTCCCGATAGGTCGAAAAGAAGGCTTTCCAGTCGTCCGGGCGCTTGGAGAAACCGGCGTACATCTCCCCGCCCGGCGTCAGATCGAACGCGGCGTTCGGATGCCGCTCGAAGAAGGACGCGCAGGCGTCAAGGTCCTCCGACCGGAAATAGAAGTGCGCGAGCGTCAGCTTCAGCGCCGGGAATTTGGCGAGGATGCCTTCGACCTCGCCCCGCAGATCGTCGAGCGTCGGGAAGGTCTCGTCGCAGTACCAGCCGACCTTGACGGCGTAGGCGGAGCATTTCGTGATGTCCCAGAACTCGGCGGGGTCGCCGAGGTGCATCGTCACGGGCAGAGCGTTCTCCTCGGCGAAGCTCCAGAAGCCGTCGAAAAGCGGGTCGTCGAGCCGCAGACCGAGCCGTTTGCGCAGCTTCGGCTTGCCGTCGAGGACCTTGAAGCCGTCCGCTCCGAGGCGGTAAAGCTGTCTTGCCTGACGTGCGTAGCCCTCACGGGTATCGCGTCCGTCGTGGAAGTGGAAGCGGCTGAGAAAGGCGTAGGCTTTGACGTTTCCTTCCTTATTCAATATGTCCTTTGTGTAGAGCGTCTTGAGGTTATCGGAGGGGTCGCTTGTACGGCTCGCCTCGCAGAGCGCGTTAAGGACGATGCGTTCGGTGCCGAACCAGCGGGAGAGTCCGCGGAAGGTGTCGACGGTCAAATCGACGGGGCTTTCATTATCGAGGTGCATATGGCTGTCGCAGATAGGCAGATCGCGCCAGCCGTGGCTGGCGCAGTTAGACAGCTGGCGACAGCCAGAGCTGTCGCAGATGGGCAGATCGTGCCAGCCGTTCATTTGGCGGTTTGTCATTGTATTTTCCTTTCTGTTTTTGCGGCGCGCAAACGGGTACGCGCTTTCGGCGCGAACCGGCGTGTTCCGGTGCGGGCGGCGCGGTGAGCGCGGGCGAGCGCGAACAGCGCGGGCGAGCGCGAACCGGCGCGTTCCGGCGCGTTCCGGCGCGGGCGGCGCGGTGAGCGCGAACGG
>JAZRXB010000268.1:0-3030 GCA_045600005.1 Eubacteriales bacterium | reverse complement strand
CCTTGAAAAGGCGCAGGCGCTTGCAAGGCAGCAGGGCAAGCCGCTTTTTGAGATCATGTCGACCGCCGCGAAACAGAAGGAAATTCCTTCTGCAAAGAAAATGGAAGACTTCTGCCGCATGATCGAGAGCTGGCAGGAGAGCGTTTCGCAGATGCCGCTGGATAAGGTCTACGATCTTATAGTGGAGCAGAGCGGTTACGCCGCCGCTCTTACGGCAGAAAACAATGATGCGAGCCTTTCACGCCTCGAAAATATCGAGGAACTCAAGTCCGCCATCATCAAGAGCATGGAAAAAAACGGCAGCGATCTCTATGCTTTTCTGGATGAGGTCGCGCTCTATACCGATATGGATACCTATGACCGCAATGCGGACGCCGCCGTGATGATGACGATGCACGCGGCAAAGGGGCTTGAATTTCCTGTGGTATTCATTGCCGGCGCGGAGGAAGGGCTGTTCCCAGGACTTCTGTCCATCGGCGATCCGTCCGAAATGGAAGAGGAACGGCGGCTATGCTATGTGGCGATCACCCGCGCCCGCGAGAAACTGTATATGACCTGCGCCAATCAGCGTATGCTGTACGGGCGAACTTCCTGCAACCTGCCGTCGCGGTTTACCCAAGAGATACCCGCTGCGCTTGTGGAGCGGCGCGGGGTCGAACGGAGAACGCTGAACCCCTGGAATCCTGACGGCGGATTCTATAACGACTATGCCTACGACGATGAGCGTGACCGTTATACCAACGACAGTATTTCGTTCATTCCGAACCAAAGCACCATTCGCCGAGATACACCGCCCCCTAAACCGAAAGCGGCGCCGTCTGCCGCTCTGGCGCAGTTCAAGCTGAACGATATCGTGGAGCACACGGCATTCGGGCGCGGCGAGATCGTGAAACTCACGCCGATGGGCGGCGATGCGCTGGTGGAAATCCGTTTCGATTCGGGCGGAACCAAGAAACTGATGCTTCGTGTGGCGTCGCAGCATATGAAAAAAGCGGAGGATTGAGAAAGGTCGTGAAGATATGGAACACGAAAGACCGGAAATGCATACTCATGTTCACAGTGACGGTACGGTACATTCTCACGAGCACCCACATACCCATAAAAATACAAAGTCCGTCAAAAACCGCCTTGCGCGGGTCATAGGGCACTTGCAGGCCGTCGAGCGCATGATCGACGACGGACGCGATTGCTCGGAAGTGCTCATCCAGCTCTCCGCCACACGCAGCGCCATCAATAACATCTGCAAGCTGATTCTGAAGGATCATCTGGATAACTGCGTCATTGATGCCGTCCGAGCGGGAGACACGGAGATGCTTGCCGAGCTGGACACCGCCATTGATATGCTCATGAAATGAGAAAGGAGCCGCCTTGAGAAAACGATCGACCGCACCGATATTGATACTGCTTTTTCTGATTCTGGCTGTCGGTATCTTTTGGGTGTTTCACAGCGAAAAGAAGGAGGAGGGAGAAGGGGACGACCCGCAGCCGTCTGTGACCTCCACTCCCGTCCCGACGGCGACGCCTGTCCCGACGAGCGCACCGACGGCGGAGATCATCTACACCACACCGATCCCCGAAACGGCAACGCCCGCTCCTACCGGTACGCCGACACCGACGCCGACCGTCGCGCCGACGCCTACCGCGCCGCCCCCGGTCGAGTATGCCACGACCGGAGAATTTCGTTCGGATTCCGGCGCCAAGATCAATATTCTTGTCAAGTGGGGTATCCTCACGGAGAACGGACAGGAAAAGTTGAAAATGGATGTCTATATCGAATCCTATTCGCTGCAGATCGGCGCAAGGGTGGACGATATCGTCTTTTCCGTGAACGGTGCAATCAGCTATGCGTCCTCTCCCTCGGTGGAGATTCAGGACAATAGCCTCCACGAGACCTTTATCGGATCCTCCACCGTGGATGTGCAGCCGGATACCGAGCTGAGCGTATCGGTTCGCTGGTACTTTAACGGAAGCTACAGCAATATGCAGATCGCCGATATCCTGGCGCAGGCACAAATTCATACACCAATGTGACTAAAATTCCCGTCCGGACAGAACCGGGCGGGAATTTCCTTGTTCAATACCATATTACGGTTAATAGTTTCCTTATGTTGGAATATTTGTTACTTTCTGCCGATATTAGGTTATTTTCTACAAATGAAAGGAAAAACTGCACTTGACTTAATAGTCATTATAAGCTAAAATTTACTTGTGGATTTTTGAGGTTTGAAGAAGATAACTAACAAAATTATGACAAAGTGTTGAGGATTTCAGCGTGAAGAACGGAGCCAAAATCATTGCCGTCGCAGGAAAAGGCGGCGTAGGAAAGACGACGCTGGCGGCAACGATCGTCCGTCATCTTGTCGAGAACAAGCCGGAATCTCGGATACTGGCGATCGACGCCGATCCGGCGGTCGGGCTTTCCACCTGTCTCGGCGTTGAGGTTACCCTCACGCTGGATGAAATCCGCAGGGAGATCATCGACAGCGTGGAGGAAGGGCGCACGCGCGAGGCAATGGATCTGGTGGAGGCATCGCGTTTCCGCATTTTCGACGCACTGGTGGAGAAGGACGGCTTTGCATTTTTGGCGATCGGGCGACCCGAAGCAACGGGTTGTTACTGCAAGATCAACGCCTATCTGAAAGATGTCATTTCGATGCTCTCGGAGCAGTTTGATTATGTCGTTGTGGACGGTGAGGCGGGCATCGAACAGGTGAATCGCCGTGTTCTCGAAAAGGTCACGCATCTCCTGCTGGTTTCCGACCAGAGTCGGAAGGGGATTCAGGTCGCCGGAACGATCCGCAATGTGGCGGACGATCTGGTGATGTATGACCGGGTGGGTGCGGTCATCAACCGCGTGACCAATCCCGATCTGAACAAGTATATTACCATTCCCGGCGTGGAGATCCTTTCTTTTATCGAAACGGATGATTATCATGCCGCCAACGACATTCAGGGCAAGACGGTCTTTGAGCTTCCCCCGGAATCGGGCGTATATCGCGGTACACGCGAGATCCTGGAGAAGTTTGATAT
>JAZRXB010000267.1:0-7174 GCA_045600005.1 Eubacteriales bacterium | reverse complement strand
ACGGCGCGGCGCAGGTCCTCGTGTCCTTCCCAGTTCGCTTTCAGGACAGCGGCGAATCCGGGCAGGGTCAGCTTTTTCTGCTCGTAGACGAGCTTTTTTATCATGTACAGCATATCCGCCGCCGAGCCGATGCTTCCGCAGTTGCAGGCGGTGTTGTTGTACGGCAGACCTCCCGCGTAGGCGGCGCGTCCGCGTTTCAGGCAGTCCTCCATCGTCGCGGTCAGCAGCGGCGCGGGAGAGATCATCGGATAGTGCTTCTCATACGCCGAAACGGTCGATGTGATCGAGTCGATGAGGCTGTCGAGCTGCGTTTCGACCGCGCAGACCAGCGCTTCAAAATCGGGATAATCGCACCCCGTCGACGCGCCCAGCTTCACGCCGGTCCTCTGGTCACAGCCGTCCCACAGCGCCAGCTCGACCGCCTTGGCGATGTTGAGCGACGTTGAGCCGGTGCAGCCCGCCTCTTTTCCGACGACCGCCGGTTCGTAGCAGCCGATCGGCGCGTATTCGTAGGCGTCCGTGTGTGAGATGCCGACCTTTTCGAGCGCACCCATCGCCGCGCGGTCGCCGCACAGCACCGCGTGACCGTTTTCGGCGCGGATAAAATGCACGAGCCGGTCGTACAGCTTCTCCGGCGTGCGGTCGGACAGACGGACGGCGAGCTTGGGCGTCAGCACGTCGGCTCTGACCGCCGCGTCGATGACGATATAGGTCGTCTCGCAGGTGACGTCGCGCTCGCCCGTCCCGTCATACGCCAGTCCGCCGACAAAACAGCTCTTGCCGAGATAGCTTGCCAGATTGGAAGGAGAATTGTTGAGCGCCGCCGTGTATTTGATGAAGAACGCCGCGAACAGTTCGACCGCGCCCTCGCGCGTCAGCCGTCCCGCCGCAAGATCCGCCGCGGTAAAGCGGTCGAGCAGGCGGTCCAGTCCGCCGAGCGTGCAGATCGACATCAGCTCCGAGTCCAGTAACTGGTGGGCGAGGAACATCAGCGCCAGCGCGTCGCGCAGGGTCTGAGGCGCGCCGACCGCCAGACGGCGGCAGGACGCTTCGGTCTCGTGGATCCACTCCGCTTCCGAGCCGTTTTCGGGCGTCAGCGAAGCGTAAGCGTCGGCGAAGCGTTCGTACAGGCGGCAGACGGCTTTGCAGGCACGCGCGACCGAATCGCCGAACGGCGTTCCCGCGTCCTTCCAGAGC
This sequence comes from Eubacteriales bacterium, assembly GCA_045600005.1. GTDB lineage: Bacteria > Bacillota > Clostridia > Oscillospirales > CAG-272 > Flemingiibacterium. The sequence goes on along the minus strand of JAZRXB010000267.1, from coordinate 5,977 downwards.
GAAGCAAGCCCGGCAAAGCCATAGGTCAGCAGCCGGTTCCAGTCGGGCGTGATATGGTCAAAGTCGATCTCGGAACGGAACGCGCCGAGCTTCCACGCTTCGCGCTCGAACGCGCGCGCTTCGGGATACATCGCGTAGACCTTCCCCACCTGACGCGACATCACCGCGCGGCGTTCCCGCAGTCCGTCGATGTGATCGGGATAGAAATCGTAAGGCAGGACCGTGAGAAAAGCGCCGGTGCAGATCGTTTCGAGCGTCGAGACGTATTCTTCGAGCAGCTCCTCCTCCGTTTGAGGGAGTGCGCGGGACGGCAGGACCTTCCCGGTCGGCAGAGCTTCGGGGAGACGGTACTGGTCAAGTAACCTTTCACGATAGGAATTCAGAAGTAAAGACATGAAATTCGCTTCCTTTCTGAATTTCATTATAGCACCGTTCCGCCCGTCTGACAAGCAAGGAATCGCATCAGTTTTATCAATTTTCGCTCCTTCTGTTGCAATCCGGCGCGGGATATGATACAATAAAGAAAACCGGGAGGTGAGCGGCATGGGCTTTTTCGGCAGACAGAACATCTGCGTGACCCGCATTCTGAACGTCTGCGAGGTCAATCTGGAGCATCTGACAGAAAATACGGTCGTCCGTTCGCACGTGATCTGCTTCAAAATGATCGGCGCGAGCTGTCATACGGCAGGGGACGACGTTGCGCTTCTTAACGAAAATTCGCTCCTGTATATCCCGCCGGATTATCGCTACACCGTCGAGATCATCTCGCCCGGACCGAGCATCGCGGTGCATTTCGACTGCACGCCCGACACGACGCCCGAAGCGCATTTCCGGCTGTTCACGCCCGCCGAGCCGGAGCAGACGGGAGAGCTGTTCCGCCGGATGCTGGCGCTGTCGAAGCGCGGGCTTCCGGGCGACCGCTGCACGGTGACGGGAATGCTCTACGAGCTGTTCGGCTCGATCGAAAACGGGATGCTGCGCGCTTCGCCGAACGGCGCGGATTACGAGCGGATCAAGCCCGCGCTCGACCTGATGAGCGAGCGTCTGTCCGACCCGTCGCTCTGCGAGACCGAGCTGGCGGCAGAATGCGGGTACAGCGCCGGCTATTTCCGCAAGCTGTTCGTGCGCTGCATGGATATGCCGCCGTCGGATTATCTGACCAAGCGCCGGATGGAACGCGCCGGAGACCTGCTCCGATGCGGACTGTTCAGCGTGTCGCAGACTGCGGCGCAGGTGGGATATGCGAACGTGAGCTATTTTTCGGCGGTCTTCCGCCGGACGTTCGGCGTGACGCCGGGCGAATGGAAAAAATGCGGCGGAGCGGTGTGAACCGCGCCGCCGCGTTTTTCTGCGCTTTGACCGACGGGGGATTTATCCGTTCCGCGCTGTGCGGATGTTTTTCCCGTACCTCGCCGTGCGGACGGAGGACGCTTCGTGCGCACGTGCATCACCGCGCAGACTGCTTCGTCTTTCCGCGCTTTTGCGCCGATGTGCGGATCCGCACCTTTTGAGCGGTTTCGCACCTTTTGAGCGGATTCGGCTTGACAGACAGACGGTTTTCTGGTATAATAAATCGATATTCTCATTTCAGACCGAAAGGAGGAACGTCTGTGGACGCACAGCCGAAAAAGAAACTCGTCGTCGGCATCCTCGCGCACGTTGACGCGGGCAAAACGACGCTCTCCGAAGCCCTTCTCTATCTTTCCGGACGTATCCGGAAGCTCGGACGGGTCGACCACGGCGACACCTTCCTCGATACCAACCCGCTGGAACGCGAGCGCGGCATCACCATTTTTTCCAAGTCCGCCCGCTTTTCGACCGACCGGCTCGACGTCGTACTGCTCGATACGCCCGGACACGTCGACTTTTCCGCCGAGACCGAGCGCACCTTACAGGTCCTCGACTACGCCATTCTCGTCGTCAGCGCGACCGACGGCGTGCAGAATCACACGCTGACCCTCTGGCAGCTTCTGCGGACCTATCACGTTCCGACCTTCGTTTTTATCAACAAGATCGACCTCGAAAATCCGGGCGAAGCCGCGCTCGCCGGTCAGCTTGCCGAACGGCTCGACCCCGCCTGCTTCGCCTGCTTCACCGGCGAGGACTCCTCCGCCCGCGCCGAACGGCTCGCTTCCCTCTCGGACGAGCTGATGGAAGCCTTCTTCGACGGCGAGGACCCGGACGACGGCGTGATCGCCGAGCTGGTCGCCGGACGGAAGCTCTTTCCCTGCTTTTTCGGCTCGGCGCTGCGCATGAGCGGCGTTGAGGAGTTTCTGGACGGACTCGCCCGCTGGACGCTCCAGCCGTCCTACCCCGAAGCCTTCGGTGCGCGGGTCTACAAGATTTCACGCGACAGCACAACGTCGGGTCACGGCGCACGTCTCACATGGATGAAAATCACCGGCGGCGCACTGAACGTCCGCGACGGACTTCGCTGCCGCACGCCGGACGGCGCGGTGCTGACCGAAAAAGCCGCGCAGCTCCGGCTCTATTCGGGCGAAAAATACACGCAGACCGATACCGTCACTGCGGGCGAGATCGTCTGCGTCGTCGGACTGACCGGGACCTTCGCGGGCGAAGGGCTGGGTGATGAACCGGACGCTTCCCGCCCGGTGCTCGAGCCCGTCCTCAACTACCGCGTCAACCTTCCGCCCGGCTGCGACGTGCGGCTGTTCTATCCGAAGCTCAAGCAGCTGGAGGAGGAGGACCCCGCGCTGCATCTCGTCTGGCGCGAGGAAACGCGCGAGATCCACGCGCAGCTGATGGGCGAGGTCCAGACCGAGGTGCTGACCCGGCTCATCCGCGAGCGTTTCGGCGTGGAAGCGTCGTTCGACGCGGGGCGCATCCTCTACAAGGAGACGATCAGAAAGCCGGTCGAGGGGATCGGTCACTTTGAACCGCTCCGGCACTATGCCGAGGTGCATCTTCTGCTCGAACCTCTCCCGCCGGGAAGCGGGATGGTCTTCGACACGCGCTGCCCCGATTCGATGCTCGCCCGGAACTGGCAGAGCGTCATTCTGTCCCACCTCTGGGCAAAGGTCCACTGCGGCGTGCTGACCTGTTCGCCGCTGACCGACATGAAGATCACGCTGGTCGCCGGACGCGCGCATCAGGTCCACACCGACGGCGGCGACTTCCGCGAAGCGGCGTGGCGGGCGGTGCGTCAGGGCGTGATGTCCGCCGAATCGGTCCTGCTCGAACCGATCTGGCGCTTCACGCTCACGCTTCCCTCCGCACAGGTCGGACGCGCGGCGAACGATCTGACGCTTCGCGGGGCAGAATTCGTACTGGGCGATTCGGACGGTCTGACGACCGTCGTCACCGGACGGGTCCCTGCCGCGTCGCTCGGCGACTACGCGCGCGAGGTGCAGACCTACACGCGAGGCGAGGGCAGACTTTCCGTCGCGTTCGACGGCTACGCGCCCTGCCATAACGCCGACGAGGTGATCGCCGCGATCGGCTACAACCCGGAGGGCGACCTTGCCAACACGCCCCATTCGATCTTCTGCGGACACGGCGCAGGCTTCGTCGTGCCGTGGAACCGGGTGCGCGAATATATGCACATCACGTCTTACCCTGCGCGCGACCGCTCGGCCGACGCAGACGACGACGCGCCGCTGCTTCCCAGCGCGAAAAAGCTCGCCGGACGCTACGACCTCAGCGACGACGAGCTGGAAGCGATCATGACCCGCGAATTCGGTCCGATCAAGCGGCGGCAGTACAAGGAACCGGTCCGCGTGGTCGCACAGGGACGCGAACGCACTGCGAAACCCGTCCGCCGTGTGCTGATCATCGACGGCTACAACGTCATTTTCCAGTGGGAATCTCTGCGCGAGCTGGCAAAGGACGACCTGTCCCACGCCCGCGACCGGCTGATGGACCTTCTCGCCAACTACGTCGCCTTCACGAAGACCGAGGTCACGCTCGTGTTCGACGCCTACCACGTGCCGAACAGCCAGAGCCGTTCCTACGACCGCGACGGCTATCACGTCGTCTACACGTCGCAGGACGAGACGGCGGACGCTTTCATCGAGCGCAAGGCGCACGAGCTGGGACCGAGTTACAGCGTCCGCGTCGTCACGTCCGACCGGCTGATCCAGGTTTCGGCGCTGGCGGCTGGCGTCGCGCGGATGTCGGCGCGGGAGTTTGAGGAGGAGATCCTGCGCATCAGCGCCGAGATCACGGAATTCATTCAGAAGCTGACGATCCAGAACGGTCTGAACGAGTCGGCGCTGAAATCTTAGGAGGAGCCCATGCGTTTTTCTGCCGATAAAACGCGGCGCGTTCCGCTTCGCCGGACGCTGCCTCTGTTTCTGATTTTCTCATTCTGCTTCGCGGTCGGCGCGCTGGCGGCGGAAGCTCTGACGCCCTACGCCGGCAATGCGGTCGGCAGATGGCTGAACGAGATCTTTCACGCCTTCGACCTCGCGGTGTTCCGCGCGGTCTCGTTCTGTCAGAACGACGTGCTGACGCCGGTCGTCGAACTGTACACAAAATTCGGTTCGCTGATCCCGACGGCCTGCATCGGTCTTTGCGCGTTCGCGCTCAGTTTCCCGAAAAAGACGCGCCGCACGGCGCTCTGCGTCCTGCTTTCGATCCTGATCGGACTTTTTCTGACAAATCTCATCCTGAAAAACCTCTGCGGACGTCCGCGTCCCTATGTAACGCTCGCCGACAACGCGGATTTCATGTCGTGGTATCTCCGCGCAGGCGCGCATGTTGAGAGCGACAACAGCTTTCCGAGCGGACACACGACCGCGGCGTTCACGTGGACGACGGCGCTGTTTCTCACGATGGTGCAAAGACGGAAGCTCCGCTGGCTCCTTCCGGCGGCGGCGCTGCTCGTCGCGTTCTCGCGGGTCTATCTGATGGTCCATTATCCGACCGACGTGATCGGCGGAATGCTCGTCGGCATTCTGTCCGGCGCGGCGGCGGTCCTGATCGTGCGGAAGCTCCTGCCGGAGCCTGAGCTGATCAAAAAGAAATGACCGTTCCGCGCTCCAAACCCGGCGCACGGATACGGAATCAAGGAAAAGAGGAAGAAAAGATGGAAAACAAGTGCAGCAAATGCGGCGGAGAGCTGATCACGGGACGGCTGATGACCGGAGCGCATCTGGTCGGCTTCACGCCTCTGACCGACGAAAAGAAATGGAATCCGCGCTATGCGGCGGTGCTCTGCGATACCTGTACGGTGTGCGGCACTGTCGAAAACCTCCGCGTCGAAAAGCCTGAAACGTTAAAATAAGTCCAGCGAGAAAGAAAACCGACCCGCCGAAGCGGGTCGGTTTTCTTTGTCGGCTTTGCTGACCGTTCGCAGTCGAACGCACAGTCTCTCACGACTTTGCTGACCGTTTATGGTCGAACGCACTCTCTCACGACTTTGCAAGCCGTTCGCGGTCGCATTGCAGCTGATACAGCGAATAATACTTTCCTTTCAGCGCGAGAAGCTCCTCGTGCGAGCCCTGCTCGATGATCTCGCCGTGCGACAGGACGATTATGTTGTCCGCGTGGCGGATGGTCGACAGACGATGCGCGACCATCAGCATCGTGCCGATGTTCATCATCTTTTCGAGCGAATCCTGAATCAGCTGCTCGGTCTCGGTGTCGATGTTCGCCGTCGCCTCGTCGAGGATCATGACCTCCGGCTTGTGCAAAATCGTGCGCGCGAAGGAAAGGAGCTGTCTCTGACCTGCCGAGAAGTTGTTGCCGCGCTCGCGGACCTCCTCGTCCAGTCCGCCCGACAGACGGTCGATGAACTTGTCCGCGTTGACGTACCGGCAGGCTTCGCGGATGGTCTCGTCGTCGGTCCCCTCCGAACGCAGGGGCAGATTCCACCGGATCGTTCCCGAAAACAGGAACACGTCCTGGAGCATCTGCCCGAAATGGCGGCGAAGCGAGGAAATCTTGATCTTCCGGATATCCATGCCGTCGATCAGGATCTGTCCCTTCTGAATGTCGTAGCTGCGGCAGATCAGCG
>JAZRXB010000266.1:0-17476 GCA_045600005.1 Eubacteriales bacterium | reverse complement strand
GCCGATTGTTTAATGCTTAGAGATGACAAACGTTATAATAAAATCCGATTTTATGTCGGTTTTGCCGACATAAAAACACCTCTAAGGCGAGCCCTCGCGCCGATATGGGGAGAGCCGACAAAACAAATTTTGTCGGCTGACAAAACTTTGTTTTGCCGGCGGCGATAAGCGCGAGTACCGATTGTAAAACGAAGTTTTACGATCGACTGATTTTTGATAATTTGGGAACGATGAGATTCAGCACTGGGAAGCGCCGTGCGTCGATCCGTATGACGGCGCGAGGTTGGTCCAGCCGGGGAGAAGCTCTTCGACCTTCGCTTCATAGTCAAGCTCGAAGAGACGGCACATGGCGGCGTTTTCTCCGTACCGGTCGCCGGTGTAAAGGCAGCCGAGTCCGCGGCAGCCGCCGTGGCACTGGCTGAAATGCGGACAGGCCGCGCACTTCGGGTTGTGTTCCTTCACGTCCTTCACGGTCATGCAGGCAAGGTCGAGGTAGGGACCGCTCTGCAAAAGCGGTCTCAGGCCGTCCCGCCGGACGTTTCCGAGACAGACGCCGCGCGAATCGAAGATGCCGGACTGCTGCGAGCAGGGGTAGAGGTTTCCGCTCGCGCCGACGCAGATCTGCTTGCGGACGGTCGGGCAGGCGGGCATGGTGTCGCGGTACTCGCCGCACGCGCACGCGGTGTGGACCATGCGGAACTGCTTCTGCTCCGGGCGGAAAATGCCGAATTCCCACAGGATCAGCTCCATTTTCCGCTCCTTCGAGCGGTATTCGCGCAGGATATCGAGCATGAGGGCGTAATATTCGTCGTAGGGCAGAGAAGCGTCCCCGGCTTTCAGGACCCAGCGCGGGACCTCGGTCGTGCGGATGAAGCGGAGCGTCTTCGCGCCGAGCTTATCGAAATACGCGAGCGTTTCGGCGAAGGAATCCTTGTTCCGGCGGTTGATCTGCGCGTTGACGAGGAACGGGAACCCGTTCTCCGACAGCAGATCGAAGGCTTTCAGCGCCGATCCCTGCGCGCCCGGACGGTCCCGCATCCAGTCGTGATAGCCGAAGCCGTCGAACGAGACCTTGAACAGCGGCTTTTTCCCAAGAGATGTGAATTCATCGAGGATCTCCTGCGTCAGGAACGAGCCGTTGGTGACGATCTGCCCGACGTACATCCCGCGCTCGTAGACCGCGCGGACGATATCGAGGAAGCGCGGGTGGAGCATCGGCTCGCCGCCGGAGAGCCGGATCTCAAGGACGCCGCAGTCCCGCGCCTCGTCGAGGAAGCGGAGCGCGTCGCCGTAGTCCCAGATATCGGCGTTCGCCGATTCGTCGGCGGCGTTATAGCAGTGCAGGCAGTTGAAATTGCAGCGGTCGGTGACGCGCCATTCGACGGCGGGGAAGTAGAGGTTGTCGCAGACGACCCGTTTCTGCCACGCGGACAGCTCCTCGGAGCCGTCGGTCTCGTGGTAAAACCCGCTGACTCCGGCGGAATTGAGGAGCGAACGCTCCTCGTCGGTCAGCGTCAGCTCGGTCTGACCGTCGAACCGGCTGAGCAGGTCGAAGACCTGTCCGGTCAGGACGACTCCCTCGGGCGTTTCCTTCCGGATGAGCATATGCGGCAGCTTCCGCCACGAACGGAGCGCGATATCGGGATTCAGAATGCTGCGGCTCATGGCGCTCCTTTCGAGCGGGCGGCGGTTCGATTTGTCCGTGCGGACGTCCGCCGTGCTTCTGATCTTTTATACGAGCGTCCGGGGAAAAGGGATACAGAACGGAGAGGAAATTTTGTTTTCCTCTCCGTTCTGTATGGTGAAGCTCCGCCCGGCGCTGTCGGTTCCATGCCCATCGCGCTGAAAGGCGCGGGTCCCCGCCGCCAGACTGCCCGCGTTAGAACCTCAGAACTCCGAGCGGGCGCTCTTGGCGATGGCTTCGGACAGGGATTTGAGTCCGAACGCCATGCTGCGGACCATCGCCTGATATCTCGTACCCTGCGATCTCGGATCGCCCGTGTCCGCCAGGTTAAAACTATTGGCGACGGATCGGACTTTGTTATGATAGGTCAGGATGCAGTAGGGAACCGCCGTGCTGTCCTTCGTGTATTCTTCCATGATCCCGATCGCCTTATCCAGCGCGTCGAGGAGAGCGTCTAAGAATGTTTTGAATGTTTCGGTGTAGGAAATCAGGTCTTTGGAGCCGGAAGACGGGACACTGTCGCGCAGTTTCTTGACTTCATCGCGAAGCTCTTTCATCACGTCCAGATAACCGCGTATGTGGTGATATTCCTCCGACGTGCGGTCGATCAGACCAAGGTCGTTGAACTTCTCCGGATTGATCGCGCCGGGACGGAGGATGAAGTCCTTGAGGCTCTTCGTTTTTTCGAGGTCTTCGATCATGCAGTTCTGCACCGCTTTCAGAACGTCTCCGTAGTCGTAGCTGTAAACGGTTTCGAGAACGCGCTCGTAGATCTTGCCGGTATTGAAGCGACTGTGCAGAGCTTCGTACTCTGCGAATGCGACAGGAAGAACGTCCATTTCTTCCTGCGTGACCATTTCGCGTACCCCTTCATCGTAGTGGATCGCACCATAGATATACGTGGAGAGCTTCATACTGTTCGGCGAGAGGAAACGATAGAAGTCCATACGGAATTGCTCCGAGCCCTTCACCATCTGGTACAGTTCGATCACCTTGTTTTTCACATCGCGCGACTGCTTCGAGGAGGGGCCGTTCAGGTACTTCTGCCGGTCATCATAGTTGAAGAGCCAGTCGTTTTCAGCCGCGAAGTCTGTGAGCTTCGAGCCGGACAGCTTGTCCGCGACCCGTCTGACCGCTTCAAACGCGCTATAAAAGTCTTCGCCCTCTTTTAACTTTACGATCTCTTTGACGGCGCTGTTGAACGGTTCGAGAAAATCTTCCAGAAGCGAATTCAGAACTGCCTTTGTCAGCTTTTCGGCGGCAAGACTTTCCGCCTCTTCTTCTTCGGTATTGCGTTCGATGATGTCGCCCATATCAAATATCCTTTCTGTTTACGCGGCTTTTCAGAACCGGATCTCGTAGGTGTTGACGTACCATCTGCCGTCTCCCACGCGCTTGAGCCGATGGTTGGACGGCGAGCCGAGCTGTTTGCCGTTCGCGTCGAGGGCGACGGTCTGAACGCTGGCTTCCTCTTCCTTCTCGCCGTATGCCTTTTTGATCTCGGCAAGCTCGTCCTCGTCGAGGAAGAAAGCGTCCACGCCCGTGTCGTCGTAGCCCTTGATCACGCGGATGACCGTCTTGTCCGGGTTGACGTTCGCGTGGATGTATTCGCCGTGGAACCGCTCCTGATGCAGGTCCCAGTGATAATTGATCAGACTCTGCTGGACCGCCGTTTCTCTGCGGTCGGGGGTGATGCAGTCCATGAAAAGATCGAAGTTCTTTTCCTTGATCGCGTACATGAAGATCTCCATGAGGCGTTCGGGGGTCACGTCATCGGGGACCTCCCTTACCGTGTACCACGCTTCCTTCATGGCCGCGACCTTATCCTCGTCGATGAAGCGTCCGGTATGCTCGCCGGTCTCGTCGTAGACCGCCATGACGTGACCCGGAACATACAGCGCGATAGGTTCGACCTCCCATGCCATGGTATAGCCTGCCCGTTTGGTCTCGTTGGCGTCGGGGCAGTCGAACGCGATATCGGTGATCTTCGCAAGCACCGACCATTTTCTGACGTCGTTCATCGTCGTGTCGACCAGACGGCGGTAGCGCTTGACCGCTTCATACGGTCCCAGCCACTCGCGCCCGTCGATGCGCATGAAATACATTCCCTGCGATCTCGTTCCGGTCCACACGTACTCGCCGGTGGTCCCCATGAACTGATTCTCGGGGTAGGCGACGTCCTCCAGCACGACCATTTTTCCTGCGACGTCTTCCAAGATGGTTTTTTTGAAATCGGGGGTCGGGTAGACTCGTTCCAGCATTTCCGACGCATGGGAAGCGAGCAGCTCCTTCCACGCTTTTTCGCTGACCTCGGCGAAATGCTTCCGGAGATTCTTTTCGTTTTCCAGATAGATCGTCATCGCGGGGTCGACGGTATTGATCTTGCCCGCGCCGGTCTTGACGCAGGCTTTGGCTCTGCGGAACAGGTCCTGCACTCTCTCGTCGTCCGGCGCGAATTCTACCAGAGCCTTGATCCGCCCCAGCGCGTCCTCCTTGTACCGGTACTTCTGATTGGACGCTCCCTGCGCTCTGGCGACTTCCTTTTCCAGCTCCACAAGGTAATACGTCGTCTGCGCGATGCGGGTGCTGAGATTGGAGGCTTTGACATCAAAGGTGGAAATATCAAACATTTCCTTCATTCTCCTCTCGGAATTCTCATGGTGGCGTTGACAGGACGCCCGCATACGGGGCGGGGCTGACCGGACGGTATGCGGGCGTCACTCGGACATATGGGTCTGTGCGGACGCTTCGTCCCGCATAGACGGGTTGGAGGGATCAGTCGATCGACTTCATCGTCGGGAAGAGCAGCACGTCGCGGATGGCTTCCGCGCCGGTCAGCAGCATGACCATGCGGTCGATGCCGTAGCCGATGCCGCCTGTGGGAGGCATACCGATCTCGAGCGCGTTGAGGAAGTCCTCGTCCGTGTGGTTGGCTTCGTCGTCGCCGGCGGCGAACTGTTCCTCCTGCGCGGCAAAGCGCTCGCGCTGGTCGAGCGGGTCGTTCAGCTCGGAGTAGGCGTTCGCCATCTCCCAGCCGTTCATGAAGAACTCGAAGCGCTCGACGTAGTTCGGGTCTTCGGGCTTCTTCTTGGTCAGCGGGGAGATCTCGATCGGGTGGTCCATGACGAAGGTCGGCTGGAGCAGATGCTCCTCGACGAATTCCTCGAAGAACAGGTTCAGGATGTCGCCCTTCTTATGGCGCTGTTCGTAGTGGACGTTGTGCGCATCGGCGGCGGCGCGCGCTTCCTCGAGCGTGTGGATCTCGTTGAAGTCGACGCCCGAATACTTCTTCACCGCGTCGAGCATGGTGATGCGCTCGAACGGCTTGCCGAGGTCGATCTCGATGCCCTTGTAGACGATCTTCGTCGTGCCCAGCACTTCGTTTGCGATATAGCGGTACATATTTTCGGTCAGGTCCATCATGCCGTGGTAGTCGGTGTACGCCTGATACAGTTCCATCAGCGTGAATTCGGGGTTGTGACGGGTGTCAAGACCCTCGTTGCGGAAGACGCGGCCGATCTCATAGACGCGCTCCAGACCGCCGACGATCAGTCTCTTGAGATAAAGCTCGAGCGAGATGCGGAGCTTGAAGTCCTCGTCCAGCGCGTTGAAGTGGGTCTCGAACGGTCTTGCGGCCGCGCCGCCCGCGCTGGCGACGAGCATCGGCGTCTCGGCTTCGTTGAAGCCCTGCGCGTCGAGGTAGCGGCGGATGGTGCTGATGATCTTCGAGCGCTTGATGAAGGTGTCCTTCGATTCGGGGTTCATGATCAGATCGACGTAGCGCTGACGATAGCGCAGGTCGGTGTTCGTCAGACCGTGGAACTTTTCGGGGAGGATCTGCAGGCTCTTGGAGATCAGCGTGATCTCAGAGGCGTGGATCGAGATCTCGCCGGTCTTCGTGCGGAAGACCTCGCCCTTCACGCTCACAAGGTCGCCGATATCGAACTTCTTGAAGGCGGCGTAGGGGACTTCGCCTACGCTGTCGCGCGCGACGTAGATCTGAATGCCGCCCTTAAGGTCCTGCACGTTGCAGAACGAAGCCTTGCCCATGACGCGCTTGGACATCAGGCGTCCGGCGACCGAGACGGTCTTGCCTTCGAGCGCGTCGAAATCCGCGCGGATCTCTTCGCTGTGGTGGGTGACGTCGACCTTCGTGATGACAAAGGGGTCGTTTCCTTCCGCCTGCAAAGCGGCCAGCTTTTCGCGGCGGACGCGGCGCTGTTCGTTCAATTCCGCGGCGGTCGGCTCAGCGGGCGTCTGAGGGGTCTTGTTTTCCTGTTCGTTCATGATGATATTCCGTCGGACGCGCCGAAAGGGAAGAATCGCGCGGTCCGGTCCTTTCGAATTGTTAAGTGATGGGGATCTTTCGGAGCTTTTCCAGAGGTCACGCCTTTTTTCTGACTTCGAGAATTTTCAGCTTGTAGGAGCCGCCGGGCGCTTCGACCTCTGCGGTATCGCCCGCCTTTTTGCCGAGCAGGGCGAAACCGATCGGCGAACGGTCGGAGATGTTGTTCTGGGAGATGTCGACTTCGTTGGTACCGACGATGTTGTATTCGGCTTCCTCGTCGAATTCGGGGTCGTATACCTTGACGGTCATGCCGAGGTTCACGACGTCGGATTGAAGCTCGTCCTCGTTGACGACGACGGCGACTTTCAGGATCTCTTCGAGCTCGTGGATGCGCGACTCGACCTTCGCCTGTTCGTCCTTGGCTTCATCGTATTCGCTGTTCTCTGAAAGGTCGCCGAAGGAACGTGCGACGGCAAGGTTTTCCTTGACCTCGACACGCTTGACGTTTTTCAGATAAGTCAGCTCGTCTTTCATTTTCTGCAAACCTTCAGCGGTAAGCGTCATGGGGGTGTTAGCCATTTTCAGTCTCCTTTTGAAAAAATTCTCTTTTGAGCGGTTGTGACGGGATCATTTTCCGCCGTTCAGGACGGCGGCGGCTTTTTGAAGCTGCGTGTCCTCGGCGTCGGTGATCTTGTAGATATTCTTTCCGGCGAGCGCTTCGTCCTGCTCGACCACATAGTCGGGCTGAACGCCGACGCCCTCGAAGTTGTCCGAGAAGGGCGGGTAGTACATACTGTGCGAGATGCCGAGCCCGGTGTTGTCGGGCAGGGAAAGGATCGTCTGGACCGTTCCCTTGCCGTAGGTGACGGTGCCGATCAGGTCGGCTTTGTCGTAGTCCTGCAAAGCGGAGGAGAACAGCTCGGCTGCGCTCGCGGTGCTGCCGTTGACGAGGACCGCCATCGGCACGTCGAGCGACGATGCGTCGGAGGAATAGACCTGCTCCTTGCCGTCCGAGTCGATGATGCGGACGATCGGTCCTTCGGGCAGGAGATAGTCAAGGATCGCCACGATCGAGCGGAGGTCTCCGCCCGGATTATAGCGCACGTCGAAGATGAGCTTTTTGCAGCCGCCGGACAGCAGCGATTCGCAGGCGGCCGTGAACTGATCGGGCGTGCCGAGGTCGAAGCTGAGGATGCGGACGACGCCGATGGACGGGTCGGTCTCGCAGACATGGGACATGACGGTCTGCTCGTTGACGTAGCCGCGCTCGATGGAGAAATCGATCAGCTCGCCGTCCCGCAGGACGCTGAACTCCGCCTTGGTTCCGGCTTCGCCCCTGAGACGATTGACCGAGGCGTTGTAGCCAAGCTCGGCGACCGATTCGCCGCCGACGTAGACGATCAGGTCGCCCGGTTCAAGCCCCGCTTTCAGCGCCGGGGAATCGGGCATGACGCTGATGATCTCGATAAGCTCGTTCGACCAGATGACATAGATGCCGACGCCCTGCATTTCGGCGTTGGTGTCGGCGATCAGGTCGGCGTATTCTTCTTCGTTGAGGTAGTAGGCGTATTTGTCGCCGGTCCCGTAGACGTAGCCGCGGATGACCTCATCCATCAGGTAGTCGTCGTCGATCTTGCCGACGTACATGGTGCGGTAGATGTCGTCGACGGCGGCGAGCTTGGCGAAAAGCTCCTGTCCGGCGGCGATCTCGGCAAGCTCACCGCGGTATTTCTGATTGAGCGCGACAAACGTTGCCTGAAAGGTGACGACGATGCAGAGAAGCATCAGCACGATGGTCATCCCGACCGAAATTTTCTTTGACATGGTTATGACCACTTTCTACGGAAACTCTGTTTCCGTTTGAACTCCGTTTCCGTTTGAACTCCGTTTCCGTTGCAATTGCGGGCGGTTATCGGCGGGGAAAGCCCGCCGCGCAAAGCCGCAAAACGATAAAGTCTGAAAACCTGTTTTCAAACTTTGCTCTGCCTTTCGCCCGCTGATTATTTGAAGAACTGCATGGGGTCGATGACGACGCCGCTCTTGTACATCGTGAAGTGGCAGTGCGGCGCGGTGGACGAGCCGGTGGAGCCGGCTTTGGCGATGACCTGTCCCTTCGTCACCTTGTCGCCGACCTTGACGAGCAGGCGGCTGTTGTGCGCGTAGAGCGTGACGTATCCGCCGCCGTGGTCGATCATGACGTAGTTGCCGTAGCTCCAGTGGCTGGTCGCGGTGATGACCGTCCCGGCGTTCGAGGCGTAGATGTCCGTGCCGGTCGGGCAGGGGATATCGGTGCCGTTGTGGTACTCCTGCGCGCCGGTGAACGGGCTTGCGCGCCAGCCGCAGGGTGAGGAAACGTAGGTGTAGTCGAGCGGAACGGGCCACATGAAGGTGCCGCCGACGAATTTGCTGTTCTGCTTGGCTTCCAGCTCCTTGAGGTATTTTTCAAGCTCGGCTTCCAGCTCTTTGCGCAGCTTTTCGTTCTCCGCTTCGAGCGCTTCGTTGGACGCCTTGTCCTTCTGGAGCTTCTTCAAGTAGGCGTCGGCTTCGGACGCCTTGGCTTCGGCCTGCTTCTTCGCCTTTTCAAGCTGGGCGTAATAGTCGACGGTCACAGCCCTTTTCGCCTGATAGTCCTCCTTGGCGCTGGTGAGATCGTCGCGCTCGGAGGTGAGCTGGTTCATGATCCTGGAGTCGTATTCGAGCATCGCGCCGATGCGGTCGACGCGGGACAGGAAATCCGACAGGCTCTCGGAGCCGAGCAGCATCTGGAGATAGCTCGCCTGACCTTCCTCGCGGGTGACGCGCAGACGCTCCTTGAACAGCTCGTACTTGCGGTCGTAGGCGGCCTGTTTGTCGGTGATCTCGTTCTCCTTGTCGCTGATCTGACCCTCCAGCTCGGCGATAAGCTCGGACGTGACGTCGATCTTTTCGAGCAGCAGACTGACCTCCGAGTCGATCGCCTGTTTTTCGGCGATGGCGGCGGTGATGTCCTTTGCGCCGGTCGTGATCTTGCTCTGGAGGTTCTTCATGTCCTTCTCGATCTGGGCGAGCCGTTCTTCATAGCTCTGGACCTTCGAGTCGGTCAGCTTGGCGCCGTTTACCGGCGCTGCTCCGATCACGGCGCAGGTGACGAGAAGCAGAGAAAGCGCGCCGGCGATCCGGCGGGAATGCCGTGCGCATGACTTGGAAGGATACGACCCGGAAGTCCCTGTCTTCCCGGTCACAGACTGAGAGGTCGGTGAGGATATTCTGCCGCGGTGTGTCATAAAACCGTTCCCTCCTCCGAAACGCGCCTGCCCTCATGAAAGACGGCAGGGAAAAAACAGACGGAGCCGGGAAACGCCGCAGATCACGGCGTTTCCCGTCCCGAACCGTCCGTCAGGCTTTGAGAAATTTTCTCGTGGAGATCGTACTGCCGATGATGCCGGTCACAATGCCGATCACGCCGAACGAAACGCCGAGATTCAGGCGCAGATCGTTGAATGCGAGGAACGTGATGATGTTGGACAGGTCGGCGCCGAGCGCTTCGATGACGTAGCCGTACAGATACCATTCGAGAAGGTACGCGAGTCCGCTCGCCAGAATGCCGATCAGGATGCCCTCCAATATGAACGGCAGCATGATGAACCAGTCGGTCGCGCCGACATAGCGCATGATCGAGATCTCGGCGCGGCGCGAATGGACCGCGAGCTTGATCGTGTTGATGATGACGAAAATGCTGACGAAGAACAGGATCGCCATGAACCAGATGAGCGCCATGGAGATGCCGTCCTTGATCTTTTCAATGGAAACGGCGAGGTCAAGGCGGTCGTTGATCTTGGCAACGCCGTCGATCTGACCGAGCTGATAGTCGAGCGTGGAGACCTTCGCGTTGTCGATGTAGGTGATGACGAAGGAATCGCGCAGAGGATTATCGCCCTCGACCAGCTCGTAAAGCCCGGAATATTCGGCGTATTTCGCCTTTTCTTCTTCCAGCGCCTGTTCCTTGGAGATGAATTCGACGTGTCCCACGTTGTCGAGCGCACGGATCTCGGCGCCGATGTCGGAGACCTGCTCGTCGTCCTTGCTCTCGTCGATGAAGACGACGATCTCGTTTAAGAGTCCGAGCTTTTCGAGGTTGACGTTGATGTTGAGGATGAGCAGAGCGAAGCTGCCCATGACGATGAGACAGCTCATCAGGACGATGATCGAGGCGAGCGTCATGACGCCGTTGCGCCAAAGACCCTTGAAGCTCTGCGACACGAAGTAGGAGACGCGGTATCTTCTCATTCAAACATCCCTCCCACGCCGTCGCTGACCACGTGTCCGCCCGAGATCTTGACGACGCGCTGTCTGAAATAGTCCACGAGGTCCTTTTCGTGCGTGACGACGATGACGGTCTTGCCGCGGTTATGGATCTTGATGAGAAGATTCATGATCTCAAGGCTCATCTGCGGGTCGATGTTGCCGGTCGGCTCGTCCGCGATGATGATCTGCGGATTGTTGGCGAGCGCACGGGCGAGCGCGACGCGCTGCTGTTCGCCGCCGGAAAGCTCATTCGGGTAGCATTTGTATTTTTCGGTCAGGTTGACGATATTGAGGATCGCCGGGACGCGGCGCTTGATGACGCGGTTCGATTCGCCGACGACCTGCATGGCGAAGGCGACGTTTTCAAAAACGGTCTTGTTCGGGAAGAGCCGGAAGTCCTGAAAGACGACGCCCAGCTCGCGGCGGTAGTACGGGACGCGGAAGTTCGAGATGCTGGCGAGATCGTACACGTTCTTCGTGGTCTTCCCGTTTGGATCGGTGCGTTCGCAGCGCACGGTGAGACGTCCGCTCGTGATTTTTTCCTCGCGGAGCAGCAGCTTCATCAGCGTCGTCTTGCCCGCGCCCGATTCGCCGACGATGAACACGAATTCGCCGTCCGCGATGCGCAGGTTGACGTCGCTGAGCGCGGCGGTCCCGTTCGGATAGACTTTACTTACTTCTCTGAATTCAATCATTCGGTCTCCTTGACCGCGGAGGTTCTCCCGCGGAAAAACAGGTCGGGGAAGGGGAGGGATGCCGCCTTTTCCGAAACGGAGGATCGGAAGATTCGGCGTTATTACGGAAAAAACGCAAAATGCTAAATGCGCGGACAGGGACGCCGATACGACGAAACAGCCTGAGATCCGGCATTTAGCAGTTGCGGCGCGGACGGAAACCGCCGGCGCGTGGTGTCTTGGTCAGAACTTGACCGGCTTGGAGCTCAAATATTTCTTGACCATCAGCGCGACCTTGAAGGTGATCGCGTGCTCGAATTCACGAAGGTCAAGCCCTGTGAGCTTTCTGATCTTTTCGAGACGGTAGACCAGCGTGTTGCGGTGGACGAACAGCTTGCGGGAGGTCTCGGAGACGTTCAGATTGTTCTCGAAGAAGCACTGGATGGTCATCAGGGTCTCGCGGTCGAGGCTTTCGAGCGAGCCCTTCTTGAAGACTTCCTGGAGGAACATCTCGCAGAGGGTGGTCGGGAGCTGATAGATCAGTCTGCCGATGCCGAGATTTTCATAGCTGATGATATTCTTTTCGGTGTCGAAGACCTTGCCGACCTCGAGCGCGACCTGCGCTTCCTTGAAGGAGCGGGCGAGATCCTTGATATTGTCGACCGCCGTGCCGATGCCGATGGAGACCTTCGCGTAGAATTCGGAGGAGAGCGTGTCCGCGATGGTCTTGGCGATCTTTTCGATCTCCTTCATGTCGAAGTTCTGCTTGATCTCCTTGACGAGAACGATGTCATGCTCGCTGACGCTGATGACGTAATCCTTGTTCTTGTCGGGGAACATATTGGACACCATGTCGAAGGGAATGACGTCGCTCTTGCCGAAGAACTTGATGAGGAAGACGATGCGCATGACGTCGGAGTTGAAATGAAGTTCCTTGCTCTTGATGTAAATGTCGCTGGGGAGAATATTGTCAAGGATGATATTTTTGATGAACGAGCCCTTGTCGTACTTTTCATCGTAGAGATTCTTGATGCTGTTGAGCGAGATGGCTAAGATCATGGCGATCTTTTCCGCCATTTTATCCTCGCCCTCGACGAAAACGACGTATTCCGGCTTGACGCCCGTCCCGATCTGACGGTAGGTATAGCCGCCCGACGTGAGCGAATCCGACGTATAGGCCAGCTCGTCGCGGATCCCCTGACAGGTCTCTCCGATGCGGACAAGCTCGCTGCACGAAATGATGATCCCGTTTTCATCGACGACGCCGATCACGCGGTCCACAGCGTCCTTCATCTGATGAACGATACCCTGGTATAATCTGTTTGACATAAGGCTCTCCCTTCACTCCTATGTAAATGATCTGATCTGACAGTCGATTGTAAAACTTCGTTTTACAATCGGTACTCGCGCTTATCGCTGCCGGCAAAACCTGTTTTGACGGCTATCCCCATATCGGCGCGAGGGCTCGCCCCGGCTCGCCTTAGAGGTGTTTTTATTATAACGTTCATTACCCTGAGACAGTTTACAATCGGCTAAAGCGATCTAATCTATACTATATTCTACAACAAAATCGGTCTTATTTCAAGTGCTTCTTTGGAATATTCAATAAAAATTCACATCATATTTACGACGTAAACGATGGCTGTCACCAAATATGCCGCGAGAAGCGCGATCATGGCGTAGACCGTGAAAGCGGGAACGAGGAACGAAACGACCGCGCCGCAGAGCGCCAGCGCCGAGGCAACGATGAGCGGCCAGACATGATCCTTTTTCTCGATGAGACGGCGCTTTTTTCCGCCGAAGGAAAGCGTTCCCTTTCCGCCGAGCAGAAGAAACGCGAGCACGAGTCCGACGACTCCGACCGCGGCGAGCGCGATCCTGATAAGCAGCACGACCCTCGAGCCGTAATACTTCGTGACCGCCCGCATCAGCAGAACGCCTGCCGCCGCGAAGAGCGAGCAGAGGAAGAAATCCGTGCGGAAGATCTGGAAAACATAATAGAGAACGAGCGCGGCGAGGTAGGCGAACACGACGAACGTAGCGTCGAAGGTCAGCTTATACACCGCCATGGTGAGAAGGAACACGACCGAAACGCCGAGCAGATTGAGCGACGTGACGACCTTTTCGGACTCGTCGATCTTCGCTTTTCTGCGTTTCACGAGGAGAACGGCGAAGAAGATCGCCGCCGCCAGCCCAAGCACGAGCAGGACCGGGACCGCATACGTATAAAAAGCGTAATTTGTCTCGATGTTCTTTTTGACCGAGAGCATCCCGAAAATGCCGATGACGCCGAGAACGAACTCAAACATCAGCCGGTTGACGAGAAGATCGCTTTTCTTCTTTTTTTCGATCCGTCTCTCGTACTTGTCCTTTTTGATCTCACTTTTCACCATAATCCACTCCTAAAATTCTGCAGTCACAAACGTCGCATTTTTCAAAGCTCAAACCGATAGGCAAGGCACGCCAGCGCGAACGGGGACGCCGTTTCACAGCGAAGGATCCGTCTGCCGAGCCCGACCAGCGCAAAACCGGCCTCTTTCGCAAGCCTTGTCTCCCGAAGGGAAAAGCCGCCCTCCGCTCCTACGACGACCGCGATATCGGCGGGCAGGACGCCCTCCGGCGCGGCGCGGGTGAGGTACTCCCGAAGCGGGACGGTCCCGTCGCCTTCGTAGAAGAAGAGCTTCATTTCCGCCTTCGACGCTTCCCTCAGCATTCCTTCGTAGGTGAGCGGCTGCGAAACGCGCGGGATCACGCCCCGTCCGCACTGTTTGGCGGCTTCGAGCGCGATGCGCGAGCGGCGTTCGAGCTTTTTTTCTTCCTTTCCGCCCTCCCGGTCTGCGCGCACGACGCAGCGTTCGCTTTCAAAGGGAACGATCTCGGACGCGCCACATTCGACCGCCTTCTGGATGATCGTATCGAGCTTGTCCGATTTGGGCAGAGCCTGATAAAGGCGGATGGGAACGGGCGGTTCGGTGTCCGACGGACGGGACGACAGCACGCGCGCCGTCACCGTGTCGGACGTGAAGGCTTCCAGCACGCAGTCATACTCGATCTTCTGCATATCGCAGACCTCGAGATGCTCGCCCAGCTTCATGCGCAGCGAGCGCGAGATATGAGCGGCGTCGTCTCCCCGGATGGTGACGATACCGTCCGAAATATTGGACGCCGACAGGAAAAAGCGGGGCATTCTGACCTCGTGCGCCGGAAGATTCGCATCCGTCCGGGGAAAAAACGCCCTCCGGAACGGTGTGCGTCGGCTTTATTATCTATTATACTATAAATCCGGCATTTTGTCAAATATTTTCGCAAAAATCATGAAAAATTTTTTTGCCGTAGGACAAACGACCGGAAATCGAAGTGAAAATTCGTGAAAATGCCGATTTGTTCAGCGTTTTTGCCAGACCATGGCGACCCAGTCGCTCTCGGCCGCTTCATCGGCGAGCGTGAAGCCGTTTTCTTCCATCGCGCGACGCACGTCGTCGGCGTAGCGCTCGATGATGCCGGAGGTGACGACGTAGGCGCCCTTTTTGACATAGCGCCCGATGTCGCCGGACATCCGCACGATGATATCGGCGACGATGTTGGCGACCGCGAAGTCGTAGGGTCCCGCCGACAGGTCGACGTCCGAAAGCAGATCGGAGACGGCGCAGGTGATGTTGGAAAGCCCGTTGTCCTTCACGTTTTCACGCGCGACGCGGACGGCGACGGGGTCGATGTCGCAGGCGAAGCATTCGGACGCGCCGAGCTTCGACGCGCAGATGGCGAGGATGCCGCTGCCGGTCCCCACGTCCAGCACGCGCTGACCGGGGACGAGATATTTCTCGATCAGCCCGCAGACCAGCCGGGTCGTCTCATGCGTGCCGGTGCCGAACGCCATGCCGGGATCCATGAGGACGACGACCTCGCCCTCTGCCGCTTCGTATTTCTCCCACATCGGCACGACGACGAGCTTTTCTCCGATATGGATCGGGTGGTAATACTTTTTCCACGCGGTGGACCATTCCTCCTCGTCCACGCCGAGAAGCTCCAGCTTCGCGTCGATCCTTTCGGCGGCGAAGCGTTCCTTCAGAAACGCGGTGTAGTCGGAATAGTTCTTGTCGTCGGGGATGTAGATCGAGACCGCGCCGTGCGATCTGTCGGCGTTCAGGATATTTTCGTCGATGAGGTCTCCGTAGACGGTTTTCAGACCGGTCTCGATGTCGCTGTAATCCTCGATGAGGATGCCGTTGTCGAGCATACTCATGATGGCGGCGGTGCGGTCGATGTCCTCGGTTTTCACCGTGACCTTTAACTGTGTCCAGTTCATAGGCGTTCTCCGTTCGGGGTGATGTTATTTATTGAAGAGTTTTTTGAGGAAGCTCGTTTTCTTGCTGTTGTTCTTTTCGCCGAGAGAGGAGGCGAATTTGCGCAGAAGCTCCTTCTGATCGCTGCTTAAACTCTTGGGCGTTTCGATGACGGCGGAGAAAACGAGGTCGCCGCGGCTCTTGGAGTTGACGTAGGGGATGCCCTTGCCGCGGAGCGTGAACTGCGTGCCGTACTGCGTGCCTTCGGGGATGGTGTAGGAGACCTGTCCCTCGAGCGTCGGGATCTGGATGTCCGCGCCGAGCGCCGCTTCGGTGAAGGTGATCGGCACCTCGCAGTAGATGTTGCAGCCGTCGCGCTCGAAGATCGGATGCGGACGGACGCTGACGGCGATGATCAGATCGCCCGCCGAGCCGCCCTGACGTCCGCAGTCGCCCTGACCGCGGATGGCGACCTTCTGTCCGTCGTCGATGCCGGCGGGGATGGTGACCTCGAGGGTCTTGGTGTTCTTGACATAGCCCTTGCCGCGGCAGTAGCTGCACGGGTTCTTGATGATCTTGCCGGAGCCGCCGCAGGCATCGCAGGCGCGGGTGGTCTGGAACATACCGAGCGCGGTGCGCTGGGTGACGCGGACCTGACCGGAGCCGTGGCAGGCGGAGCAGGTCTCGACGGTCGAGCCCTTTTCCGCGCCGGAGCCGTCGCATTCGGGGCATTTTTCGACCCTGCCGAAGCTCACGTCCTTCTTGCAGCCGAACGCGGCTTCCTCAAACGAGATCGTGATGCGCTGGAGGATGTCGTTTCCGCGCACCGGACCGTTCCGGTGCGTGCCGGACGACGAGGACGCGCCGCCGCCGAAGAAGCTCGAAAAGATGTCGCCGAAGATATCGTTCGCGTCGAAGCCTCCGCCGAAGCCGCCGAAGCCGCCCTCTCCGAAGCCGGCGTTCGGGTCGATCCCGGCGAAGCCGTACTGGTCGTATTTCGCCTTCTTCTCCGGGTCGGACAGGACGGCGTAGGCTTCGTTGACTTCCTTGAATTTCTGTTCCGCCTCGGCGTCGCCGGGGTTCATGTCGGGATGGTATTTTTTTGCGAGGGTGCGGTAGGCGCGTTTCAGTTCCGCTTCGCCGGCATTTTTGTCGACGCCAAGCACCTCGTAATAATCGCGTTTGTCAGCCATATGTTGATGTTCACCTTTCTAACGGAACTGCGGCGGACCGCAGACAAACGGACCGCCAGACTGTTATTCTCAATATTATACCGCAGATTTCCGCTCAATGCAACAGGAATTTGTAAATTCGATCAAAACAAAACAGAAAACCGAACGCAAAAACGGCAGCTGCCGCAAATTTCCACTTGCTTCAGCTGCCGGTCTTATCTGCGGGTCCGGTCGATGCGTCCCGTCCCGCCGCCGGCGCGGCAGCCGGGGAGCGGGGCGGGGAACGTTCGCTTATTTGCCGGTCTTGTCTTCGTAGTCTGCGTTGTAGTAGGTTCCGTCGGAGCCGCCCTGATCGCCGCCCATGTCGGGACCTGCGCCCTGTGCGCCGGCGTTCGGGTCTGCGCCCTGTGCGCCCTGAGCGGCGTAGAGCTTTTCGGAGACGGCGTAGAACGCCTTCTGGAGCGCTTCGGTGTCCGCCTTGATCGCTTCGGTGGAGCCGGACTTGATGGTCTCCTTCAGCTTTTCGATGGCTTCGTTGACCGGAGCCTTATCCGCGTCGGAGACCTTGTCGCCGATATCGGCGAGCGTCTTTTCGGACTGGAAGATAAGGCTTTCCGCCTGATTCTTCGTCTCGACGGCTTCCTTCTGCTTCTTGTCCTCTTCGGCGAACTTCTCGGCTTCCTTGACGGCGCGGTCGATGTCTTCCTTGGACATATTGGTGCTGGAGGTGATGGTGATGTGCTGTTCCTTGCCGGTACCCTTGTCCTTAGCGGTGACGTTTACGATGCCGTTCGCGTCGATATCGTAGGTGCCTTCGATCTGCGGAACGCCGCGGGGCGCGGGTGCGATGCCGTCGAGGATGAATCTGCCGAGCGTGGTGTTGCCGGCTGCCATGTCGCGTTCACCCTGCAGAACGTGGATTTCCACGGAGGTCTGACCGTCCGCCGCAGTGGAGTATACCTGGCTCTTCTTGACCGGGATGGTGGTGTTGCGGTCGATGATGCGGTTGAAGACGCCGCCGAGGGTTTCGATACCGAGGGACAGAGGCGTTACGTCGAGCAGGAGGAGATCCTTCACGTCGCCGCCGAGCA
>JAZRXB010000265.1:0-3786 GCA_045600005.1 Eubacteriales bacterium | reverse complement strand
CGGCGCCCCGCCCCGCCCCGCCCGCCCACCACCCAAGCCCGCCTCCCGCGCCTGTGGCGCGAAAGCCGGGCGGGCAGCACGCTGACTGACCGTCGCAGACAAAGAATCGCCTGTGCCGATGAAACGGCCGTCGGAACCGGTGAAAATTGTACTGTTCGACCGCGAAAAATTTCGGTTTGGGTGTGGACAAACCGGATGAAGTGTGCTATAATAATGTAATAAACCTGCCATGACAGAAAGGAACGCCATGAACCGGCTTGAAATCATTACGCTTCCCCTCGGTCCCATGAACGTCAACTGCTACCTTGTCCGCGACCGCGCGACCGGGGACGGATGCGTCATCGACCCGGGCGGAGGAGGCGGAACCGTGCGGCTCATCCTTGACCGCGCAGCAGAAGCGGGGATCCGTATCACCCGCATCCTGCTCACCCACGCTCACTTCGACCATATGTCGTCGCTCGAAAAACTCAGAGAAGTTACCGGAGCGCCGCTCACCATCCATGAAAACGAACGCGCCGCGCTCGCCGATCCCGAGATCTCCGGACTCGCCCGCTGGTTCGGCGTCACCGAACCCTGCCGGCCGGCTGAACATACCGTCCGTGACGGCGACCGCTTCTTCGTCGGCGAAACCGAATTCACCGTCCTCCATACGCCCGGTCATACCGTCGGCTCGGTCTGCTACCTCGCGGACGACGCCCTCTTTTCCGGCGATACCCTCTTCGCCGGGACCGTCGGAAGATGGGACTTCTTCGGCGGTGACGAAGAAGTTCTCATGCAGTCGCTCGCCGGACTGAAAAAGCTCGGCGATTCGCTCGCCGTCCTGCCCGGTCATGGCGAGCCGACCGACCTCGGTACCGAAAAACGCGAAAACCCCTTCCTCTTACGTTTGAATTGAATGAAACCCCAGAAAGGAAATCACGATATGGATCATCAGTATCTCGCCGACCTCCTGTTCCCCGATGTGACCCTCACGCCGGAGGATATCGAGGCGCGTTACCCGCAGAGACAGCTTCCCGAGGGAGCAAAAGTCACCCGCTTCGCTCCCAGCCCGACCGGCTACGTCCACTTCGGCGGCCTGTTCCCCTGCACCGTCAACGAACGGCTCGCTCATCAGAGCGGCGGCGTCTTCTACCTGCGCATCGAGGATACCGACGCCAAGCGCGAGGTCCCCGGCGCAAAGGAAGCGCTCATCAGAACGCTCGCTCACTACGGCATCCACTTCGACGAGGGTCCCACGCTCGACGGTGAAAAGGGCGATTACGGTCCCTATGTCCAGTCTCAGAGAAAAGAGATCTACCATGTCTTCGCCAAAAAACTCGTCGCCGAGGGCAAGGCTTACCCCGTCTTCACCACCGAGGAAGAGCTCGCCGCTCTCAACGCTATCGACAAAAAGGCGGAGGTCAAGGCAAAGGACTGGCACGAGGACGACGGCTCCCAGCATGAGGAAATGCTCAAAGCCCGTGAGTTCACCATCGAAGACGTCGAAGCGCACCTCAAAGCCGGTCATCCCTTCGTGCTGCGTATGCTCGCCGACGGCGACCCGGAAAAGAAGATCAAGGTCGTCGACCTCATCCACGGTCCGCTCGAGCTGCCTGAAAACGACCGCGACGAAGTGCTGTTGAAGTCCGACGGCATCCCCTCCTACCATTTCGCACACGCCGTCGATGATCACCTCATGGGGACCACCCACGTCATCCGCGGCGAGGAATGGCTTCCCTCCCTTTCCCGTCACCTCATGCTGTTCCGCTACCTCGGCTTCAAGGCGCCGAAGTATATGCACATCGCCCAGCTGCTGCGCACCGACGTCGACGAGGAGGGAAAGATCATCAAAAAAAAGCTCTCCAAGCGCGACATGGGCGCAAACCTTGACGACTATGAAAAGTTCGGCTACGACCCTTCCGCCGTCAACGAATACGTCATGACCCTGCTCAACTCCAACTACGAGGAGTGGCACGCAGCAAATCCCGATAAAAAAAGCACCGACTTCGCGTTCAACATCAAGAAGATGAGCAGCTCCGGCTGCCTGTTCGACCTGACCAAGCTCGACGACGTTTCCAAGAACATCGTCTCCCGCATGACCGCCGACGAGGTGTACGAAAAAACGCTCGCGTGGGCAAAGAAATTCGACCCCGATTTCGGCGCGAAGCTCGAAGCCGATCCCGCGCTCGCCAAAGCCGTCTTCGCCATCGGACGCGGCGGCAGGAAGCCCCGCAAGGATATCGCCCGCTGGGATGAGGTCAAAGCCTTCATGTCCTTCTTCTACGACGATTATTTTGAGATCAGAGACTCCTTCGGCAGCTTCGCCGCAGCCGATGTGAAAGCCGTCCTCGAAGCCTTCCTCACCACCTTTGACCCGGCGGACGACGCAAACGCTTGGTTTGAAAAGGTGAAAGCCGTCGCCGATTCCCTCGGCTTCGCTTCCGATATGAAGGCGTTCAAGCAGGATCCCGCCGCCTTCAAGGGCAGCGTCGCCGACGTCAGCGGCTTCATCCGTCTTGCCGTCACCGGACGCCAGAATTCCCCCGACCTCTTCACCGTCATGCAGATCCTCGGCGCGGACCGCGTGAAAGCGCGCGTCAGAGCCTACGCCGATACGCTTTGATCCGCAGAACGACCCGCCGTTTCATTTTTCAGAACTCCCATACTTCCATAGTCGATTGTAAAACTGCGTTTTACAATCGGTACTCGCGCTTATCGCCGCCGACAAAACAAAGTTTTGTCAGCCGACAAAATTTGTTTTGTCGGCTCTCCCCCTTATCGGCGCGAGGGCTCGCCCTTGCTCGCCTTAGGGAGTTTTTATGTCGGCAAAGCCGACATAAAAACGGATTTTATTATAACGCTTGTCATCTTAAAGCATTAAACAATCGGCTACCATACTTCCATCAAAGGAGATCAATTTCATGGTCGAAGCATCCAATTTTATTGAAGAATTCATCAACGAAGACCTCGCCGCCGGCAAGGTCGAAAAGATCCACACCCGTTTCCCGCCCGAACCGAACGGCTATCTTCATATCGGTCACTGCAAGGCGCTCGTCATCGACTTCGGCACCGCCAAAAAGTACGGCGGTCTGTGCAATCTGCGCATGGACGACACCAACCCCGCCAAGGAAGACACCGAATACGTCGACGCCATCAAGGAAGACATCCACTGGCTCGGCTTCGACTGGGACGACCGCTTCTACTACGGCTCCGATTATTTCGACAGGGACTATGAGTTCGCCGTCGAGCTGATCAAGAAGGGGCTCGCCTATGTCTGCGAGCTGACCCCCGATCAGATGGAGGAATACCGCGGCGACCTCACGCACCCCGCCGTCTCTCCGTGGCGCGACCGTCCCATCGAGGAAAGCCTCGACCTGTTCGAGCGCATGAAAAACGGCGAATTCCCCGAAGGAAAATACACCCTCCGCGCCAAGATCGACCTCGCGTCCGGCAACTTCTGGATGCGCGACCCGGTCTTCTACCGCATCAAATACGTCGAGCATCACCGTCAGGGTACCAAGTGGTGCATCTTCCCGATGTACGACTTCGCGCACCCGATCCAGGACGCGCTGGAGGGCATCACCCATTCGCTCTGCTCGCTCGAATATGAGGATCACCGTCCGCTGTACAACTGGGTCATCGAGCACTGCGCGGGGCCGGGCAAGCCGCGGCAGATCGAGTTCGCCCGTTTGGGCATCCACTATACCGTCATGAGCAAGCGCAAGCCGCCCCGTCTGGTCGAGGAAGGGCGCGTGTCCGGCTGGGACGATCCGCGGATGCCGACGCTGTGCGGCCTGCGCCGCCGCG
>JAZRXB010000264.1:0-19226 GCA_045600005.1 Eubacteriales bacterium | reverse complement strand
CGCGTTGTCGCGCCAGTTCTCCTTGACCTTGACCCAGAGATCGAGACCGACCTGTACGCCGAAGAAGGCTTCCATGTCCTCCCGCGCCCACGTGCCGACCTTTTTCAGCGTCGCGCCGCCTTTTCCGATGATGATGCCCTTGTGGGATTCCTTCTCGCAGAAGATCTCGGCGCGGATTTTGATAAGCGTCGGCTTTTCCTCGAACGCCTCGATGACGACGGCGGTCCCGTGCGGGATCTCGTCGTTCAGCGTGCGGAGCAGCTTTTCGCGGATGATCTCGGACGCAAGCACCCGTTCGGGCTGGTCCGTGATCATGTCCTCCGGGAAGAACCACGTTCCCTCGCGGAGCAGCGGCGCGGCTTCGTCCACGATATAGCGCACGCCCTCGTTTTTCGCCGCCGACATCGGCACGACCGCCTGGAATTCCTGAAGTTCCGAGTACGCCGTGATGCATTCGGCGACCCTGACGGCGTTCACGGTATCGGTCTTGTTGATGGCGAGAATGATCGGCGTTTTCTGCCGGTTCAGCCGGGCGAGGATGTGACGCTCCACGTCGGACACCGGCTTTGCGGCGTCGACGACGAGAATGGCGGCGTCGACCTCGCCGATGGTCGAGGTGATCGTCTTCACCATGAAGTCGCCCAGCTTGTTTTTCGGATTCAGCATACCCGGCGTGTCGAGGAAGACGAACTGATTCTCGCCCTCGGTCAGAATGCCGGTGATGCGGTTGCGGGTGGTCTGCGGCTTGCTCGATACAATGGCGACCTTCTCGCCGAGCAGCGCGTTCAGAAGCGTCGATTTGCCCACGTTCGGGCGTCCGACGATCGCGATAAAGCCTGTTTTCGTCATGATCTTCCGTTCCTCACCGTTTGATCCCCATGACGTCGAGGATCGCGTTCTGGCGCGCACACATTTCGCGCTCGTCCGCCTCGCCCGTCACGTGGTCGTAGCCGAGCAGATGCAGCACCGAGTGAACGGTCAGGAACGCGACCTCGCGCGTATAGCTGTGACCGTATTCGACCGACTGCGCTCTGGCGCGTTCGAGCGACAGCACGATGTCGCCTAAAATGACCGCGTTGTTGCCCATGTCGATGTTGGCGGCGGGATCGTCCCCGCTCAGCGCCGGGAAGGACAGCACGTCGGTCGGAGCGTCGATGTCACGATGCTCGCGGTTGATCTCGCGGATGCCCTCGTCGTCGGTGAAGGTGACGGAGATCTCGGCGCTGCGCCCGAAATCCTCAAAGCTCAGTGCGCTGCAGATCGCCGCCTTGACCAGACACCGAAGCTCCGGCGTGACCGGCTCCTTGTCCTGTTCGTTGGTGAAGTAAATATAGTGACGCATGATTTACTGCTCCTCGTTTTCTTTTCTGATTCTGAACCGCTGTCCTGCGGGTTCATTTTGAGTACGCTGTTTCTCGTAGCTTTCGTAGGCAAGAATGATCTTCTGCACCAGACGGTGGCGCACGACGTCGCGTTCGGTGAAACGGTGAACGGCGATGTCGTCGATGTCTTCAAGAATTTTCACGGCCTCCGCCAGTCCGCTCCGCTTGCCGAAGGGAAGGTCGGTCTGCGTGAGGTCGCCGGTGACGACCGCCTTGGAATTGAAGCCGAGACGGGTCAGAAACATCTTCATCTGCTCCGGCGTGGTGTTCTGCGCTTCATCCAATATAATGAAGGAATCGTCGAGCGTCCGTCCGCGCATATAGGCGAGCGGCGCGATCTCGTTCGTTCCGCGCTCGATGTGACGCTGATACGCTTCGGTCCCGAGCATTTCGTAGAGCGCGTCGTAAAGCGGACGCAGATAGGGGTCGATCTTCGTCTGGAGATCGCCCGGCAGGAAGCCGAGCTTTTCGCCCGCTTCGACTGCGGGACGGGTCAGGATGATGCGCTCGACCTGCTTCGATTTGAGCGCCGTGACCGCCATGGCGACCGCTAAAAAGGTCTTGCCGGTCCCGGCTGGACCGACGCCCATGACGACCGTGTTCTTTCTGATGGCTTCGACGTATTTCTTCTGACCGACCGTTTTCGCCTTGATCGGCTTGCCGCGCGCCGTGAGGCAGATCGCGTCGTCGTCCAGCTCGGACAGCTCGTCGCGCCGTCCGTCCGACACCATGTCGATGACATAATCGACGTTCTGCGCGGTCAGCACGTCGTTGAGACGCGCCATGCGTTTGAGATAGCCGAGCGCGTTCACCGCTTTTTCGACGGTGCCGAGATCGGTCCCGCTGACGGAAACGGCGTCCCCCGCCGTCGTCTCGGAGTCGCGCGAACGGATGGAAACGCCGAACGCACGCTCCAGCTTTTCCAGATTGACGTCCAGCTCGCCGAACAGCTTCGCCGTCTGTTCGGGCGAATCGGTCAGAATGATTTTTTCGGGCATTCGGTGTGAATCTCCTTTTATTTTATCCGGCGTGACGCCGGTTCCGTTCCGGAAGACGCCGACCGGTATATTTCGGACTCCGCCGCGATCTCGCGGAGCAGCTCCAGCCGGCATTCGATGACATAGGTGTCCCCGTCCCATCCCGCTTCGATGGTCCGTCCGATCAGCGAACCTTCCTCCCTTGCCGCAGCGCACGCCCGGTAGAGCGCTTCAAAAGCGTCCGCGCGGGACTCGTCCGCGCCGCGCGTGAAGATCTCGGTGCGGTACTCCCTATATACGGTTTCACAGATGCGGATGGGCAGCTCGATCCGGTCAAAAAGCCGGAGACAGTCTTCCCTCTTTATTTTATCATACTCCGGGGGTAAATTTCCAGTGTTTCGGAAAAGATTTATCGAAAAACCGAAAAATTTTAACGATTTTTCCCGCACTTCGTTCCCCGTGAAGACCTTCACCGGCTTTTCGGGCGGGATTTCGATGTGAAGCTCCCGTTCCACCGCCGCCAGAACGCTTCCCCGCGCGTGAATCAGCCGGAAGCCGTCCTTCGTTTCGATCACGCCGGACGCGAGAAGCTCGCCCTCGCGCACCAGCTCGCCTGCCCGCGCCGCCGGCTCGCCGCGGTAAATGCTGATCGACTCGATCACACCGTCCTCGTCCGCGATCAGGTTGCAGGGGATCCCTTCGTCCTTCCCGTCCTCCGGCCGGATCATTTCCCGCACCTCGACCGCGGCGTGCGTCCCCTTCACGTTGACCGCGATCCACGCAAGATCGTGACAGTCGAGCAGGACCGCGGTATGAAGCGCGTCAAAGTCGATCGACGGAATATAGGTCCCGACCCGGCAGCCCTTTTCTTCAAGCAGCGCCAGAATTTCCCGGTCGCTCATCACCGTGTTGCCGACCACCTCGAAGCTCCAGATAAACCGTCCCGACAGCCACAGGATCGCCGCGAACATCCCGAATCCGACCGCCAGCCCGAACCGTCCGCGCAGCCGTTCGAGCAGCTTCGGCAGTCCGCGCCGCCGCTCGACCTCGGCTTCGATCCCGTGGCGGCGCAGGATCCGCAGGATCGGTCCAAGGTCCGCGCTGCGCAGGCTGAACGCAAGCCCGCCCGCCGTCTCAGCCGGTTCGTTCCCGGCGTCCTCCGGTTCGGACGGCTCATCGAACAGCGCGTGAAGCTGTTCGGCGTAGGTTTTCCCCGCCGGTCGTCCGGCGGCGCGTTCCCGCTTCCGTTTGGCGGCTTTCTCCCGTTTTCCGGTCTCATCCGGCAGACGGCGGCGCATGAAACGCACGTCCGCGCCGGATGAGACGAGAAGTCCCGCCGTCCGGTCCGCGTCCTTTTCCGGCACAAAGCAGTCCGCGCTCCCGGTCAGCCACACGATCAGTCTATACAGCATGACCCTCATCCTTTCCGAACGTCATGGTCTCTATGCTCCCCGTCACGGAAATGCGTCCCCCAGTAAAGCTCTTCACCTCCAGCCCGCGTCCCGTCACGGTCAGACCGCCGTCGCACATCGTCAGAACGACCCGTTCCCCGGTGTAGCTCACCAGTCCCCTGCACCCGCAGAGCATCAGCTCCCGGTTTCCCGTCCCGGCAAAGGTCGAGACGCTGCCGAGCGCGCCCACGGGAAAATCCAGCGCCTCGCAGATGCGCTGCGGCAGCGGTTTTTTTGTCTTTCGATTCATATTCGCCTCCCGGCTCCGATACTCTTTTATCGGTCCGTTTCAAATCTATGTGAAAGGCGGGTGGTTTAGTATCATCCGGGAAAAATTGAAAACCGGCGTTCCGGCGGCTGCGCTGCTCGTTCTCCTCCTTTATCTGCTGGCAAGCCCCGCCGCCGCGTCGAGGTCCGTGACGGAAGCGCTCGGTGTGTGCGCGGGACGGCTGATCCCGTCGCTGTTTCCTTTTCTTGTCCTGACCGGGCTTCTCTCCGGGTCGGGTGCGGCGGGAACGCTCGCCGCGCCGTTTGCGCCGCTGTTCGAGCGGGTCTTCCGCCTTGACGGATGCGGCGCGGCGGTCTTTCTGCTCGGCGCGGTCGGCGGCTTTCCGCTCGGCGCGGTGATGACGGCCGGTCTGCTCGAACGCGGGATGCTCGCAGACCGGGACGCAGAGCTTCTCTGCTGCATATCCAACAACGCCGGACCGGCGTTCTGCATCGGCGTGATCGGCGCGGGACTGCGGCAGGACCCGTCCTTCGGGCGGCGCGTCTGGCTCTGTCAGCTGGCTGCGGCAGCTGTGATCGGACTGATCCTGCGCCCGTCCAGACGTCCGCGCCGTACCGGAGACCGCGTACCGGCGGTTTCCGCGGAAACGCCGGACGGAACCCGCTCCAAACGTCCGCGCCGTACCGGAAATCGCGGTCCCGTCCCCCGTTCCTCCGACGGATCGCCGCACCTGACCGACCGTTCAAACAGCGCCGTATCCTCTCCCCGCGTCCCTCTGACCGTTCTGCTCGGCGGCGCGGTGTCGTCCGCCGGGAACACCATGCTGAAGATCTGCTCCTTCGCGGTCTTTTTCGCCGTGATCGGAAACGCGGCGTGTCCTCTGATCGAACGCTTCGGCGGCAGAGCGGCGGCGGCGCTTGCCGGATGTCTGTGCGAGCTGACGCTCGGATGCCGGCTGTCCGCTTCTCTGACAGGTCAGCCTGTGCTGTCCGGCGCGCTGACCGCGTTCGCGGCGGGCTGTGGCGGATTCTCCGTGCTGGCACAGCTCGCCGCCGTGCTGAACGGCTGCAAAAACGCGGACGGCATCCGTTTTTCCCGCCTTGTTTTCAGCAAGCTGACGCAGGGACTGCTCAGCGCCGTTTTCTTCACCGCCGTACAGCGTTTCTTTCCGTGATCCGGCCGCCGGGCATTTTATTTGTGAATTATTTCTCAATAATTTTGTTAAAGATGCGTCAATCTGGTCATATTTGTGAAAATCAACAAGATTAACGTCGGGAAATTGGCATTTGAAGCATTGCAAAAACGAAGATATTGTTGTATAATGTTATATATACGGATTTCCGGCTGTTTTCATCCGAAAAAGCCGGACGGGAAAGGACTATCATGGAACTCCAAGGCAGAAAAATCAATTTTCTCGGCGACAGCATCACCGCAGGCGTCGGGGTAAAATCGAGGGACGCTATCTTCTTAAACGTGCTGAAAGAGCGCGCCGGGCTCGCCGAAGCGCGCAATTACGGCATCTCCGCGACGCGCATCGCGCGTCAGTCGGTCTGGCAGACCGAAAATCTCCCCGCCTTCTGCGACCGCTTCGACAAAATGGACGCCGACGCCGACGTGATCGTCGTCTTCGGCGGAACGAACGATTACGGTCACGGCGACGCGCCGCTCGGCTGCATGGCTGACCGCACGCCCGATACCTTTTACGGCGGCTGTCATCTTCTGATGCAGGGACTGATCGAAAAGTATCCGTCCGCCGAGATCGTCTTCATGACGCCGCTTCACCGCGCGGGCGACGACAGACCCGCCGCCAACGAGCGCAAGCTCGGTCATTCTCTGGTCCCGCTGAAAACCTACGTTGACATCATCCGCGAAACCGCCGCCTTCTACGGTCTGCCCGTACTCGACCTGTTCGCGTCCGCCGGGATCTGTCCCGACATTGAAGCGAGCCGGAAGACCTTCTGCCCCGACGGACTGCATCCGAACGAGGCGGGGCATCTGCGCATCGAAGGACGGCTTGAAAATTTCCTGAAAGCACTCTGATCCCCGCTTCCAATATTTCAGAAAGAGGTGAAACTCGTGGCACTTACGTTTCACGGCGGTATCCACATCGACGAGCATAAAAATACCCAGCGCTGCATCGTGGAAAAAATGCCGCCGCCGAAAACCGTCTCCATCCCGCTTTCCCAGCACATCGGCGCGCCCGCCAAACCGACGGTCAAGGTCGGCGATAAAGTCGACGCCGGTCAGGTGATCGGAATCATCGAAAAGGGACTCGGCTGCCCCATTCACGCCAGCGTTTCCGGCAGGGTCAAGACGATCGTCGAGAAAAACGCCGCAAACGGCATGAAGATCCAGAACATCGTCATCGAGAACGACGGCGAGGACCGGCTTTCTCCCGACATCCACGGCTGGGAGAAAAGCATCACCGACACAACGCCGGAAGAGATCATCGAGGTCGTCCGGAACGCCGGGATCTCCGGCATGGGCGGCGCGACCTTCCCCACCTACGCCAAGATCCAGTCGGCGCTCGGCAAGGTCGACCATATCATCATCAACTGCGCGGAGTGCGAGCCCTTCATCACCGCCAACCACCGTCTGCTCGTGGAGGAACCCGAAGCGGTCCTCGGCGGTCTGACGATCCTTCTCAAGACCTTCGGTCTGCGCGAGGGCGAGATCGCCGTCGAAGACAACAAGATGGACGCGGTGAACATTTTAGAGGACTGCATCGCCAAATCGAACCGCGATTTCATCAAGGTCCGCGTGCTGAAAACCAAGTACCCGCAGGGCGACGAGCGCCAGATCATCTACGCGCTCACCGGCAGAGAGCTTCCCGCCGGAAAGCTGCCCGCCGACGTGGGCTGCTGCGTATTCAACGCCGAGACCTGCGCCTCGATCTTCCAGGCGTTTGAGACCGGCCGCCCGCTCATCGACCGCATCGTCCCCGTCGACGGCGACTGCGTGGCGAAGCCGAAGAACGTCCGCGTTCCGCTCGGCGCCTCCTACCGCGACCTCATCAATTTCTGCGGCGGTCTGAAAAAGACGCCGAAAAAGATCGTCAACGGCGGTCCGATGATGGGCTTTGCCCAGTGGGACATCGATCAGGTCGTCACGAAGGGCACGTCCGCCATTCTCGTCTTCTCGGACAAGGTGGAGAATCACTACGAGCAGCCGCCGGTCTGCATCCGCTGCGGACGCTGCGTGCGCGCCTGCCCGATGCACCTGACGCCGAGCTATCTGTGTATGTTTTCCATGCAGGGAAAGCTCGATCTTGCGGAACAGTTCGACGTGATGAGCTGCGTCGAATGCGGCAGCTGCTCTTACAGCTGTCCCGGTCATATGCCGATCGTCCAGTATATCCGCGCCGCGAAGGGTCAGATCAACGACCGCAAGCGCGCGATGGCGGCGGCTCTCGCCAACAGCCAGAAAAAAGACTGACTTTCGTCAGAACCATGCGCAGACCGGAAGCAGCGTTTTCCGTTCTGACGCAGGAAAGGAACAGACATGAATCAAACCCCTTCCGACAAGC
Organism: Eubacteriales bacterium; assembly: GCA_045600005.1. Classification (GTDB taxonomy): domain Bacteria; phylum Bacillota; class Clostridia; order Oscillospirales; family CAG-272; genus Flemingiibacterium. Next base: position 11,661 of record JAZRXB010000264.1, on the reverse strand, counting down.
TGCCGGACGATGCGGTCAAAACGCCGGAGAACGTTCAGGCGTCGCCGGATAAACAGCCGGAGCCGACGCTTCCCGCAGCCGAAAACAAGGCAGAGACAGCAGTCGGCACGCCTTCGCCCGACAGCGGTGAAGCCGCTGCGGCGCCGGCAGAAGAAAAGCCGAAGGAGCTGACCGTCGAGGAAAAAACCGACTCTCTGCTTCCGAAGCTCTTTACCGTGACCTCCTCGCCTCATATCCGCACCGCCGACACCTCGCGTTCGATCATGATCGACGTATGCATCGCGCTGATGCCCGCTCTCATCTGGGGCATTTACGTCTTCGGACTGCGCGCCCTGACCATCACGCTGATCTCGGTCGTCTTCGCGGTCGCTTCCGAATTCCTCTGGGAAAAGCTGATGAAGAAGCCGATCACGGTCCTTGATTTCTCCGCCGTCGTCACCGGTCTTCTGCTGGCGCTGAACCTCCCGGTCACGGTCCCGCTCTGGATGCCTGCGGTCGGTTCGATCTTTGCTATCATCGTCGTCAAGCAGCTGTTCGGCGGCATCGGCAAGAACTTCGTCAATCCGGCGCTCGCAGCGCGCGTCTTCCTCTTACTCGCATGGTCCGCGCCCATGAGCAGCTTCACAAAGGCCGGCAGTCCCTACTTCTCCGCGTTCAGGATCTCCCTTCCGCAGGATTCCGTCGACGCCGTTGCCGGCGCAACGCCGCTCGCCCTGCTGAAAAACGGGACCATCCCGTCCTCGCCTTCGCTGTTCAATATGTTCATCGGCTATGAAAGCGGCACCATCGGCGAGGTTTCCGCCCTGCTTCTGACGGCAGGCTTCCTTTATCTGCTGGTCCGCAGGGTCGTCACGTGGCACATCCCGGTCTGCTATATCGGGACCGTGCTGATCATCACCTTCGTGTTCACGAAGAATTCCCTGCCCTTTGACTTCGCGCTCAGCCAGGTCCTGTCGGGCGGTCTGTTCCTCGGCGCCGTCTTCATGGCGACCGACTACGCGACCTCTCCGATCACCAACACCGGGCGTGTGGTCTTCGGCGTCGGCTGCGGACTTCTGACCGTCTTCATCCGCTATTTCGGCGGACTTAACGAGGGCGTGTCCTTCGCCATTCTCATCATGAACCTGCTCGTGTGGTACATTGACCGCTACACGAAGCCGGTACGATTCGGAGGTGCTTCGGTTGACAGAGCAAAAAAGTAACGACAGCGCAAGGTTCATCCTCTCCATTACGCTGAAGCTGTTCATCATCTCGACCATCACGGCGCTTCTGCTCGCCGGAGTCAACGCGCTCACGGCGGAACGGATCGCTGAAAACAGCCGCGCCGAAAAAGCGGCTGCCATCAGCGCCATTTTCCCGGACGCGACCGAAAACGAGGAATCGGACAAAACCGCCGACGGCGTGCAGATGCTCTATCTCGTCAAATCGGGCGACGACGTGATCGGCTACGCCGCAAGCGTCGCTCCCAACGGCTTCGGCGGCGCGCTGGACGTCATGGTCGGCGTGAACGCCGACGGCACGGTCGCCGGAGTTAAAATCGTCTCCCACGGCGAAACGCCCGGTCTCGGCAGCCGTGTCAACGACGACGGCTATCTCTCTCAGTATGTCGGAAAGAGCGGGTCTCTTGCCATCGGCTCGAACATAGACGCCATCACCGGCTCGACCATTTCGTCGAAAGCCGTTCTGGCAGGCGTGAACGCCGCGCTCGGCGCTTATCCCGTCCTGTTCGGTGAGAACGGAGGCGCACAATGAGTAAGTACACCATGAAGGATTTCCGCGGGCAGCTGGCGGACGGTCTGGTTCTCAAGAACCCCGTTCTCGTGCAGATGCTCGGTATGTGTTCGACGCTCGCCGTCACCACCTCGGTCATCAACGCGCTCGGCATGGGACTTGCCGTCACGGCGGTCCTCATCTGCTCCAACGTGTTCATCTCTCTGCTCCGCCATTTCATCCCGAAGCAGATCCGCATCGCGTCCTACATCGTCATCATTTCCGGCTTCGTCACGGCGATCCAGATGCTCATCAAAGCGTTCCTGCCCTCGCTTGACAAGTCGCTCGGTCTGTTCATTCCGCTGATCGTCGTCAACTGCATCATTCTGGCGCGCGCCGAATCCTTCGCCTCGAAGCAGCCGGTGCTGCCGTCTGCGGTGGACGGTCTGTTCATGGGACTCGGCTACACCCTCGCGCTCTTTGTGCTGGCGGCTGTCCGCGAGCTGATCGGCGCAGGCACGCTGTTCGGCATAAAGATCATGCCCTCGTTCTACGAACCGGCGATCATCTTCATTCTGCCCGCAGGCGCTTTCCTGACGCTCGGCTTCTTAATCGCCCTGATGAATAAGATCATGGCGAAGCGCGCCGAAAAAACGGCTGACAAGACGAAGGAGGAAGATTAATGGAGTATTTTGTACACATCCTGCTTCTGATGCTCTCGGCGGTCCTCGTTGAGAACTACATCTTCTCGAAATTCCTCGGCATCTGTCCGTTCCTCGGTGTCTCCGAGAAGCCGGACACGGCGGTCGGCATGGGCTTCGCGGTCATGTTCGTCATGACGCTTTCGAGCGCGGCGACGTGGCTCGTCTACACCTTCATCCTCGTGCCGTTCGAGCTGGAATATCTCGAAACCATCGCGTTCATCCTCATCATCGCGGCGCTCGTTCAGTTCATCGAAATGTTCCTTCGCAAGTTCATTCCGTCGCTTTACGGCGCGCTCGGCATCTATCTGCCGCTGATCACGACCAACTGCGCGGTCCTCGGCGCGGCTCTGTTAAACATCCAGAACGGCTACGATTTCATCGAATCCCTCGCCTACGGCTTCTCGTCGGCGGCCGGCTTCACACTCGCCATCGTCATCTTCGCCGGCGTCCGCGTGCGTATTTCCTTTGCGGATCCGCCCAAGAGCTTTAAGGGGATCCCGATCGCCATGATCGCGGCAGGACTGATCGCCATGGCGTTCTCCGGTTTCTCCGGAATGTCGTTCTGACGGGGAGGCAGCATATGAGCAGTTTACAGAATATTCTCTTTGCAGTCATGTGGTTCGCCATTCTGGGCGGCGTGCTCGGCGCGGCTCTGGCAGTCGCGGCGAAGGTCTTCGCCGTCAAGGTGGATGAACGGATCCCTCAGATCGAGGAAAAGCTCCCCGGCGCCAACTGCGGCGGATGCGGCTACGCCGGCTGTTCGGCTCTTGCCGAAGCCATCGTCAAGGGAGAAGCGAAGCCTTCGTCCTGCGTGGTCGGCGGCGACGCGGTCGCGGCGGAGGTCGCGAAGATCATGGGCGTCGAAGCCGAAAAGACCGTTCGGATGCGCGCTCAGGTCATGTGCTCCGGCACGGCGGAATTCGCGCTCAAGAAGTACGTCTATGAGGGTGCGCCCGACTGCGTGGCGGCGACCAAGCTCGGCGGCGGCGACAAGCTCTGCCCCAACGGCTGCATCGGTCTCGGCTCCTGCGCGGCTGCCTGCCCGTTCGGCGCCATCAAGGTCGTCGACGGCGTTTCGACGGTCAATTACGAGCTGTGCCAGGGCTGCGGCGCCTGCGTCGAAGCCTGCCCGAAGCACATCATCAAGCTGATCCCCTACGACTCCAAGCACTGGGTCGGCTGTATGTCGGTCGATAAGGGCGCGCAGACCCGCGCGTACTGCAAGGTCGGCTGCATCAGCTGTCATATGTGCGAAAAGTCCTGCGAACAGGGCGCGATCCACGTCAACGATTTCGTCGCGTCCATCGACTACGCCAAGTGCATCGAATGCGGCGTCTGCGTTTCCAAGTGTCCGCGCAAGATCATCTGGTCGGACAAGTCCCAGCGCATCGCCATCACCATTCCCGAAGCGCCTGTCGAAGAAGTGCAGCAATAACATGAAAAGACAGCCCGTGCCGTTAGGCGCGGACTGTCTTTTCATGCAGAAAGAGCGGCTTCTTTTGTCGATAACGACGAAATTATGTGAAAAAATCAGGAAATTACGCCGAACGGCTTGCAATCCGTCCCGAAAGGATCTATAATATAGGATGAATCTTACCAACTTATCCTATCGCAGAAAGAGAGGACAACATGAGTACCTTACACATCATCGACCATCCGCTCATCACCCATAAGCTCACCATCATGCGCCGGAAGGATACCGGCACGAAGGATTTCCGCCAGCTTTTAAGCGAGATCGCCATGCTGATGGGCTATGAAGTCACGCGCGACCTGCCGCTCGAAGACATCGAGATCGAGACCCCGATCGCCAAAATGACCGCGAAGACCATCGCCGGCAAAAAGCTCGCCATCGTTCCGATCCTGCGCGCCGGTCTCGGCATGGTGGACGGTCTGTTAAGCCTCGTCCCGGCGGCCAAGGTCGGTCACATCGGGCTGTACCGCGACCCGGAGACCCATCTCCCCGTCACCTATTACTGCAAGCTGCCCTTCGACATCGAGGAACGCATCACCATCGTCGTCGACCCGATGCTCGCCACCGGCGGCAGCTCCTCCGACGCGCTCACCAAGCTCAAGGAAGCCGGCTGCAGGAACCTTCGCCTGATGTGCCTCGTCGCTGCTCCCGAAGGCGTGAAAAAGGTTCAGGAGACGCATCCCGACGTTGATATCTACGTCGCGGCGCTCGACGAATGCCTGAATGAAAACGCCTATATCGTTCCCGGTCTCGGCGACGCCGGCGACCGCCTGTTCGGCACGAAATAAAAATCTGTGCGGAAAGCGGCAGACGACGCGCTCTGCCGCTTTCTCCGTCTGTCAGGAGATTTTAGTCGATTGTAAAACTGCGTTTTACAATCCGTGCTCGCGCGTTTCGCCGCCGAAAAAACAAAGTTTTGTCAGCCGACAAAATTTGTTTTGTCAGCTCTCCCCTTATCGGCGCGAGGGCTCGCCTTAGAGGTGTTTTTATGTCGGCAAAGCCGACATAAAAACGGATTTTATTATAACGTTTGTCATCTTAAAGCATTAAACAATCGGCTATCAGGAGATTTTCATGCGCACACTCACCATTCAGTATAACGACGCGGGACAGCGGCTCGACAAATTCCTGTCGAAAGCGGTGAAGGCTCTGCCGAAGTCCCTCATGTACAAGTGCATCCGCACCAAAAAGATCAAGGTCAACCGCAAGCGCGCCGAGATCGGCACGATCCTGTACGAGGGCGACACGGTGGATCTGTTCATCGCGGAGGAGTTCTTCGAGGAAAAAGCGGTCGAGGAAGCCTTCATGAAGCTCACGCCGCACCTTGACATCCTTTACGAGGACGAAAACATCCTGCTGCTCGACAAAAAGCCGGGGCTGATCGTTCACTCGGACGACGGCGAGGAGATCAACACGCTCATCAGCCACGTCAAGGCGTACCTCTACCGCAAGGGCGAATATGATCCCGCGCGTGAGCAGTCCTTCGCGCCCGCGCTCTGCAACCGCATCGACCGCAACACCGGCGGCATCGTCATCGCGGCGAAAAACGCCGAAGCGCTTCGCGTCATGAATCAGAAGATCCGCGACGACGAGCTGTCAAAATTCTATCTCGCCGCCGTCCACGGACATATGCCCCGCAGAGCCGACACGCTGACCGGCTGGCTGAAAAAGGACGCGGACAACAATATCGTCGATATCGTCTCCGAACAGCGCCCGAACTACAAGCCGATCGTCACCAAATATCAGGTCCTCGACGAGTCGCGCGAGCTTTCGCTGGTCGAAGTCGAGCTGGTCACGGGACGCACGCATCAGATCCGCGCGCATTTTTCCTCCATCGGTCATCCGCTGCTCGGCGACGGCAAGTACGGCATCAACAAGGACGACCGGAAGGCGGGCTATAAGTTTCAGGCGCTCTACGCCTACCGTCTCGAATTCCGGTTCAAGACCGAGGCGGGTATCCTTTCCTATCTGAACGGCCGGGTCTTCACCGCCGACCGGGACAAGATCTGGTTTCTCAAAGAATTTGACGGCTGACACAGCCAAGCGGAGGATCTCATGAACATTATATTTTTCGCCACGGACGCCTGCATGGTCAAACCCGGCAACGATTCGTCCGGTTTTCTCATCAACAAAAAGTATCTGTTCGACACCGGCTATCATCTCATCGGCAATATGCAGAAGATCGGCATGGAGCCGGACGAGATCGAGCATCTTTTCTTCACGCATCTGCACCACGACCACTACATGGCGCTCCCGCAGATCCTGTTCTGGTATCTGCAAAAGAACAAACCGCTCTCGAAGCTCAACCTCTACGGTCCGGCGTGCGACCTTCGCCGCGTGGTCGATCTTGCGATGAGGTTTTTACAGGCGGGCGCGGACGACCTCTATTATCATGACTGCGAATATCCGACGCTGCACGAGCTGGATCCGGGCGACAGCTTCACGCTCGACGATATCGGAATCGAGACCTGCGCGTCCTTCCACGCGATCGAGGGGCTTTCGTGGAGACTGACCGAGCAGTCGACCGGCAAGGTCCTGTCGCTCACCGGCGACACCTACTACGCCGATTCGATCGCCGCCGCTCTGCACGACTGCGACCTGCTCGTGCAGGAGACCGCGCTGACCACCTCGGACACCGACCCGCTGAATCCTCCCGGCTGCCGTCATTCGGGCATCGCGGACGGCGTTCGCATGGCGAAAAACGCCCGTGCGAAGAGAATGTTCGTCATCCACTTCGCGGCGTCCCGCGCCGACGACGTGATCGCCAAGGCAAAGACGCTGACCGACATCGAGGTCGTATATCCCGAACGGTTCGTACCCTACGAGGTATAACTTCCGAAAACATCCGGCTGAACAGCAAAACGGTTTCCCATTTCAGGGAAGCCGTTTTGCCGTTCAGCCGGATGCCGTAGCGGCGGCTTTTCGGAAAGCCTTTATTCGATCACCGTCAGCACGAACGCTCTCGGCTCAAGGGTCAGCTTGTATTTCAGCACGCCAGTCGTGTTCAGTCCGAGCCAGCCGTCGAACGTCGGCGCGAAATCGACCGCCGGTTCGCCCGTGACGCGGTTGTTCTTCTGCGAGTCGCAGACGTAGTGCTTCACGTGGGCGACGTAGCCCTTCAGATCGTTGACGTCAACGTCCACATCCATCGGCACGTCGGTCGGATTGGTCACGAGAACGGCGACTTTGCCGTTTCCGGCGGTAGCGACCGCCTTGTATTCAACGTTCTCCCAGATCTCGACCTCGTTTTCTTCGAGCATATGGAGCGCGATGAAAGCGTTTCCGTTCGGCGTCGGCGCGAAGGTATCATTTCCGAGGTCGAGGAACTGCGTGTACGAGATCTGATAGCCCGGATTGTGGAAGGTACACCACGGGAACACATGCAGATTGCCGAGATGCGAGGACATGATCATGCCGTTCAGCACGCCGGAAGCGTTCTTTAAGCTGTCCTCCGGCTTGCCGGTGCAGCCGACGATGCCGTATTCGTTGAAGAAGACCGGCGCGTCCGGCAGACCGAGCTGCTTCACCAGCTCCTCATGACGGGCCGCAAAGTCCATGATGCGCCAGAAATTCGGGTTGTAGTCGTGCGCCGAATAGAAGTCGATCATCCGGTCGGGCGACTTGTCTGCCGCCAGCAGACGTAAGAACTGCTGCCAGATGTTCCATCTGCTCATGCATCCGGACATGGCGAAGCCGCCGACGCCCAGCGGAAGCTCGTAGCGGTGCGAAGCGTTCAGTCTGCGAACGGCGCGGCAGGTCGCCTTGTACAGCTCATAGTATTCCGGCATGGTCAGACCGCCGAAGCTGTTCAGCTCGACCTCGTTGCAGCACTCGATGTAGCGGATGTTCGGGCAAAGCTCCTTGTAGTACCCGACGACCTTTTCGACGACTTCCTCGTACTTGGACAGCGGGATCAGTCCGTCCGTGACCTCGCGCTCATAGCGGCGGATGTTGAAGATGGCTTCGTCCGCCTCGGCGCAGTACGCGGTCAGGTAGTCGATGAAATCAGTCCCGAGCGGAACGGTGATGCTCCAGTCGTAGTTGAAATGCTTCTTGTCGCCGACGTAATTGTTCACGCCGATCGGATAGTTCCAGTGATACTCGTCGGTGCGGTAGTCCCACACCTCGTCGAGCGTGACCCACGTGCGGATGACCTTCGCTCTGCCGATCTTCGACGCGCAGTAAGCGGGGAAGGATTTCGGCGGCGTGTAGCGGAGCGTGGAGTTCTGATATTCCTCCACGCGGGGCCATTTTCTCAGAATGTTCGCGGAATTGACGGTGAGTTTCATGTTTTTTCTCCTGATACTGATGATGGATTTATTGATACAGCGCGACGAACTTATTTAATTCTTCCTGAATCGCCGCTTCGCTCGCCGCGAAGGTCGAAGCGATCTCGCCGTTCCCGTTCTTGGCGTTTTTGAGCGCCGTATCGAGGGACTTGCTGCCGGTCGGCGTGCCGATACCGATGTTGGTGTAGATATATTCGTCAAGCATTTCGACCGATTCTTCGTCGCGCAGATATTTCGACTGGAGCATCGTCTCGTAGTAGCGCGGACGCAGATAGTCGTAGCCGTGGTAGGACATCGCTTCGAGAATGATCGCGGTGCGTTCGAGATCGGACGCGACCGTCGGGATCGCGATGCACTTCGTCACGTCAGGCGCGATCGAATAGTTCTCCTGCTTGTCGTCGAGCTTCGGGGTCGGAATGACGCCGAAATCGCTCTTCATATCGCGGAACTGCTGTGCGCAGCCCAGACCGTGGACAAAGAAAATCGTCTGGTCATTGAGGAAGAGACGGAAGACCGCCTTGTCGCCGTCGCCGCCGGTGTTCTTGTCGGTACGCGGGTCGTAGATATCGCGTTCGAGTGAGACCGCGTAGTCGCGCAGCTGAGAGATGCGGTTGACGAGCAGCTCGTCTTTCAGGTTGAGCTGCGGAATACCGCTCTTGTCCTTGACCACCGTGTCAAGCTGAACGCCCGAACCGAGACGTCCGATGCCGTCCAGACCGACGAACGCATAGCGGTCCTTGTCGTTGTATTCGCCGTTGCCGTCCACATCGACCGTGACGTTCTTCGTGATCTCGGCGAACTTGGCGAGCGTCCATTTGCCGTCCCGGACGAGCTGATAAAGGTCGGGCAGCTTGTTGTCGGCGGCGAGCTTCTGGTTGTAGAACATCGCCAGAACGCTGTCCATGTGCGTGATCATCATGCTGCTGATGGCGGAGCAGAGCTTGCCGTTGATCGAGTAGGCGGCGATGCTGTTCTGATTCCACCACGGACGGTCAAGGTTGAGATAATCGAGCGTATACAGGTCAACAAGATACTCCGGACCGAGCGATGTGATGAAGTTTGACGGAATGGCCAGATCGTAAGCGTCGTCGCCCGCCATGACGACGCGGCTGATCTCCGTGCCGATGTCGCTCTTGGTGACGGTCTCCGTGATCTTGACGTTGAAGGCTTCCTCGACGATGCGGTTGCGGTTGTAGATCGCGTCGTTCAGGACTTCGCCGTTTTCTTCTTCAATATAAAAATGCTCGTTGTTGTAGATGCCCCATCCTTCGACGCGCAGAAGGATATTGAATTCGTAGCCGCCGTAATCCTTATCGGGCAGATCGGGAGGAGCGAGAAGGTCGACCGTCGTATCGACGGAGCCGCTGTCCTGCGCGGCGGTCGTGCCGTCGTTCGATACGTCAGGTGAAGAACCGCAGGAAACCGTTCCTGCCGCAAGAATCAGGGCGAGTGTGAGGGAAAGCAATCGTGCGTTTTTCATGGGATAAACCAGTCCTTTCTTTTTTCCGGATTTGATCCTGTCTGCATTATATCATATTGTTTTCCTCATGTCAAGTAGCATTTGGTATTATTTTCTGATTTTTGTAAGAGTATTTGGAACTAATTTTATATCCGGTATCACATTTAGGCAACACATTTTACAACTACCCCCCCCGATTTTTGTGCAGTATGCACATCGTTTCAAACCATTTCAGATATTGAAACAGAATGTGAAACTATTTTCCATTCCAGCCATGCAGATTCTGAAACTTTCTCTCAGAGTGTAACAACAGGACAAAATCGGACGGAACGCTCCGAAAACGGACGAAAAACTTTCTCCGCATCTTGCAATTTTCCGTCGGACATGATATAATAGAAGCGAAATTTACGCTTCTGCCGCTCAAGAACCGCCGAAACGCCATGAAAAAATTCATTGTTCTGTTTTTCTTCCTGATCACCGCCCTCACTCTCGCCGCCCTGTCTCAGATACCGGCGATGATCGTCGAACATCCCGAAGAACCGACGCCCGGCGTCGTTCTCACGCCGCCCGCCGTGCCGGGAACACCGGGTCTGACCGTTCCGGGCGAGGAAACGCTCGAAGAAGTCCCCGTCCTGTCGGACATCACGCTGACCTTTGTCGGCGACTGTATGCTCGCCACCGACCGCGGCGGCGAATGGGAGGGTTCGTTCAATCTGCTCGCCAAGAACGTCGAGCCGTCGTATTTCCTTGAAAACTTCATCGAACTGTTTGAAAACGACGACTGGACGATCGCCAATCTCGAAAACGTCTTCACCGACGACCCGACGATCCGCACGCAGCCGAAGGGCTACACGCCTGCGTACTGGTACAAATCCGGCACACAGAACACCGATATCCTCACGTCCGCCAGCGTCGAGATCGTCTCGCTCGCCAACAACCATTCGGGCGATTACGGAACGGCGGGCTATGAGGACACGCGCGAAGCGCTCGACGCCGCCGGGATCCGCTGGGGCGACGACGAAAATCTCGTTTTCCTCGAAAAGGACGGCTTCACCATCGCGCTTTACTGCTGTACGTTCTATTATAACGGCTACGATACGATCATCAGTCAGAAAATGAAGGAGGTCGAAGCCGACTATAAGATCGTCTACTTCCACGGCGGGACCGAGCGCGTCCATGTGCCGGACGACTGGAAAGCCGCCGGTGCGCGGCGCATGATCGACAGCGGGATCGACCTTGTGATCGGCGGACATCCGCACGTCCTCCAGCCGGTCGAGACCTACAAGGGACACACGATCCTGCATTCGCTCGGCAATTTCTGCTTCGGCGGGTCGCGCAATGAGGAAAACCGCACGATCGTTTACCGTCTGACCTTCCATTTCATCGACGGCGTGCTGACCGATCTGTCGGAAGAGATCATTCCCTGCTATCTCTACACCGAGCTGTACAAGCCGGGGATCATCACCGATGAGAGGGACTATAACGCGGTGATCGCTTTCCTCAGCGGAGAGACCGACTCGCCGCTGCCGAAGAAATGACCGGGCAGCGCCTTTGGAGAATCATCATGAATCAAGCGCTCTGTGAACTCTGCCCGCGCCGCTGCCGGGTCGACCGCAGCCGGGAGACCGGCTTCTGCGGTCAGACCGACGAGGTGAGGGTCGCGCGCGCCGCGCTGCATATGTGGGAGGAACCCTGCCTGTCCGGTAAGGAAGGGTCGGGGTCCGTCTTCTTCTGCGGCTGCACGCTCGGCTGCGTATTCTGTCAGAATGCCGCCATTTCGCGCGGCTCGACCGCCGAATACGGCAAGATCGTTTCGGTCGAAAAGCTCGCCGGTCTGTTTCTCATGCTCGCCGGAAAGGGCGCGAACAATGTAAATCTCGTCACCCCGACGATGTTCGTCCCGCAGATCATCGAAGCCGTCCGACTTGCGCGTCAGCAGGGGCTCACGCTCCCCATTGTCTACAACACGAGCGGCTACGAGCGTTATGAGACGATTTGTCAGCTCGAAGGCACGGTCGACGTCTGGCT
>JAZRXB010000263.1:0-9853 GCA_045600005.1 Eubacteriales bacterium | reverse complement strand
TGGCTTCCTCGTCCTCGATGATGCAGATGTCGTTGTAGATCTCGCGGTTCAGGATGGCGGGGATCACGCCGTCGCCGATGCCCATCTGGAGATGCGTGCCGATCGAGCCGCCGGACAGGATGGCGGCGTGCGCGGGTTCGACCGCCCAGATCACGATGCCGGGATTGGCGGCTTTCAGTCCTTCACCGATGCCGGTGATCGTGCCGCCCGTTCCGATGCCGGAGCAGAAGCCGTGGATCGGTCCGCCGACCTGTTCCAGAATCTCAGCGGCGGTCTGGCTGCGCTGGATGGCGGAGTTGGCGGGATTTTCAAACTGCTGCGGGACGTAGACGTTCGGGTCCTCGTCGCGCATACGCAGCGCGGTTTGCAGACACTCCTCGATACACGCGCCGATGTTGCCGTCGTCGTGGATGAGAATGACCTCGGCGCCGTAGTGACGGATCAGCTTGCGCCGCTCCTCGCTCACCGAGTCGGGCATGACGATCTTCGTCTGGTAGCCGCGGACCGCGCCGACCAGCGCAAGACCGATGCCCTGATTGCCGCTCGTCGGTTCGACGATGACAGTCCGCTTCGGGTCGATCAGACCCTTTTCCTCCGCGTCGCGGATCATGTTGAACGCGGTGCGGGTCTTGATCGAGCCGCCGACGTTCAGCCCCTCGAATTTCACGAGGATCTCCGCGCCGTCCGGGTCGGCCATTTTGCCGAGACGGATGACAGGCGTGCCGCCCATCGCTTCGAGAATGTTATTGCAAATCATATTGAAAATCCTTCATCTGACCGGCTCGCCGGTGTAGTTCGTCGCCTGACGGAAATCAGTTGGTATAGTTGTCGAAATAGCCCTGAACGAGGACGACCGGCGTACCCTTGTCGCCCGAACCGGAGGTCAGGTCGCAGAGCGAACCGATCAGGTCGGTGAGCTGACGCGGCGTGGTTCCCTGAGACGCCATGTTTCCGACGAGGTTCCCCTGCTTTGCGCGGATGGATGCGGAGATGGCTTTCTTCAGTTCTTCACCCGAGAGATCCTTGTAATCGTTGTCGGCGAGGTACTTTAACTTCAGCTCGTTCGGCGTGCCGATGAGTCCGTCCGTGAACGCGGGCGAGACGACCGGGTCGGCAAGCTCCCAGATCTTTCCCTTGGGGTCCTTGAACGCGCCGTCGCCGTAGACCATGACTTCAACGTGCCTGCCGGTCGCTTCGAGGATGCGCTTCTGGATGTCGAGCACCAGCGGCTGGCAGCTGCGCGGGAAGAGTTTGATCCTGTCTTCGGTCGACTTGTTGGAGCCGAGCAGACCGTAGTTCTCGTTGCAGCCGAACTCGCCGCCGTGAAGCGGAGCGTTCAGGATATCGTCAAGTCCGCAGACGATCTTTGCGCCGGCAGCCTTGAGGATGCGCTTGGTGCGCGCGCGGGTGTGGATGTCGCAGGTGAGAACACAGTCGGTGTAATTAAGGATGGTCTTCGCCTGATTTGCGAAGATGATCTCGACCTCTGCGCCGCTTTCACGGATGAGGTCGCCGTAGTACTGAACGTAGTCCACGCCGGTGAACTCGTGTTTATTGACGCCGAACAGCTCGCGGTACTTTTCCAGCGTGAGAACGTCGGAATAGGGGTTGATCCCTGCTGCGTCGACCTGATCGAGGCTGACGAGCGAGTTGCCCACTTCATCGGACGGATAGCTGAACATCAGAACGATCTTCTTCGCGCCCTTCGCGATGCCGCGCAGGCAGATCGCGAAACGGTTGCGGGAAAGGATCGGGAAGATGACGCCGACCGTGCCGCCGCCGAGCTTGTTCTTCACGTCTTCGGCGATGTCGTCGACCGTTGCGTAGTTGCCCTGAGCGCGCGCGACGATGGATTCGGTGAGCGCGATGACGTCGCGGTCACGAAGCTCGAAGCCTTCGCATTTCGCCGCTTCCAGAACGCTTTCGGTCACGATCACGCCGAGGTCGTCTCCCTGACGGATGATCGGGCAGCGGATGCCGCGCGAAACCGTACCGACTCTTCTGTTTTGCTGTTCCATTACTGTATACCTTCCTCTGAATTTAGAGTATATGGTTCATCACCGATTTATTATTATATCACGTTTTTCCGAAAAATGCAAGAGGTTATCGAAGATTTCAGCAATTTTCACAGCAAATTCCGCTTCATGACGAGCTCTATCGGCAGACCATGGCTCCCTTCCAAATGAAAAAACGGGGTCGGCGAATATTCGCCGACCGTCTTGCAATCTGCGCCGAAATGTGGTATAATGGAAGCAACAAAAAACGACAGGAGATTTTGCCATGTTACTGTTTTACTGCCGCCACGGCGACCCGATCTACAACCCCGACAGCCTGACCCCGCTGGGAAAGCGTCAGGCGGAAGCGCTCGGACGCCGGCTCGCGCGCTATGGGATCGACCGCGTGTACTCGTCCACGTCGCAGCGTGCGATCGACACCGCGGCCCCGACCTGTGAAATGACGAAAAACGAGCTTGTCCAGCTCGACTGGACCAACGAAAAATACGCCTACCGCGAAATGTGCGTGAAGACGCCCGAAGGCAAGACGCGCTGGTGCTTCTCCGACCCGAAGATGGTCGAGCTGTTCCAGAGCGAGGAGGTCCGCGCGCTGCGCAAGAAGTGGTACACGCATCCCGGCTTCGCCGAGACGACGTTCGGCGACGGCATGGCGCGGGTCAGCAGAGCCTGCGTCGAATTTTTAGAGGAGCTTGGCTATAAGCACGACGCCGGGCGCAACGGCTACATCCCGGTCCGACCGAACGACGAGCGCGTCGCGCTGTTCGCGCACGGCGGATTCGGAAAATCCTTCCTTGCGAACGTGCTGGACATACCCTACCCGGAGGTGGCGATCCAGCTTGACATCGCGCATTCGGGCATGACGGTGCTGGAATTCGGCGACCCAAGCCCTGTGACGGGACTGGTCTACGCGCACATTTTACAGCTTTCGAGCGATTCGCACCAGTATAAGGAAGGTCTGCCGACCAAATACAACAACCGCATCGACATATGAAAAGACCGCCGGTGAGCCCGGCGCGCGATGAGACGTTTCAGAAACTGCCTTATCGTGCGCCGAAGGATCACCGGCGTTTTTTTAATTGTCCGTAATAATATCGGAAAGCGTCCGGTCCTTCCTGCCACAGCTCTGTGTCAAAATCGTACAGAGCGTCGTAGGCAGGGGAACAGATCAGCTTTTCCCTCGCCTGCGCGATGGAGATATTTTCCTCTTTTGCCATATCCTGAATCGCCATCGTGAGAATCAGGTCGGCGCAGGTTTTCATCACTTCAGAATTCAACCCGTTCCCTCCCCTCAAAGGTCAGACAGCTGACCGCGCGGTCGGTCAGAAAGCAATGCAGGTCGTGCAGCCGTTCCGGCAGCAGCGTCACTCCGCCGCGCAGCAGAGCGGCGCGGGCATCGAGAGCGCTTCGCCGGTCGCGGTCAGCGTCTGACCGTCGACCTTAAAGACCGTCACATTGTCCGTTTTTTCGTTCGTCGCGTAAAGCATCCCGTTCACGATCAGGAAATCGCGCGGAGAAACGCCGTTTACCTTCGTCCAGACAGGGGAAGCGAGCTTCGCGCCGCCGTCCGTGACCCTGAACGCGCAGATCGAATCGTGACCGCGGTGCGAAACGTACACGACCTTGCCGTCCTCCGAAACGCGGATGGCGGCGGCAGTGCTCTGCTCCGTGAAATCCGCCGGGAGAGCCGGGTAAGTGTCGAGCGCGGTCAGCTTCCCGTCCGCGTAGGCGAACACCGTCACCGACGAGCCAAGCTCATTGGCGCAATAGACAAATTTTCCGTCCGGCGAATAGTCAAGATGACGGCATCCCGCGCCCGCGGGAACCTGCGCCGTCGAAACGACGTTCAGTTCCTTGTCGTAGACATACACCGTGTCAAGCCCGAGATCGACGCAGAACAGGTACTTCCCGTCCGGCGTTTCGCGCACGAAATGCGTGTGCGGACCCTCCTGACGGGTCGGGTGCGGACCGCGCCCCTCGTGCCGGTCGGAGGCGTCGACCGCGCTTTCACCGAAGCGCACGACGCTGCCGGACAGATAGTTGACCGCGTAGGCCTTCCCCCCGGACAGCGAAATGTGGCACGCGCACTTTCCCTCCGACAGGATCACCGGCGAAGGGTTCGACAGCGAACCGTCGGCGGCGATATCGAAGGTCATCATGCCGGAACGGTAGGTGCCTTCCTCCATCTCGCGGAGCAGGACGTACATTTTCCCGCCGTCGACCGCCAGAAACATCGGACGGTCGAGCGGATATTTCTTCACGAACGTGAGCGTTCCGTTTTCGTTCTGGACATAGTGCCAGACGCCGCCGTTTTTCGCGCAGGCGGCGAAGTAGACGTTACAGGGCTGTCTGCGTGTCATTCGGATCACCGTTTCTCGCCGCGTTGTATTCGGGCGTCCAGTCAAGCTCGCGGTATTCTTCGCCGCGCGGGTCTTCCCTGATGAATTTCATTAAGAGGTCGAGCATTTCCTCGGTCCACGTGTTGCGGTCGATCTGAGCGGTCGTGAAAACGTTCGCCGTGATCATTTCAAAGCCGAAAATGTCCTTGACGTGCGTCTTTGCAGCGCCGTCGACGACTTCGGGAACGAGATGGCTCGGGATGAACAGCACGCCGCCGCCCGCGCCGAACACGATGTCGCCCGGCAGAACGATCGCGCTGCCGATGCGCGTCGGGGTGTTGAAGCCCTTCATGATGAAATCGCGGATCGGCGTGGGGTCGATGCCGCGGTAGTAGACGTTGATCGGTCCCTCGACCGCTTTCATCTGCTCGACGTCGCGGACGCCGCCCCAGATGACCGCGCCGCCGGTCTTCGTCTTCGTCGAAACGGCGGTGGTCAGGTTGCCGCCGAGAAAGGTCCCCTTGTAGATCTTGTCGTACATATCGGCGACCAGCACGTCGCCCTCGACCAGCGAGTCGACGACCCACTGATTGTAGTTGCCCTTGCGTCCCTCCTCCTTGCCGATGCCGAACATGACCTCGTGCAGGTCGGGACGGGTCGGGCAGAATTCGGCGGTGACGGCGCGTCCGACCATCTTGCGGCCGTCGTCGTGCAGCGTGTAGAGGTGTCCCTCAAACTGCGACTCGTAGCCTTTCACGAAGATCGGCTTCCAGACCTCTTCGAGCGTCATGCCCTTGAGGGCTTCGAGGTAACGGTCCGGAACGCGCGGTCTGCCGTCCGGGAAGCGCTCGCCCTTCCACTGAGGGGTCAGCGCGATGATGTCTTCCTTAACGTTAAAATGCATGATAGTTTCCTCCGAAGATGAATTTTGTTACTACTATTGTACCGCAAAGCGCGGCGGTTGTCAAGGGGCGCGGAAAATTTGTACGAAACGCGAAGAATTTGGACGATTTGCGCTATCCCCAGAAGCGTTCGAGCGACGCGGCGAGCGATTCGGCGTCGCCGATGAGCTTCATCCGGTTCCAGTGGCGCGGGTAAAGGTTCACGTAGGCGGGCGTCGAGAAGCGGTCGTCGATCAATAGCACCACGCCGCGGTCGGTCCCCGTGCGGATGACGCGCCCCGCCGCCTGAAGCACGCGGTTCATGCCGGGGTACAGATAGGCGTACTCGTAGCCCGACCCGCGCGTCGCGTTGTAATGCTCCGCGATCAGGTTCGATTCGCTGTTCAGCTGCGCCAGCCCGACGCCGACGACGATGCTTCCGATCAGCTTTTCGCCCGCAAGGTCGATGCCCTCCGAGAACATCCCGCCCAGCACCGCGAAACCGAGCAGTCCGCGCCCGTCGTCCGGCTTTTCAAAGACCGACAGGAACGCTTCCTTATCGCTCTCGGTCATGCCCGGCTTCTGAACGAGACAGTGCGTGTACTCGTCGACCTGCCGGAAGGCATACAGCACGTCCCTTAACATCCGGTAGGACGGAAAATACGCCATGTAATGCCCGGTTTTCGCCGGAACGACCGTTTCAAGGATCTCCGCGATCTCCTCTGCCGCGCGTTCGCGGTCGGAAAAGCGGGTCGACACCCGGTCCATTGCCGCGAGGAATAGGTTCTCGCGCGGGAACGGCGACGCAAGCTCGAGCGTTTCGTACTCCGAGGTCCCCGTGTCCGCGCCGAGCGGTCCGCCGAGCAGATCGACGTAGTAGTCGAGCGGCAGAAGCGTCGCCGAGAACAGCACCGCGCCCCTTGCCCGCGCCAGCCGGTCGTTTATCACCTTCGCCGGGTCGAGACAGATGAGCCGCGCCGCGATCTCCTCCCCGCGCACCTCCGTGAAGAAGACGAACCGTCCGTCGGCGAACGAAAGCGCCTTCGCAAAGCGCATCACGTCGAACACCGCGTCGGTCATCTCCCGCGCGAAGGGTGCGCCGCCGTCGCCGCCGTTCACGCGCAGCCAGTCGAATCCGCAGGAAACGAACAGCTCCGCCGCCGCTTCGAGCGTGTCGGGCGCTTCCTTCCGGACCGAAAAACCGATCCCGTCGGTCAGCTCCACGCCTTTTTTCAGCGCGAGAAGCTGTTTTAAGAGCCCTCTCATCGGCGCGTACAGAATGGAGTCGTCGGTTCGCAGTTTTTTGAAGAGCGGGAGCAGGCGCGAAAAGGTCAGCTCCGCCGAATACATCGCCCGCGCACGTTCGGCAAGGTTGTGCGCCTCGTCGATCAGCAGCAGATTGTCGTCCTTCGGCGCGTCCTCCGAAAAGAACCGCCGCAGATAGACGCGCGGGTCGAACAGATAGTTGTAGTCGCAGATGATGAGGTCGCACCACTCCGCCGCGTCGAGCGACAGCTCGTAGGGGCAGACCCTGTATTCCTTCGCGTAGTATTCGATCAGTCTGCGCGTGATCGTCTCGTTGTTGGAGACGAGCGAGTACAGACAGTCGTTGACGCGCGAAAAATGTCCGTCCGAATAGGGACAGAGCAGGCACGAGCAGTCGCGCACGGCTTCCCTGCAGAAGCAGATCTTTTCCTTCGCCGTCAGCACGATGCTTTTCGCGCGAAGTCCCGCCGTGCGCAGTTTGTCGAAGGCGTTCGCCGCCGCCGTGCGGGTGATCGTTTTCGCGGTCAGGTAGAAAACGCGCTTCCCCTTCCCGGCTCCCAGCGCACGGAACGCCGGGTAAAGCGCCGAGATCGTCTTGCCGATGCCGGTCGGCGCTTCGGCGTACAGGCGCGATTTGCGTAAAAAGGCGCGGAAGGACGCTTTCACCAGCTCGTCCTGCCCTTCGCGCGTGTCCTCGAACGGGAAGACGAGCTTCGCCGCCGACCCGGTCAGCTCGCGCCGGTGCGCAAGGTCGAGCAGCGCCCACTTCCGATAGGCGGAGAGCAGCTTGCGCACCCTTTCGACCAGCTCGCCCCGCGTATAGTCGCGGTAAAAATAGCGCACGTCCTCGGTCTCGACGTGGCAGAAGGTCATCCGCACGCGGATCTCGTCGAGATGGTGGAGCGTGACGAACATCCACGCATAGCATTCGAGCTGGCTCCAGTACGCCGGATAGTCCTCCTCGAACACGTAGGCGAGCGGCTGTGTCGTCGTCTTGATCTCGTCGATCGTATAGCCGTCGTCCTCGTCGATCACGCCGTCGGCGCGTCCCGACAGCTCGAACAGCGTACCGTCGACCTCGAGCCGTCCGTCGAGCGAAACTTCCTTCACGTAGCCCGGACCGCCGCGGCTCTGCAAAATGCGGTGAAGCCGCGTCCCTTCGACCAGCCGCCCGACGCCCGACCGCGCGTCGAGCGAACCCGACCGTGCGATGAACTGACAAAGCTCCTTCACCGCGACCTTCACGACGACGTTTTCGTCCAAACCGCTCGCCTCCTTCCACATTTATTGATTCATTATACCACATTTCCGCCGAAAAAACAAGACCAAATATAGAGAAACCGTCTGCCGGAATCTCCGGCAGACGGTTTGACGATTTCACTGGACGTTAATTGAGCGCTCTGACCTGTTCGACGAAATTCTTCATTTCCGTATCGGCGACGGTCGACAGCGAAGCGATGATCGACGCGAGGTTTCCGGTCCCGGCGGCGGTGTCGTTGATCATCGTCGTGTAGAGCTTGCCCCAGTCGTACATATACGCCGGGTCGTACAGCACGCCGCGGCGCGAGATGTCGATCATGTCGAAGGATTCCTCGTCGCGCGTGTACTTCGACTGCATACAGATGTTGTAGTAGGCGTTGTTGATGTCGTAGCTCTCGGCGGCGAGCGCTTCGATGATCGCGCCGACCTTTTCGGTGTTCGAGCAGGTCGCGGGGATCGAAATGACTTCAAACGTGTTGTAGATCGCGGTGTGGTATTCCTCCTGCGTCTCGTCGAGCTTCGGCATCGGCAGGATGCCGAAATCGGCGGTGACGTCGCGGTACAGACGGCGGACCTGCGAGAGTACCATATTCTGGAACAGGACCTGTTTGTTGGAAACAAGGCTCGTGATCACGCTGACCTGATCGCTTCCGAACTGAGTCCATTCGAGCGAGTAGCGGTTCTGGTCGAGAAGCTCCGCGAGGATATCGAAGATCTTGTAGCCCTTGTCGAGGTCCTTGACCGCGGCCGGCGTTCCGCTCTTGTCAAGCTCGTACATCAGCTGACCGGCGGCGGGGAAGTGCGGGGGGACGGTGTTGTTTTTCGCCCACAGGAAGCCGACGATATCGTCGTTGTAGATCTTGCCGTCCGCGTTCACGTCGCGCGCGGTCTCCTTGACGTATTTGCGCAGCAGGTCGTAGGTCCACGTTCCGTCGTACACGCGGTCGTAGAGGTTTTCATAGTTTAAGTCGTCCGCAAGGTCGCGGTTGTACAGAAGGACCATGATATCGTCGTCCTCGGCGACCATGATGTCGCCGACCGCAAAGAACTGCTTGCCTAAAATCGTCATGGAGTCGTTGAAATTCTGGTCCCAGTAGTTCTTTTTGAGGTTCAGGTTCGGCACGGTGGTCAGGTCAAGGTAAATGCCGGACGTGATGCTGCCGCGGATGGCGGTGAACGTCGGCGTTGCGACGTCGTAGGAATCGTCGCCCGCCATGACCGACTTGTTGACTTCGTTGTTCACGTTGTCATTCTCGATCAGCTCGATGGTGAAGTCGTATTTTTCGGTCGCTCTCTGGTTGCGGGCGTAGATCGCGTCGTTCAAGACTTCGCCGTTCGCTTCGGCGGGAGCCATCAGGTACATCGAGGTCGCGCCGGTCTTGCCGGTGTTGTCGGTGAGCTGGAGCAGGCGCAGATTGTAACCGCCGAGGTCAAGGTCGTCGGGCAGATCGGACTTGTCCCGCGCGTTCGGGTCGACCGTCGTTTCTTCCGGAGCGGTCGTGCCGTCGGGAGCGGTCGTGCTGTCCGACGGGTCGATTCCTGCCGAACCGCAGGAGATCAGCGCGGCGTTTGAAAGGAGGAGCGCGGCGAGAAGCAGGGATAAAGATTGTTTCTTCATGGTTCTTTCCTTCCTTATTATAATATGGTGTTTGCGGACAGGTTAATCGCCGACCGGGACGAAGAGCATCGTCCGACCGGCTTTCGCGTGATAGCGGAGCGTCAGACCGTCGGTCTTGTAGAATTCGCCGGAGAAGACTTCGCGGTAAGTTCCCTCTTTCGTCATGTGCAGCTCGATATCCTCACGAAGCGTCGTGTACGCGCAGACGAACTGCGAGCAGACCGCCGTTCCGCCGCCGTTTTCGTCCCAGATGTGAACGCCCGCTGCCGCCGCGATATCGCGGAGCAGCTCCCACGCGACGCATCCGACCGCCGAATAGACGGTCTTCCCTTTCCGTGCGACCGCCGCGCGTCCGTCGGCGTAGTGCGCCAGAACCTCCGCGCCCTCGTCGTTCACAACGAACTGCGGGTCGAGCGCGGCGTGGAAGCCGAACGTATGCCCTTCGTAGACGGCTTTTAACGGAACGTCGGACTTCAC
>JAZRXB010000262.1:0-6000 GCA_045600005.1 Eubacteriales bacterium | reverse complement strand
AAGCGGGAAACGTCCCGCCGCCGTCCTCCGCAAAAAGCGCCGTCCCTCAGTCAAGGACAGACTGAGGGACGGCGCTTTAACCGACTGGCAGGATCACGACCACTCGCGGTCGTTTGCCCATTCCTTGTTCCACTCGTCGGTGGGTTCCCACTGACCGGGGTACTTCTTGTGGATATGCTCGGAGATCAGCTCCTCGTTCAGCGCGTCGATGCCGAGACCGGGCTTGTTCGGGACGTTTGCGAAGCCTTCGCGGATGACCGGATTCTCGATGCCGAGCGCCAGATCGTTCCACCACGACACGTCGGAGGAATGATATTCGACCGCCAGCACGTTCTGAATTGCCGCCGCGGCGTGGAGCGCCGCCATGAAACCGACGGGGCTTTCCGCCATGTGGATCGCCATGGCAACGCCGTATTTGTCGCACAGGTCGCCGAGCTTCTTCATTTCCATGATGCCGCCGACCGTCAGCGTGTCGGGATGAATGACCGAAACGCCGCCCGCTTTCATGAGCGGTTCAAAGTTTTCGTGCAGGAAAATGTCCTCGCCGGTGCATATCGGCACGGTGGTCGCACGCGCGATCTTCGCGTAATGCTCGGTGTAGTGCCACGGCGCGACGTCCTCCATCCACGAGATGTTGTACTTCTCGATGCGGCGCGCGAAGCGGATGCAGTCCTCGATGCAGACATGACCGAAATGGTCGATCGCCAGCGGGACCTCATAGCCGATGATGTCGCGGACTTCCTTCACATAGTTTTCCAGATAGTCGAGACCCTTTTCGGTGATGTGGATGCCGGTCGCGTGGTGCGGGATGGTGAAGGTTTCGTAGTTCTTGCCCATCATCATGTCGTAGTCGATGGAGCCCTTCTGATGTGCCAGCGCCTTCGCGGAATACTTCTTGATGTCCTCAAGGAAGCCGAGAGGCGCGTTCAGGCAGCCCGGCTCGTCCAGCATCAGTTCAATGCCGAGGTCCATCTTTAAGAAGGTGTAGCCGGCTTCCATGCGCTTCTTGAGCGCCATGCCCATGTCCCTGCCGGTGTGCTTGCCGTCGACGTCGGTGTCGCAGTAAACGCGGATCTTGTCGCGGAACTTGCCGCCGAGCATCTGCCAGACCGGTACGCCCCACGCCTTGCCCGCGATATCCCACAGTGCGACCTCGATGCCGGACACGCCGCCGCCCTGACGGGAATGACCGCCGAACTGCCGGATGCGGCGGAACAGCTTATCGACGTTGCAGGGGTTCTCGTTGAGGATACGGCTCTTGAGCATCAGCGCGTAGGTAGCGCTCGAAGCGTCGCGGACCTCGCCGTAGCCGACGATCCCCTGATTCGTGTAGATCTTGATGAGCGGGCAGTGCTTCGGCGCGCCGTCGATGTTGGTGACGCGCAGATCGGTGATCTTCAGCTCCGAGGGTGCGGAGCAGGTGTTGACATTTCCCTCGATATGCTCTCGGATGGTTTTTTCTTTCATGTCAGGTTCTCCTTTATGTCGTAAGGGCGCGGAAGGCTCCCCCATTTTGTTTATGGTTACCTCTGAAAATTCAAAAATCCGTGAAAAAACAAAACTCGACACCCGTCGTATCGGGTTTTATTTTTCTTCCGCATGAATTTTTGAGGTTGCCTTATACTTTATTATACACCCATTTTTTCCGGATTTCATCAAATATATTGTGAATTTTAGAAACTATATTCTGAAATTTTCAGGAAACCTTATAAAATTCAAAGCATACGCGGCAGAATACCGTCCGGCAGCGTCCCTTCCGGTCGGCGTTCTGCCGGAGGGACCGCTCTGACCCGCCGTAATTTTCATAAACTCTTGCAATTCCGACCGCGGCATGATATAATGAAAATACCGGAACAGAGAGATCGTGCCGTTCCGGAAAACGCAGTGAACGGAGGAAGCCTATGAGGAAAATCGTTCTGATCATCCTTGCGGCGGTTCTGCTGATACTCGTACTGGTCTTCGTCTATTTCCGTTTTTTCATGAAAAACGTCATATGGGACGGTCCGGGTTCGGTCTATACGTGGACAGACTACGAGCTTTATTCCGAATGGGTCGAAATCGGTGTGCCGGACGGGAGAGAGCCGGTCAGACTGAATTTTTCCGCCGACCGCTTCACGATGATCGCGTCCGGGACGGAGAAAACCTTCCGCTATTCGCTTCTCGAAGGGACGAACGTCAGCGGCATTCCGGCAGGGGAAGTGTATCTGTATCTTCAGGACTGCGATGAGTTTGAGCATCTGATCTTCCATGAAGAAAACATCGGCGAGGAACGGGTCCCGGTCCTTTCCGGCACGATCTTCGAGCAGGACGGACGGGGCGAGATCGTCATCGCCGAGTATGTACGAAGGGATGACCTTGAAAGGCTCCCTGACGGGTTCCGTTCGATGACCTGCATCGAACGCAACGACCGGGTAGTCGTCCCGATGATCAAAACCCCGGAAGAAACAACGTCAAAATAAACCGACTGCGCAGACGTCTGCCGCAGCGGAACGTCTGCGTCCGCAGGACTGAAACACAGAAAGGAAACAAGCCATGAAAAAAGCAGCGCTTGACGGGTATTCCTACACCAGAAGCGGAAACATGGTCGGCGCCTATTACTGCGAGGAGATCCGGCGCGGCGGGGAATACGCCGTTCTGAGCATCACCTCCGCCGCACGGCACAACGAGGAACGCAAGGTATCGGAATATCGGATCGGCGCGGAGGTTCTGCCGGAGATCGAGGCGGTTTTCCGTAAAAATCACATGAAACGCTGGGCGCACAGAAAGTTCACCCGGATCTTCGTCGCGGACGGCGCTTCTAAGAGTTACCGTTTCACCTTCGGCGAAAAGGTCGTCTCGTTCTCCTCTCAGATCTACCCGGAACGGTATCGGAAACCGCTCGAAGAAATCGATGAGATCATTCGGATATACAGCGCCCCAAAGACGCCGCTTTCCTGACGGCGGCGCTGACAGAAGCGCCGCCCTTACGCCCGAAAAAACGCCCCGGCAGTCTTCCGTTCGAAAGTCTGCCGGGGCGTTCGCTGTCAGTATGAAAGTCAGATCACGTTGACCTTGATCACGCCGTCAATGGCTTTGATCCTGTCGGCGACGGTCTGCGAAACCGCACCGTTGATGTCGACGATCGTGTACGCATAATCCTTCTTGGAACGGTTCACCATGTTTTCGATGTTGATGTTCTCAGCGGAAAATGCGGAAGAGATCTGGGAGATGATGTTCGGAACGTTCCTGTGCAGGACGCAGACACGTGCGTCGCCGCTTCTGGGCATCGAAACGTCCGGGTAGTTGACGCTGTGAACGATGTTGCCGTTCTCGAGGTAGTCAACCAGTTCCTTGGCTGCCATGACTGCGCAGTTGTCTTCGCTCTCTTCGGTGGAAGCGCCGAGGTGCGGGATGGCGATGACGCCGGCCATGCCTGCGGTGCGTGCGTTCGGGAAGTCGGTGACGTAACGTCTGACCTTGCCGGACTTGAGAGCTTCTTCGAGCGCGTCGTCGTCAACGAGAGCGTCGCGGGCGAAGTTCAGGATGATCACGCCGTCCTTCATCATGGCGATGGTATCCTTGTTGATCATATGCTTGGTGTTGACAGACGGGTCTGCGTTCTCGATCAGAGGCGTGTGGACCGAGATGATATCCGAATTCCTGAAGATATCCTCACGGGTGTTGACCTTCTGAACGTCGCGGGAGATCGCCCATGCAGCGTCGATCGAGATGTACGGGTCGCAGCCGAGAACGTTCATGCCGAGTGCGACGGCAGCGTTGGCGAGCGGTCCGCCGATCGCGCCCAGACCGATGATACCGAGGGTCTTGCCCATGATCTCGGTTCCGGCGAACTTCGACTTTTCCTTCTCGATGAGCTTTGCGACGTCGGGGTTATCCTTTACGGTCTGGACCCAGTTAGCGCCGCCGATGATGTCGCGGCTTGCGAGAAGCATACCGCAGAGTGCGAGCTCCTTGACGCCGTTTGCATTTGCGCCGGGCGTGTTGAAGACAACGATGCCTTCCTCAGCGCAGCGGTCAAGCGGAATGTTGTTGACGCCTGCGCCGGCTCTTGCGATAGCCTTGAGGTTATCGCCGAAGGTCATGTCGTGCATGACGGCGGAGCGGACCATAATGGCGTCGGGATTTTCGATGGCGTCGCCGACGGCGTAATCAGCGCCGAAAACGGCGGTGCCGCACTTTGCGATCTTATTGAGAAGCTGAATATTTTTCATGGCTGTTTCGTCCTTATCTTATTTCTTGGGATTTTCTGCTGCGAACTTCTTCATGAAGACGACGAGCGCTTCAACGCCTTCGATGGGCATTGCGTTGTAGATGGAGGCTCTCATGCCGCCGACCGAACGATGACCCTTGATGTTCTTGAAGCCTGCTGCGTCCGCTTCCTTGGCGAACTTCTTGTCGAGGTCTGCGTCGCCGGTAACGAACGTGACATTCATCATCGAGCGTGCTGCCTTTTCGACCGGTGCGATGTAGTAATCCTGTGCGTCGAGGTAATCGTACAGGATCGCGCACTTCTTCTGGTTGTACGCCTTCATGGCTTCCAGACCGCCCATCTCGTCGCGGACCCACTCGTAAACGAGCTTTGCGATGTAGATCGGCCAGCAGGGAGGCGTGTTGTACATCGAATCGTTCTCAGCCTGCGTAGCCCAGTCGAGCATAACGGGGCAGTCCTTGCGTGCCTTGCCGAGGAGGTCTTCACGGACGATGACGACCGTCAGACCTGCGGGAGCCATGTTCTTCTGTGCGCCGGCATAGATAACGCCGAACTTCGAGACGTCGATCGGCTCGCTCATGATGCAGGAGGACATATCTGCGACCAGCGGGATATCGCCGGTGTCGGGGATATAGTTCCACTTCGTACCGTAAATGGTATTGTTGAAGCAGATATGTACATAATCGGCGTCCGGACGGAAGTCAGCCTTCGTCAGAGCCGGGATGTAGGTGTTGTTCTTGTCTTCGGAAGAAGCGACCAGACGGATATCGCCGTACTTCTGCGCTTCCTTATAAGCCTTCTTGGAGAACTGACCGGTGACAACATAGTCAGCCTTGCCGGTGCCGCCGAGCAGGTTCAGCGGAACGGCCGCGAACTCGGTGGAAGCGCCGCCCTGTAAGAACAGGACCTTGTAGTTGTCCGGAATATTCATAACTTCGCGGAAAATCTTCTGTGCATCGGCGATGATGGCTTCAAAAGCGGGAGAGCGGTGGCTCATCTCCATGACGGACATACCGGAATCGCCGTAGCAGACCAGCTCTGCGGCTGCTTTTTCAAGCACCGAAAGCGGGAGCATCGAAGGACCTGCGGAAAAGTTGTAAACTCTGTTCATGGTAAATTCCTCCATATGATTCACAGATTCAACCAATAGTGGAATCTGTGTTTAAGATTATCTAATATTATAGACTATTATTCGATTTTTGTCAAGAGCCTTGACGTGAATTTTTCACCGAATTCACATCAGATATCGGCGCGGCTTTTATTGACATTCATAAAAAACCGTCCGGACGGCAATCATAAAGCCCGGAAACCGGTTCAAATGAGCCGGAAACGAAAGAAATCAACCTTCAGACGAAAGGAACGGTTCCCTTTATGAGCAGAAAAATCCTTACTGTTGCCAAAGCGATCCTCGCGGGAGCGGCGTTCGGCGGCGTGATCGGACTGGCGGCGTCGCCCTCCGTCCGCAGCGCGCGCCGGAACTTCATGCACACGGCAAGCGGAACGCTCCGCATTGTCGGAACAGCCATGCAGGACGTTGCCCGACTGATCCGGTAACAAAAACAGCTGTGCGCCGAAGCGCACAGCTGTTTTTGCAGTTATAACGGATCAGACCGGGTCGACGACTGCCGCCGTATCAACATCTTCCACCTTGTCGATCTCGATGTTGCGGTAGCATTCCATACCGGTACCGGCAGGGATCAGCTTACCGATGATGACGTTCTCTTTCAGACCGAGCAGCGTATCGACCTTGCCCTTGATCGCGGCTTCGAAGTCGGAGGCCAAGCGGTCTT
>JAZRXB010000261.1:0-3728 GCA_045600005.1 Eubacteriales bacterium | reverse complement strand
CCGGCGTCAAGTGAAGGTTCACTTGACGCCGGAGGGCAGGCTTTCTGCCGTCAGCCCGTAATGGTTTTGAGCTTTTCCATCCAGCCGGCTTCTTTTCCGGCGATCGTGGACGCGAGGTTGAACGAGGGAGAACGGAACGT
Organism: Eubacteriales bacterium; assembly: GCA_045600005.1. GTDB lineage: Bacteria > Bacillota > Clostridia > Oscillospirales > CAG-272 > Flemingiibacterium. The sequence goes on along the minus strand of JAZRXB010000261.1, from coordinate 3,588 downwards.
CTCGGCAAGCACGCGCCCCGTGCCGATGCTTTCGTGCATGAAGCCGTCGAAGGTCAGCTGCATTCCGCTTCGGATGATGTTCAGCATTTCGGCGGTATCCGTGTCGCGGCTGTATTTTTCCTTCAGCGCGACCTCAAAGTACGCCGGGTCGATCCTTTCCATGCTCTCGTGCGACAGCACCTCCAGCACCTTTGCGGACAGCTCCGGGTCGGCGGCGGTCAGCGGGATGCTCCACAGCACCGTTGAACGCGATACGTCCGTGTGATAGCTCTCCTGCTCCTCGTCGTACTTCGGGAAGGGCAGAATGCCGAAATCGCCTTTCATTTCGCGCAGGCTGCCCGAAAGCGACACACTGCACAGAAGAAACAGCGAACGGTCCTCCATGAACGGCTTCGCGCCCGCTTCATAGCCGTTCAGCGTATTGATGATAAAATCCCCGGTTGCCGTGACTGCGCGGAACTTCTCCGCGACGGTGTTCAGGCGCTCGGTCAGTCCGTTGTAGCGGACGGTCACGCCGTCGCTCTCAAAGAGATAGCATTCGGTCGCGCACTGGAAGGTCTCGCAGGGCGTTTCGTGCGAGATCAGCGCGATCTTGTCGTTGTCATAGTCGATTTTTCCGTCGCTGTTGAGATCCTCGGTGAAGCCCTTCATCGAGCCGAACATCGCGTCGAGCGTCCACTTTCCGTCCCGCACCAGCGCGTAGAAATCGGGCAGCTTGTAATCGGTCTGCACCTGAACGTTGAAAAAGCAGACGTTCATTTTGCTGATCAGCGTGTTCGACAGACTGCCGACCAGCGAATAGAGTCCGCCGCCCACACCGGCGGTCTTTTTCATCTCCGCGACCCACCACGGGTTGGTCTGATCAATGGGCAGATCGTTGATATTGCAGAAATAGCCCTCCACGCCGAGCTGCGGGATGACCACCATCGCGCCTGTCACCGCGTCGTAGCAGTCGTCGCCCGCCAGCACGGCGGACGTGATCTCCTTGGTGAATTCAGCCGCGACCTGCCAGCTCGAATCCTTGTAGACATATTCGAGCGCAATGCCGAAGTGATCCTCGACCGCCTTGTTCCGCGCCCACACCGCGTCGTTCACCACGTCGCCGTTCAGCTCCGCGCCGAACAGCTCGCCGCGCTTGTCCGCCGCCAGGATCGTGAAGGTCTGCCCGCCCAGATTCTGCTTTTCGGGCAGGGTGTACGACGGAGCCGCTTCGGTCGTCTCCACACTTTCGTCAGGCGCGGTCGTTTCGCCGCCGCCAGCCGACTGAGAGCCGCACGCCGACGACGCGAGCAGAACGGTCAGCAGAAGCGCCGCCAGCGTTCTCTGTTCTTTCTTTTTCATGGAATATCCCCTTCCTTTCCCCAAAATACATCTGTGTCCGCCGTTTCCGCACCGGCGGTTTTACCGGACTCCCGCCATCACCAGCGCCGCTTCCGCCGCGAACGCATACGAGCAGCGCACCTTCGACCAGTCGATCGTCCCGGCCGCGGCAAGCAGCGCGTCCTTCGCCTTCCGGGCGACCGGCTCAAAGCCGCTGGTGATGCAGAGCCACGACGCGAAGATCGTATCGCCGAGCAGCGCGTGTTCGACCCGCCTTGCCGGACAGAGCTTATTGAACAATCCGAACTGCCGTCCCGCTTCCGCATAGGCTTCGTCGGGAACCGTACAGCTTCTGCATTCGGGCAGGATCTTCCGCCAGTCCATTTCATAGAGCGGTTTCGCCGTTTCGTCGTAGTCGCCGAAGCGGTTCAGGAACTTCTCCGCCGTCACGCCGTCGAGGAACAGACCCGTTTCAAACGCCGCGCGGTTCTCCTCATCGACCCGCGCCAGCTCCCGCAGACAGAGGTGCGCGCATAGGAAGATCCAGAACTGAATGAGCGAGGTCGTGCGCACCATGTCGTGCGACAGTCCGTGCGACGCGATCTCAAGCCGCGTAAACAGCGCACCGTCCGGCTTTTCATCCCGGATGTGCGCGTATTCGCCCTCATACGCCGGGTCGAGCGCTTCAGTCAGATGCGCCGCGAACATTCCCTTGCACACTCCGCGCCAGTCGGCGTGACAGTAGGAACCCCGTGCGATCACGCTTCCGTCCGCCGCCTTCCATTCGGTCGGGATGCGATACCCTGCCGCACGGACGCCGCGAAGCGTGCGTAACAGCCGCCGGTCGATCTCGCCGCGAAGCTCCTCCCCGCAAGCCTTCGAGCGGCGGAGCCGCCACAGACCGAGCAGCCACGGTCCGACCTGATCCTCCGAGCTGAACGGATAGTGCGACACGCCGTCCTCCGCCACGCCGCGCGCGATGAAGCCGTCCACTTTTGAAATATCGCATAACAGGAATAATCCCTTTGTCAGAAGGTCGATCTCGTCCTTCGTTCCCTCGTCCGGCGCTCCGTCATAGCGTTCGCACAGACCGTAGAGGTACAGTCCCGTGAAAAACGCGCCGTTTTCGATCGGCGTCGTCCAGCTCAGCACGTTCGGTACGCACGAACGGCACTCCTCCGCCGTCGGATAGACCGTGTTTCCGTTTTCATCGGCATAATCGAGAATATGTCCGAACGGTCGGCGGACATAGCGTTCCCACACCTCGCGGTGCAGTGTTTCCATTTCTTTCATCACAGTGTTTCTCCTTTGAAGACCGGTCGATCTGTATCTGATTATACCATCTTCCGTTTCATTTGTCGCGTCGGAATCGCACGGATTTGTCCACTTTTCTGACATTTTCCGTTTTTTCTTGCAAAACGCGCGGGTTTGTGCTATAATCGTTTCAGGAAACGGAGGGATTCGATCATGGAACGCCGGTATCATATCGACGACAGCTGTGGCAACCATCTTACATTCACCGAAAACGAGCTTGACAGCGCGAAATCGCATCATATGCTCATCTATTCGGGACTTTGCGTCACGCGCATCACAGGCGGGTCGGGGCTCTGGCTGATCGGCAGCGAGGTCTGTCCGGTGCATGAAGGACAGCTTGTGTTCCTCAACAATCTCGAACCGAGGCGTATGCTCGAAGGACGCGCGTCGTTTCAGGCTTTTTCGATCAGTATGCCGCTCCTCAGCCGTTACGGTGCGTCGGACTGTCTGCGGGTCTTTTACGGGCGGACGCCGCGCTTCACGCACGCGCTGGACACGTCGTCCGCCGACGGTGCGCCCGTACCGGACGAAGCGAAGCGGCTGACGGCGATCTTTGACCGTGCGGCGGAGGAATTCCACCGACCGGAGGGCGAGATCAGTCAGTGCCTGCTGACCGCGCTGATGATCGAGCTGCTGATCGGCGCGTGGCGGTGCTACCGGCTCGTGCATCCCGGCGCGCTGAGCGAGGATTTCACCTGCGACGGCACAACGGCGTCGGTGATCGCGTTTTCGGCGGCATACATCATCGAGCATCTGACGGAGGAGCTGCGCGTACCGGACCTTGCCGCCCGCGCCGGGATGAGCGCCGGGCATTATACGAGAATGTTCCGGAAATACGTCTCGCTGTCGCCGTCCGACTATATCGCGCGCTGCCGGATGCAGCGGTTCCTGTCGGACAGTCTGAAAGGCGGCGAGACGGTGCTGGAGCGGGCGTTTGCGTGCGGATTTACGTCG
>JAZRXB010000260.1:0-16131 GCA_045600005.1 Eubacteriales bacterium | reverse complement strand
TACGGCGCGATCGTCCGGCGGTTCACGGCGGTGTTCTGCGCGAAGGACTGCGTGGTCGAGCGCACCGAAATCAAAATCAGAGTCGGCGACCCGCCGCGCACGGGCGAGGAATTCGTCCTCAAGGGCATGGTGATCCTTGATGCCGGCTGGACGAAATACGACGATTACAGCGGAAAGGACAAGGTGCTTCCGTCGCTCGCGGTCGGCGACGCAGTGACGATCGACTTCAAGCCGGTCGAAAAGGAAACGACGCCGCCGAAGCATTACACCATCGAGACGCTGAACAATTATCTGAAAAATCCGTTTCGGGAGGAGCTTGCGAAGGCGGACGAGACGCCGAAGGATGGCGAGGAGGACGATTCGGAGGATTACCGGGCGGTGTTCGAGGGTCTGGAGCTCGGTACGGAAGCGACGCGCACGCCGATCATCGACAACGCGCGGCAGAGCGGCTACATCGAACTGAAAAAGGACGTTTATACCATCCTGCCGGAGGGGGAAGCGCTGATCGAATCGCTGGCGCGGATGAAGATCGGCATGGACAAATACAAGACGGCGGAGCTTGGCAAAGCGCTCAAAAAGGTCTACCGGGGAGAGTACAGCGTGACCGATTCGACGGCGCTGGCGGAACACGAGATCGCGGAGGTGTTCGCGCAGGCGGGAAGCGAATCGGACGACGGTTTTGTCGGCGATGAAGTCGGAAAGTGTCCGCTCTGCGGCGGTGAGGTCACGCGAACGAAATTCGGTTACGGCTGCCGACGCTTCCGCGAAGGCTGCAAATTCTCGGTCAGCGGTGTGATCCTCGGTCAGACGATCTCGCTGGCAAACGTGAAAAAGCTGCTTTCGGAAGGCCGGACGGACGTGATCGAAGGATTCCTGTCGAAGAAAGGAACCCGTTTTTCAGCGCGTCTGCGGTTCGAAAACGGAAAGGTTGTATTCGATTTCGGCGACGCGCCGAAGCGCGGACCGGACAGCCGTTCTGACGGATCCGCTGTCCGGTCAGATAATCCGCCCGGCGGAACGGGTTTCCCGGCGGGTGAGGAAAGCGGCGGTCCGGGCGGATCCGCTTCGGACGGCATGATCTCCTCGGCTGACTGGTCCGCAGACGGACGGCAGACGGACGACCCGAGACGCGGACCGGACGGGCTGATCCCGGGCATTCCGGTGGACGACCGCTTCCGTTAAGGCTGCGCCGATCCAAACAGGCTCCCGTCGAAAAATTCCGGAAGACGGCGCTTTTCGCCGGGATCGACCTGATTCTGCGTTTTCCTGAGTCGTCAGAGAGTCATAATCGCCTACTGATGAGTAAAGGATTCCTATTTTCAGACAGCGCAAACTGTGATAAAATAAATACAGACAAGATAGAGGAAGGAACCTGTCATGAAAGCTATTCTGGTAAACGAAGACCAGTCCCTTCGCTGGGACAATGTGCCGGAGCCGGTCGTGAAGGACGGCGAGGTGCTGATCGAGATCGCCTGCGCAGCCTGCAACCGCGCCGACGTGCTTCAGCGCGCCGGGAAATATCCTCCGCCCGAAGGCTGGCCGGACTGGATGGGACTGGAGGTCTCCGGCGTGATCGCCGAGACGAGATCGGAAAAATTCAGGGTCGGCGACCGGGTCTGCGCACTGCTGGGCGGCGGCGGTTACGCCGAAAGGATCGCGGTCAACGCGGGCATGGTGATGCCGATCCCCGAAGGGATGACCTTCGAGCAGGCGGCGGCGATCCCCGAGACCTTTGCGACCGCTTACCTGAACCTCGTTCTCGAAGCCGGGATGAAAAAGGGCGACACCGTTCTCATCATGGCGGGCGCGAGCGGACTCGGCACGGCGGCGATTCAGGTCGCCAAAGCGTTCGGCGCGAAGGTGCTGACGACAGTCGGCTCGGACGACAAGATCCCCGCCGTCAGAGCGCTCGGCGCGGACATCGTGGTCAACCGCAAGACCGGCGACCTCGGCAAGGCAATGGACGAAAATCCCGTCGATATCTGCCTTGACTGCGCGGTCGGACCGGACTTCGGAAAGAATTTCCTGCGCATGAACCGCGGCGGACGCTGGATCATCGTCTCGACGCTGGCGGGCGAGGAATCCATGCTGAACCTGCGCGGCGTGATGAAGAAGGCGCTCCGTCTGATCGGTTCGACGCTCCGCAGCCGCACGCCCGAAATGAAGTATTTTATCCTCGCCGAAATGCAGAAGGCGCTTTGGGAGAAATTCGCGGCGGGTGAGATCGCGCCGGTCATCGCCGCCGTTCTGCCGATCACCGAGGCGGAAAAGGCGCACGATCTCATCAACGGCAATCACACCGGAAAGGTGGTTCTGAAAATCAGATGAACAGGATCAGGATCGGTCAGATCGGCATCGGTCACAACCACGGCTCCGAAAAAATGCGCGCCGTGCGCAAATACCCCGATCTCTTTGAAGTGGTCGGCTGGTGCGAGGAAGACGAGGCGTGGGTGAAGAACCGCGGAAACCTCGACGTTTATGAAGGCATTCCGCGCATGAGCCGCGAGGAGCTGTTAAGTTATCCCGGCATCGAAGCCATGCTCGTCGAGACCGACGTCTGGCGCATGATGGAAGCCGCGAAGCAGTGCGTCGACCGCGGGATCCACATCCACCTCGACAAGCCCGCAGGCGAAAATTTCGCCGAATACGAGAGCATCATCCGCACGGCGGAGAAGAACAGGGCGGTCGTTCAGCTCGGCTATATGTACCGCTACAACCCGGCGTTCCTGTACATTCTCGACAAAGTGAGAAGCGGAGAAATGGGCAGAGTGCTGGCGGTCCACGCCGAAATGAACACCGAACACGGCGCAGCGTTCCGGAAATGGCTCGAACACTTTAAGGGCGGCGATATGTACATCTTCGGCTCGCACCTGATCGACCTTGTGATGCTTTTGCAGGGCGAACCGCTCGCCGTTCACAGCTTCCTTGACAAGTCGCATCTGGATGGGACGGATTCCTATGACAACACCCTCGCCGTTCTCGAATATCCCGACTGCGCGTCGACCGTCCGCGTCAATTCGGTCGAGGCGAACGGCTTCGGCCGCCGTCAGCTCGTCGTGGTCTGCGAAAAGGGGACCTTCGAGGTCAAGCCGCTCGAACGTCCGATGAAGATGTTCTTCACCCCGACCGGCGGCAAAAACGCCTACTGCTATTCGGCAAACGAGATTCCGCTGACCGATCTGACCGGACGCTACGACACGATGATCGAGGATCTTTACCGCATGATACGCGAGGGAAAGGAAAACCCGTTCGGCTATGACTACGAGTTAAAGCTCCACCGCGTCATTCTGGACGCCTGCAAAATCAGATAAAGGAGAAACAACATGAGATTCGATAACAAAGTGGTTCTGATCACCGGCGCGGGCGGCTTCATCGGAGGCGACTGCGCAAAGCGTTTCGCGGCAGAGGGCGCGAAGGTCGCCGTCTGCGACATCAATCCCGAGACCATTCAGAAGACGGTCGACGCGATCACGGCTGCCGGCGGGACGGCGAAGGGCTATGTCGTCGACGTGACCAGCTCGAAGGAGATCGACGAGCTGGTGGCGAAGGTCGTCGCCGATTTCGGCGAGCTGAACATTTCGGTCCACGTTGCGGGCGGTTCGGCGCGCATCGCCGGTCCGAGTGCAAAGTTCACGGCGCTCGTCAATCAGGAGGACTACGTGATCGACACCGTGATTAAGGTCAACCTCTACGGCGCGCTCTACCTCGCCCGCGCGGCTGCCCGCGTCATGATCGCACAGGGCAAGGGCGGACGCATCATCTCGTTCTCGTCGACGGTCGGTCTCAACGGTCTGACCAACTCGACCGAGTACGCGGCGGCAAAGGGCGGCGTCATTTCCTTCACGAAAGCGCTCGCCAAGGAGCTGGGACGCTACGGCATCACGGTCAACAGCGTCGCGCCGGGCGTCGTCTCCCGGAACACGGGCGAAGAGGGGAACTATGAGACGAACACCAACTTCTTGCATAAGCGCTGTCTGCCCGAGCATATTACGTCGCTCGTGACCTACGTCGCGTCGGATGAAGCCGAATTCATCACCGGTCAGACCTACGTCTGCGACGGCGGACGCGCGCTCGCCATGAAGGGCAGCGAATAATCCACCAAAGCTCGTCCGGCTGGCTGCCGAAAAGAACGAAAACAACGGAATGACGGAAAGAAACCGCATGACTTTCCGAAAATTTCCGCAAACAGAAAGGAAACAACATGAAACGGTTACTCTCTTTCCTGCTTCTCGCTTCCATGCTGCTCTGCACCGCCTGCGGCGGGACTTCTGCGTCCGCCGACACGACGGCTGCTCCTGACAGCGGCACAGCTGCGCCGGACGAAACGACCTATGCGGACGATCTCCCGGAAGGACTGGACTTTGGCGGCGAGACCGTCACGTTCCTCTACCGCTCCGAGATCGCCGACGAATTCCACACCGAGGACCAGAACGGCGAGGTCGTCAACGACGCGGTCTACGACAGCTTCCGCGCCGTTGAGGAGCGTCTGAACGTTAAGATCAACAACATCGACCGCGCAGGTCACCTGACCGAAAACCGCGAGGAATTCCGCGGTCACGTGCGGGCGACGGTCATGGCGGGCGACGATGTGTACGACTGGGTGGACCTGATGGTCGGCAACGCGACGACGCTGGCGCTCGAAGGGCTGTTCATCAATCTGCTCGACAATCCCTACATCAACTACGATCAGCCGTGGTACATTCCGGGCATGGTCGACACCTGCGCGCTGTACGATAAGCTCTATTTCGTCGCGGGCGACATCTCGCTCGGCTATCTCAAGACGGCGTTCTGCCTCTACTATAACCGCAAGCTCTGCGACGACTACGGGATCGGCAATCTATATGACGTTGTGGACAGCGGCAAGTGGACGATCGACAAAATGGCGGAGGTCGCCGCGAAGGCGTGCCGCGACGTCAACGGAGACGGCATATACGACCTGAACGACAAGCTCGGCTACGTCGATCACGACACCAACTACGCCAACGGCTTTGTCGCGTCGACCGGGACGGAAATGTGTACGAAAAACGCGGCGGGCGAGTGGGAATTCACCTACGGCACCGAAAAGCACGCCGACGTGCTGATGAAGCTGATGAAGCTCTACACTGAGACCGACGGTGTGTACAAATTCGACGGCACGAACGCACGAACCGATAAACTCGACGGTTTCGGCGAACTTTCGGGAATGTTCATGTCGGGCGACGTCCTGATGATCTCGGCGGAGCTTGACAACATCATCGCCGAATACCGCGACATGAAGGACCCCTACGGCATCCTGCCCTATCCGAAGGCGGACGAAAATCAGGAGAGCTACATCACGACGAGCCGCAACACGCACAATGCGTTCGTCATGCCCAAGACCACCTCCCGCTATGAGGCGGCGAGCGCGGTCATGGAAGCGCTCAGCGCCGAAAAGTACAACCGCGTCTTCCCGGCGTATTTCGAGGTCGCCATGAAGGTCAAGTACAGCGACGACTCCGACACCGCGCGGATGTTCGATCTCGTTCACGACAGCATGATCCTCGACTTCACGTATGTCTACAACACGAAGCTGAATTATCCTTACAGCTCCTGCTTTGTCGGTCTGATCACGAAAGCAGACACCTTTGCTTCGACCGTCGCATCGAAAAAAAGCACGTTCCAGACCAATCTGAAAAACTACATGACCGAGTTCTACAATATGAACTGCAAGGAATGACCCGTTCCCGGAAAAAATAACAGGCGTTCGGACAAACCGCGTCCGAACGCCTGTTATTTTTCGATGAGTCAGAGCTTTGCGACCCGTACTTCCGCGTAAATGCGGTTGATGTCGCCGCCGCGCGGAGGCTTCGTGCCTTCGAGCAGGCAGGCCGCCGAACCGTAGGAGACCGCGCGCCGCAGACATTCCGACGGATCTGCGCCCGCCGCATACGCCGCGATGAAGCCGCCGATGGCGCTGTCTCCCGCGCCGATGGTCGAAAGCGCGTCGATCTTCGGGTTGACCGCGCGGAAAAGTCCGTCTGCGCAGGCTAAGATCGCGCCGTCTCCGCCCAGCGACAGCATGACGTTTTCGATGCCCAGCGCATAGAGCTTCTGCGCCGCTCCGGGCAGCTCCTCTTCGGGAATGTTCCCGCCGAGGTAGGCGGCAAGCTCCTCGGTGTTCGGCTTGATCAGCCACGGCTTGATGCGTTCGAGCGCGGCGAGCGAGATCGACTTCGAGTCGATGACGAGCTTCACGCCGTCGGCTTTCAGGCGAAGCAGAAATTCTTCAGCCGCCGCAGACGAGACGCCGCGCGGAAGGCTGCCGGTGAAGGCGACGATATCGCCCGCTTCGTGCGTGATCTTTTCATACACGTCGTCGAGCAGCGTGCGCGGCGCGGTGAAGCCGCGGAAGCTCAGCCGCGTTTCGGGCTCGGCTGCCGGATGGATGGTCACGTTCTCGCGGATGCGTCCCGGAACGGTCAGCGCGGTGAAGGAAAGTCCCGCCGCGTCCAGCATGGCGGTGAATTCCGATGCGTTCTCGCTGCCCAGCACGATCAGCGTTTCGGGGCTGACCGGTTCGGAAAACGATGGCTTCGCCATCAGTGCGCGGGACAGATTGATGCCTTTTCCGCCCGGTTCGCGGGTAACGGATTCGGCGAGATTTTCATGGTGAAGGCGGAAAGTCGGCGCAGAACAGTGCAGGTCGACCGCCGGATTCAGCGTAAGCGTCGTAACAGTCATAGCGATCTCCTTATTATCACAAGATAATACATTACCATTATTATAATTATTATAGCACAGTTTTTTCCGCTCGTCAAGCGGCGGGGAGCGATTCTTTGAAAGGATTTCTGCGCGTTTTTCTGTATCGCGGTCGGATTCCGGTAGAAAAACGGCTTGACTTTCCGGACGGTCTGTGGTACGATATTACTGTATCAACATCACTGACGGAAAGGAAGTTTTATCATGGTCAAATTTGCCTGCTGTATCCCCGGCGGCTCGCTGATGCCGGAGGGCGTATCGTCCGTGCCGGAGTCCCCGGTGACGCAGATCATCGAAAAGTGCCGCTATTTATTAAAGCTCGGCTACGACTTTACCGAGTGCGGCGGCGGAATGCTGGCGAACCTCACCGAAGCGCAGACCGCAGAGCTTCTCGCCGAGAACGAGAAGTCGTCCCTCCGCATTCTGGCGGTCAACAGCCTGTTCCCCGGCGACTGGAAGCTCGCCGACCCGGACGCCGATCACAAGCCCTATCTCGCCCGCGCCGTGAAGATCTTCGATATCGTGTCGAAGCTCGGCGGCAGATACGCGGTCTTCGGCAGCGGCGTCGCGCGTTCGCTTCCCGAAAACGTGCCGCTGGCGAAAGCGATGGAAACGCTGACCTCCTTCATGCTCGACATGGCGGACGAAGCGGGGAAGCGCGGTCTGACGCTTCTCATCGAGCCGCTCCGCAAAAAGGAGACGAACGTCTTCGTCACGGTCCCCGAATCGGGCGAGGTCGTGCGCGAGCTGGCGCATCCGCATCTGCGTCTGCTCTGCGACTCTTTCCACATGGCGGAGGAAAAGTGCGGCGCGGACTGTGTACGTCCCTATATGGAGCTGGTCGACCACTGCCACATCTCCGAGTCGCCGCTCCGGACGATCCCCGGCGCGCCGGACAGCGGAGACATCGGCTATAACGCCCGCTTTGCGGCAGAGCTGAACCGCGCCGGTTACGAGGGAGCGGTTTCGGTCGAATGCCATTTTGACGATTTCAAGAGCGACGCGAAGGCGGCGCTTGCGTATATGAGGAGGATCTTTATGGGAAACGCGGTATTTGAAGTCAGGGCTGTCCGCGACATGAAGGCGGAGCCGGTTTATCTCACGGCAAAAGAGGGCGCAGTCTCCGACAAGGTGACGGCTCTGGTCGGTGAGGGCGTGACCTTCCCGGCAGGCGCATACAAGGACGGCGTGATCGCGCTCGTCACTGCGAAGAAGGGCGAAACGTTCGTCCTGACGGCAGAGGAAGGAAAAGCCGCTTCAAAGGCGGAGATCGTCGGCGAAAACGGACGCTATGAAGTGAAGCTCGGCGGTCATCATTTCGCAGATTACATCTGCGACGGCTCGTCGAACAAGCCGTACTTCGGACAGGTCGTCGACAACGCGGGCAATCCGTTCACGCGGCTCGACTTCACGGTGAAGGAGCATCCGCATCAGCGCTCGGTCTACATCGCGGTCGGCGACGTCAACGGCGTGGACTGCTGGAACGAGAAGACGAACTACGGTCATGTTTACAACGAGGAGATCGTCGGGACGGTTTCGACTGCGGCTTACGCTTCGATCACCGCGCGCAACCGCTGGACCGATTTCTCGGGCGAGAAGGATCTCGTTGAGGAGACGACGAAGTTCACGGTCTACAATCAGGACGAAGACTGCCGTCTCGTCGATATCGAAACGACCTTCACGGCGAAGTACGGCGAGGTCGTCTTCGGTCCGACGAAGGAAGCGGGACCGCTCGGCATCCGTCTGATCGACGGTCTGCGCGAGGACATCGGCTGCGGAACGCTGTCGAACTCGTGGGGCGGCGTCGGCGAGAAGGAATGCTGGAGTCGTTCCGCCGCATGGTGCGACTACGCCGGAAAGCTCGAAGACGTGGGCGACATGGGCGTGACGGTGTTCGACAATGAAAAGAACGAACGCTTCCCGACCGCATGGCACATCCGCAGCTACGGTCTGTTCGCCGCGAACAATCTGTTCTTCAAGGGCGGTCTGACGATCAGGGACGGCGAGAGCCTGACCTACCGCTTCCGTCTGATGTTCCGCCGCCGCGAAATGACCCGCGAGGAGCTGTCCGACCGGTTCGTTCTCTACACGCTGAATCCGACGATCTGACCTGTCAAAGGTACGGGGGACGGGACATTCCCGTCCCTCTTTCTTTGCCGAAACGGCGTTTCATAAGATGTGAGGGAAGATATTTGTTAATTTTTTTCGACAGGACTTGTCTTGACGGTAATAATCCGGTATAATGAGGAAAAAGGGCAGCGGATGCCCGATGGCGGGAGGTACTTTATGGCATTTTGCGGATACTGCGGAAAGATTCTCACCGAAGGAGCGGCGTTCTGCGGGTACTGCGGCGCAGCCGTCCGGAAGGACGCGGGCGGCGAACCGGCTCTGACGGTCCGTTCCGACCTCGTTCTGACGACCGACAGCGGCGGAACACGTCCCGCGACGGCGGCGGACATACGCGAAGCGCTGAACGCGGCGGCGGAAAATGAGGACGAATACGTAAAGCTCTCGCCCGTGACGCCGGCGAAGGACGGGATCACGCTCATCGCCTATCGCTCAGATGGCAGAAACACGCATTTTACCATTCAGATCGTTCTCGGCGAACGGAAAAACGGGTATGCTTCCTGCCGCGAACGGGAGGGCTTTCCGATGCGGGAGACAGAGACGATCCTTCTCCGTTTCGCCGAAAAGAACGAGCTTCCGGCAGACGCCGAGGGCTGGGATACGCTCTGAGAAAGGAGGAACGTCATGAAAACCAGATCGGTTTTGCTTATGATCCTGGCGCTCTGCGCCGCGTTTCTCCTCTCCTGCGGACATACGGATGATCCGCCGGAATCCGACACGCCTGACCCGCCGCCTCACGACGGCGTGTTCGTGTCCGATTACGGCGCGCTCACCTTCAACGGCGACGGCGAGAGCGTGACCATTGCTTTTACGCACGAGCTTTCGGCGGCGGTCGGCTTCCCGGACGGAGAGCTGGAGGGAACGTATGCGTTCCTGTTCCACCACGGGCTGTTCCGGTACGACAAGGCGGAGCAGTTCGCGCTCTATATCGAGGGTGCGGACTATTCGTTCGTTGACATCTTCACCGAAACGGACGAAAACACGATCACGGTCCTCTCGCCGTTTGACAGCGGGAATCTCGTGTTCCGAAAACAGGCGTGAAAAAACTGCTCCGGTCTGACCGGAGCAGTTTTTCGTGTGTTTTTCGGGAATCCGCGCTCTGATGGACGTTTCGGCGAAAACGAAGTCCTCTTTGCCGGCGCTAAGGACGGAAAACGATAAGAGCAGGGTCAGACGTTCGGCGTCTCCCAGTTTCCGCTCTTCGCGGCGCGCCAGACGGCGTTCATGACGAACGCGGGGAAAACGAAGCGTTCGGGCGTCATCTTCATACTGCCGCCGCAGAGAAGCGCGTGGAACTCGTCAAGCTCCTTCGCGTAGGCGTTGGAGGTGAAGGGAAGCACGCGCGCGTCCACGTCCTTATCGCCGTAGACGGCGGCGAAATACCGGCTGTTCGCGTACTGCGCCGTCACGTCATAGTCGGGATAGCGGACGAGCAGCGAATAGCGTTCGCCCCGCGCTTCACAGCGGACCGCCTGCACATCCGCGCCGAACACGGTCAGCATGATGTCGATCAGGTGCTGCGCATAGAAGAAGAATCCGCCGTATCGGGAATCGGCGTGGAGCGGCGCATAGACCGTTCCGCCGGTGATATTGCCGACCTTCTTTTCCCGGACGACCTCGCCGAGCGCGATCGTGTCGTCCATCAGTGCGAGCGACGAGCCGCCGCAGACCCGGAGGGAAAGCCGCTCGATGACGGCGCGAAGCGTATTCGCGTCGGCTTCGGTGCAGGTAACGGGCTTGTCGATGAACATCGGGAAGCCCTCTTTCATGTACGGGCGGGCGAATTTCAGATGCTCGTCCCCGTGACGGGCGGTGATCATCACGCCGTCGATCTGTCCGGCGAGCGAATCGAAGCGCTCCATCACCGGCACGCCGTACTTTCCGTTCAGCTTTGCCGACGCTTCGGGCTCGCTGCTGAAAATACCGGCGCATTCGATATCGGGATACGCGCCGTTTTTGAGAAGTCCGAGAAAGGCGTCCGCGTGGGAGTTTTCACAGCCGAGGATCGCAATGCGGAACATGGAGATCACCTCTTAATAACGCACGGGCAGGGGATTGTCCGCGTGGATCTTGGCGATCACGCCGATGACCTGAGACGCCATTTCGGGCGTGATGGCGAGCGGCTTGCCCTCCATGACGGCGGCGTAGAGCTGCGTATAGAAGGTCTTGACCGCGACGTTGAAGGATGTGCCCTCGATCTTGCCCGATTCTTCGGCGAACGGCAGCTTTTCGGAGCAGTAGATCGGCTTGCCGCCCTCGCCTTCGAGCGGAGCGAAGATGACGGGACGCGCTTCGAGCGTGTCGGGGTCGATGGATTTCATCTGATAGGATGAGTTGGTCGAAATGAGCGTGCCCTTCGTGCCGCAGACCTTGTATACCCAGTCAAAAGCGAAGCCGTCGGCGGAGCTGACCTCGATGTCGACGACCGGTTTGCCGGGCGCGGCGAGGATCACCTTCGCGTAGTCGTTCGCGTCGCCGCTGGTCAGCGCCGTGTCAAGGCGGGAGAAGACGACGCGCGCGTTCTCGTCCCAGCCGAGAAGATCGAGCGCCTGTCCGACCGGGTGAGGTCCGGTGTTGTAAAGTCCGCCCGCGCAGTGGAGCTGGAGCGTCTGCCAGTCCCAGCGGCGCGCGAAACCGGAGTAGCGCAGGCTGTACTGGAGGATCCGTCCGAGCTTGCCGGACGCGACGACCTCCTTGACGTGTTCAAAAGCGGGGTTGTAGAGCGTCTGATGGAACGCGGTGACGATCTTTCCGTTCTCCTTCGCCGCTTTGATGAGGTTCTGGCATTCGTAGAGATTCCCGGCGAAGGGTTTCTCGTTCAGCACATTGAAGCCGTGCTGCAAAAGGTCCAGCGCGATGGGGTAGTGCTGTTCGGAGAAGGTGGAGTTGACGACGAGATCGAGATCCTTCCTGCCGAGCAGGTCGTGATAGTCGGCATAGACGTCGCAGCCGAATTCCGCCTTCGCCTTTTCGCGGCGATGGTCGATGGCGTCCACGACGGCGGCGACTTCGACCAGCTCGTTTTCAGGCGAGAGGAAGAATTTTCCGTGGATGTCGTGTCCGCTCCGTCCCTGACCGATGATGGCGGCGCGCATTTTTTTCATGGGAAAACCTCCTTTGTTTATTTGGCAGTTTCATTATAGCACACCCCGAATAAAAAGAAAAGGGGGTGCGCGAAAAACGGGTGAAAAAAGACAATCCGCCGGGTCTGCCGACGGATTATCTTTATGTTGTCCCTGAAAATTCTATAAAAATTACGGAAATGAAAACCATGATCGGACGGTTAACGCGGCTTTCGGATATCAGCCGTCAATTTGCATCGAGCGCTTTGAGAACGGCGTCCGCGTATTTCATGAAGCCAGGCTCGTTCGGATGGAGGAAGCCGTCCGCAAAGAAGGGCGCGAAGGGCGGCACATAGTCGAGCGAATCGAGCGGAGTCACGCCAGCAAAGTCACGGCAGACCGCCGCAAGCTCTTCGCGCATTTCGGCAAACGGCTTCGCGTCGCCGGACGCTTCGCGCCGTTCGGCGTCGAGCCGCGCGATCGGCAGGATGACCGTCACCGGAACGTCCCGCCAGATCTCACGCAGACGGGTGAGATAGGTCCGCGCCGACGCTGAGACGTCCAGTCTGCCGGACCAGTCGTTCGTGCCGTAGGCGACGAAAATGCGGTCTGGCGTGAAGCCGGGGAGCGGAGCGGGAGCAGACGAGGCGAAGCGTGCGCCGCCGATCGCCTGATTGACGCATTCGGCGTTCCGTGCGGCGCAGACGAGGTTCGTCCACGTGAGCGACGGGAAGCGCGCGGTGTAGCCCTGCGTGATCGAATCGCCGACGAACAGGAATTTTTCGCTCTTTCGGACGGTCGAGACGAGTTTTGCGCCCTCAAAGCTCAGATCCCGGATGGAGAATCCGAACAGGCAGGGGAAGATCACCGTCACGCGCGCCTTTTTGCCGGGGAGAGGGAAGCGGAGGGAGCGCTCGTCCTCGGCGACGTTTTCGCGTCCCTCGTGATAACGGAGCGCGCCGTCGACCAGCACGTCGAAATAATACTGCCGCTGAGACGAGCCGAAAAAGAGCTTTGCGTCGAACGACAGCGCTTCGGCGTCGGTCAGAACGTCGAGCGTCATGCCGGACGATGCGCGGGCGCGGACGAGAACGCCTTCGTCGGACGCAAACGAGCGCATCTGTTCTTCGGTGAAGCGGCGCGGTGTGAGCCAGCCGTCCTCTTCCGAAAAGCTGACCGCGCCGGTGAGAAGTCCGCGGATTTCATGGCTGTTAAAAATCATATCGCACCTCGAAAGATCGACCGTTCAGCCGCGCGAGAAGCGCTGCCACGGTTTTAAGATGACAAGGCTGATGACAAGACCCGCGCCGGCGACCATGACCCACGACAGGATCGTGATGTACCAGCCGAAATTCTGCGACAGGACCGCAAAGCCCCAGCCCGAGATCGCGCTGCCGATGTAGGTGAAGCTGTTGAGCAGTCCCGAAGCGGTCGAGACGATACCGTATTTTGCGAAGTAGCGCGGCACGCGGGTGGTCAGCATCAGGTTGATGCCGTGCATACAGCCCGACACGATGGCGAACAGCAGAATGGTCACGATCGCGCTGCCGCCGTAGAAGACCATCATCAGAAGCGCCGAAACGGTCGACGTGCCGAACAGGATCGCGCAGGTCAGAAGCTCGCTGACGACCTTTTTCTGGATCCATTCGGCGACCTTATAGCTGAAGATCGAGAAGATCGGCAGGATGACGCCCGACAGGATCGAGCTTGCCGAGGGCAGATCGAAGGATTCCGAGATGAAGGTCGGCATCCAGTCCATCAGTCCGTCGCGCAGAACGCCCTGTAAGATGATGCAGAGCGCGATCGGGATGAGACAGGAGCTGATGAGAAGCGTTTTGTAGGGGATCGGCTGTTTTTTCTCCGCGTCGGAGGAGGATTCGCTTTCCTTGTTCTTCACAGTCGGAGCTTCATCCGACGAGAAGCCGCGCGACACGAAGAACCAGATGACGAACATGGCGACGCCGACGCCTGCGCCGAACCAGAACAGCGCGCGCCAGTCCGCTACCGTGACGAACACCGGCGCGGCGAGGTAAAGGAAGATCGTCGCCACCGATCCGCCGGTCGAGACCCAGATGCAGGCGCGGTTATAGTCGCTTTCGGAAAGCTGTTCATAGAGCAGACGG
Source organism: Eubacteriales bacterium (assembly GCA_045600005.1). Classification (GTDB taxonomy): domain Bacteria; phylum Bacillota; class Clostridia; order Oscillospirales; family CAG-272; genus Flemingiibacterium. The sequence goes on along the minus strand of JAZRXB010000260.1, from coordinate 2,102 downwards.
ACGAGCGGCGGCCAGAACAGCGCCTGCGCGAAGCCGTTGACGCCCCAGAGGACTACCATGAACGCGATCCCGCCGGTGAGACCCGCGGCAAGCGGCATGGCGGTGTTGCAGACGGTCGTCATGGCGATGCCCGCAAGGATCAGCGTGCGCGGCTTGAAGCGGTCGCCGAGCAGACCGCTGATCACCTGTCCGAAGCCGTAGGTGAGCGCGGCGGCGGTGCTGACAAGTCCCGTGGCGGCGCGGTCGATGCCGGGCATTTTTTCGATTTCGATCAGCACGGCGGCATAGTTTTTGCGTGTGACATAGCTGGTAAAATAGATGGCGGCGCAGATAAACATGAAAAAGAGAGCGCTGCGTCCGCTGCGTTTTTCCGTCAAGTTCATCACCTCGTTGTGAATTTCTGTCAACCGTAACATTATAACACGCGCGGGGGAGAAAGTCAATGCCGGAAATGCCAAATTTCGGCGCAAAATCGGCGCTTTATTTTCCGCGGGTACTTGTCAAAAGCGGAAAAACGGTGTATAATAATAAAGAAATAAACGATATGCACGAAAGGGAACGATATGGTTTACGACGGCAGAATCTTAGTGGGCAGAGGACCGGTCGGCGCGGACGGAAGCGTCGGCGCGTCCTGTGCCATCCTTCCGAATATGGCGAACCGCCACGGTCTGATCGCGGGCGCGACCGGCACCGGCAAGACGGTCACGCTCAAGGTCATGGCGGAATCCTTCTCCGACCTCGGCGTTCCGGTCTTTTTAGCCGACGTCAAGGGCGACCTCGCCGGCTGTGTGAAGCGGGGCGACATCAACGAAAACATCACGTCCCGGCTGGCGAACGTCGGCGTCGATGCGGCGGATTTCCCGGCGAAGGCGTATCCTGTCCGGTTCTGGGACGTTTACGGCGAGGGCGGACATCCCGTCCGCACGACGGTCAGCGACATGGGCGCAACGATGCTGGCACGTCTGCTCGGACTGACCGAGGTGCAGACCGGCGTGCTGTCCATCGTCTTCCGCGTCGCGGACGACAGGGGCTGGCTTCTGATCGACCTCAAGGACCTGCGCTCGATGGTCGCCTATGTCACCGAGCATTCGGCGGAGTTACTGAACGAATACGGCAACGTCTCGAAGCAGTCGGCGGGCGCGATCCAGCGCGCTCTCTTACAGCTTGAGGACGCGGGCGGCACGCTCTTCTTCGGCGAGCCGGACATCCAGCTTTCCGACTGGATGCAGACCGACGGATCGGGGCGCGGATACATCAATATTTTCCACTGTGCGAAGCTCTTCCAGTCTCCGCTTCTCTACTCGACGTTCATGCTCTGGCTGCTCGCCGAGCTGTTCGAGGAGCTGCCGGAGGTCGGAGACCTCGACAAGCCGAAGCTCGTCTTCTTCTTTGACGAAGCGCATCTGCTGTTCGAGGGCGCGCCGAAGGCGCTGGTCGAAAAGGTCGAGCAGGTCGTCAAGCTGATCCGCTCGAAGGGCGTCGGCATTTACTTCATCACGCAGCAGCCGTCCGACATGCCGGACAAGCTGCTGGCTCAGCTCGGCAACCGCGTGCAGCACGCGCTCCGCGCCTACACGCCCGCCGAGCAGAAAGCCATCCGCGCCGCCGCGCAGACCTTCCGCGTCAACCCGGCGTTCGACACCGAGGAGGCGATCACCGAACTCGGGACCGGCGAAGCGCTCATCAGCTTCCTCGATGAAAAGGGCCGCCCGAATATCGTCGAAAAGGCGACGATCCTGCCGCCTCAGTCGAGCATGGGCGCGATCGACGACGACCGCCGCAAAGCGGAGATCCACGCGGACGATCTGTTCGGCAAATACGAAACGGCGGTCGACAACGAGTCGGCCTATGAGATCCTGACCGCCGCGAAGGAAAAAGAGGACGCCGAAGCCGCAAGGGAAAAGGAAGAAGCGGAAAAGACAAAGGCGGAAGCCAAAGCCGCGAAGGAAAAAGCGGCGGCGGACGCCAAAGCCGAAAAGGAAGCGGAAAAGAAAAAGGCGGCAGCGAAGAAGAAAACCTCGTCGGCTGTCTCCAAGGTGACAAGCTCCGCGATGACCAGCATCGGACGCGAGTTCGGCAAAGCGGTCAGCCGCGGCATTCTC
>JAZRXB010000259.1:0-23630 GCA_045600005.1 Eubacteriales bacterium | reverse complement strand
AGGGCAGCAGCTTCGATATCTACATTCTGGACCTCATCATGCCCGGCGTGAACGGGATGGAGGTCGCCACGACGCTGCGGATGCTCCATGAGGAGGGCATCATCATCTTCCTCACCGCTACGGTGGACTATGCGCTGGCGTCCTATGATGTGAATGCGTTCCACTATCTCATGAAGCCGCTGGACCGATATAAGCTCTTTTCCGTGCTGGACCGGGCGACCGCGTCGCTGCAGAGCGCAGAGGGGCAGTTCGTCGTCGTCCGCACGAAGGAGGGCGAGGTGCGCGTTTCGCTGAACGATCTGCAATTCATCAGCCTGAAAAACCGCGCCCTGCACTATCATCTCGTCCGGGGCAGCGATGTGGACGGACTGGTGATCCGCGTCCCCTTCCGGGAGGCCGTGGCCCCGGTCCTGCGGGACAGCCGCTTCGTTCTCTGCGGCATCAGCATGGTGGTGAATCTCACCTGCATCGACCAGATGGACTGCGAAAGCGTCCTCCTGAACGACGGCACCATGCTCTACCCCTCCAAGACCGCGTGCAGCGCCCTGAAGAAGGAATGGGTCGCTTATCATAAAGGCTGAAACCAAATCGCAGCCCAGCGAAGCGGGTGCGATTTGGAGAGGAGCAGCCGAGTCACTTCTGAGCAAGACCGCTTGCGGGCTTGCGAAGCCGTGATCTCGTGCAGCGACGAAGTGCGGGCAGCAGCCCGCAGCCTTTCCAAAAAGGTCCTTGGGCTTTTTTGACACGCATTTAACACGCAGGAACGCGGCGGATTAAAAATTCCGCCGCGTTTCAGACTTTCCCGACGGCCCGCATAGTTTCTCCGGTCATCAGGCGTCAGGCGCCTGTTTTTTTCATTTCCCTGTTTCCCGCTGTCAGAGCCTCTTTTTCCCGGCTAAAATTCTTCCGATAATTCCTTCAAGTGGAAAATTCCGGCAGAATTTCCGCCGTGGAACTTGCTTTGAGAACGCACTGGCGGTGTTTTTGTTGAAAATTTTGATTTTTTTTGATTTTTTATCCATTTGACATATTGACGCAAGTGTTCTCATATGACATAATAATTATTAATCTGAAAAATGGGCAAAGCCCTGCGGAGGAATTTCTGCCGCTATGGAACAGGCGGCAAGCATATACACATTCCTGAAGCATACCAAATTCGCTTGCTATAGGGTGCTGAATGAGAGGCATCAAAAGAGGAGCGGGCGGCACAGGACTTATTTGCGGATTCGGAATTACCGTGCTGCCGAGCCGCATTTCATAAACGATATTTGGAACCGGAAACCGACGTTGGTCTGATACCGTATGCGGGAAAACCGAACGTTCGGTTCTGTGAGGGACAGGCAAGCCTTTCACAAGTATTTCGAAAGGGGGTGCCAGATTTGCTTGCTCGGACGATGCGTTTGCAGGAACGTTTTGAGAGTGCTAAATACATAGTTGTTTTTATATTTGCCTTCCTGATTGTGGTTGCATTTATTATCATCTCGTATGTTATGGTACATAATACCGTTGTCCGGAACATTGAGGACCGTGCCAAGGTGGAAATCCGCGAAGAAGCGTCTTTGAATGCCGGACATATCGATCAGATGCTGGATGAACGCTTCTCCGATTTGGAAAATGCTGCGGTATATACAGTGCAGCTTATGAGCCAGCATCTTGATCCGAGCGCTTTCCTTACTACGATCCTGAAAGGTCATGAATACTGCACGGTTGCGGTCACAGACAGTGAGGGCAACATCGAATATTTCGTGAGAAGCGATGAAGCCGTGCTTTCTTCAAACGTATCATCGAGCGGTTATTTCATAGAGGCGGTTTCTTCGGCTGACGCACGTGCGCTGAGCTATAAAGTGAAAACAGCCGTGTCCGAAGATCCCCAGTTTATTCTGGCTGTTCCGCTGGTTTCCGGCGGGCAGATCACCGGCGTTCTTTTCGGAAGCATTAAGCCCGCGATACTGGATGAGGAGCTTTGGACCAGCGGAAGCTACGGTAATGGCAAGGAAGTCTTTATCACGGATGCAAACGGCATGATTATCAATGAGCATGGCGAGCATTTTCCGCTTCATGCCAATCTGTACGGTTTGTTCGGAAAACCGGAATCTGCAATAACCGTGTTTGACAGCGTAGCTTCGGGCAAGGGCGGCGATATTGATTTTGTGGCAGAGGAGCCGGGTTTCCTTTCTTTGCGTCCGGTCAATGGCGGGGACTGGTTTGTGTACATTTATATGGACGGGACCACGGCTTCCGAAAAATATATGGACGGTCTTGCCGGCGTCATTCTCATTTTCCGGATTATCGCCGTATTGTTTTTGGCAGTCACCGGTTTTGTTTTCATAGTTATGATTTTTGTTTTTCATAACAACCGCAAACGTACAAGGGAGATCCGGGAAAATCTGACCCGCGTCAACAACTATATCGCGCAGACCGGCGGCGGCAGATTCGAGTATGACATTCGCTCCATGAAGCTGATCTGTTCGGACGGGGTTGATAAAATACTCGGATACCATCTGCCGCAGACATGGTTCAGTGAACTTGATAAACGCATTGACAGCAACCCGAATTTCGAATATTCCGCGCTTCTCAATACCTATCATCGAGTGCTTTATACAAAAAAATTTGCCGATGTTACGCTGAGCATCGGCCGGGGCCGCAGCATCAAGTTTCTGACGATTTCCATGATCCCCATTTTCGACCGGTCCGGGCGCGTTACCGGGGTTTTCGGCACTGTAAAGGATGATACCTTGCAGTATGCCGAAAAGAACCACATAATGTATGAGAACGAGCTTCTGATCCATTCCATGCTTGAAAGCTGCCTGTGCCTTGTGACCTGTAATCTGGATGAGAACTCCTGTACCTTCATTGCCACGAAGAACGGCGACGTGGTCCGCACAGATCCCGGTATTTCCTATGTCGATTTTCTCGCCGGAAAGGCCGCGAGCATTTCGGACCCTGCCGTTAAGGCGGAATTCAATGAGAAGTTTTCCCGCGATAAGCTCAGGACGCAGCTTGCGGATCGGGACTCAAAAGTGTCCCTTGATTATCCCACGCAGGAAAACGACGAGATTTTCTGGCGGCGCATGACGGTTTCCGCCCTTCGAGAGAAGGAAGAGTATGATCTGCGTGTATTTCTCACGGAAAAAGATATAACGACGGAAAAAACGGATGAGATTCAGCTTCAGCGGAATCTCGACCTTGCGATCCAGAATATGCCGGGTTACATCTGTAAATGGGCCTTTGTGGCAAATGACATTCTTTTGCTCGATGCGAATCAGGACTTTTTCCGGTTCATGAGAACCACGAGAGAACAGGCGATCGGGCAGTCGATCATTTACGGTTTTTCCCACGAAGAAAAAAAGGCGGTTATTGACGATTTTACGAAATCGGCTTCCGACCGTTCGGTCATTTCCTATACAGGTCATGCGTTTCGGTTCGACGGCGACGAGATGTGGATCAACGTTCACGGAACCTATTACAGCGAGGAGAAGGGGACGGTCATTTATTACTGCATCCTCAGCGACGTCAGCAGAATGTATCTGCTCGACGCGGAGAACCGGGTCTACAGGGAGAAGCTCGCATACCTTGGGGAAATGCGCTCCATCAATGCGATCGAATACCGGATCGATGACCGCAAGCTCAAACTGCTTTCCGGATTCAATGATGAATTTGCCGATATTATCAACGGACATTCCCCGGAGTATATGGTCCATCACGGTATTGTGGATTCGGATTCGCTTCCTGAATATTACAAGCTGGTAACATCCATTGAAAGCGGGATCCCGCAGGACGAAGAAGCGCCCGCCGTTATCACCTTCAGAACCAATGACGATAAAAAGAAACGGTTTTCCTGCACGTACAGGACATACTGCGATTTCAGGGAAAAACCGGTTTCCGCTGTCATTGTTTTCAACGAGCTGGAGAATCAGACAGAGAGCGCGGATACTTCTGCAAACGGCAGACGCAATAAGCTGCTGGTTGTCAATCTGACAACCGATTCCGTGGAATTTGAATCCGACCCGGATGATTGCTGGTCGGTGGAAGACGTCTCTTCCTTCACCAAAACGAAATATCAATGGGTAAGCTCCGGATACATTCACCGTGACAACGCCGCCGAATTCTTTGATCTTCTGGACGCGATGCGTCTGCGGTCCGCATTTGAATCCGGCGTCAGCGAGCATTCCATGGAGTTCCAGGGTTCTGTCGGAGACGGAGAATATGAACCCTTCTCCGTCAAGGCGGTTCTGAGCCGAAACGACAAGACCGGGGAGTTCAAAGCCTATGTCATGATTTACAGGGAGCTATCGGAAGCCGAGACCGGCGGATACACCGTCGGCATACATGACGTTTCGATCCGCGCATTCGGCCATTTCGACGTCTTCGTTGACGGCATTCCCATCGCCTTCCAGAACAGCAAGGCAAAGGAAATGCTGGCCGTTCTTGTTGACCGGCGCGGCGGATACGTTACCAACAGCGAGATGATTTCCTATCTGTGGGAGGATGAGCCTGCAAACCGCGTCACCATGGCCCGCTGCAGACAGGTCGCCTGCCGGCTGAAACGCACGCTGGAGGAAAACGGGATCGTAAACATCATGGAAAGCACCAACGGCAAACGCCGGATCATCCCGGAGAAGTTCAAGTGCGACTACATTGAGTACATGAATGACCGCGTTAAGAACAAAGCACTGTTTACCGACGCATATATGATCGATTACAGCTGGAGCGAGTACACCTTCGCGCACCTCAAAGAAGATCGAACCGTGTGGTGAAATGCCGCGCCGGAGGATGCTTTCTTCTGCTGCCAATGGATAACGACAGCAGCGTTACGGAAAAAAACGTATATTTCCCCATCCGGTAACGTTACTGTCACGCTGAAAAATCCGGGTTATGGGACGAAAACGGCTTCTTCAGAGCGAATTTTCACTTCGATGAGGGTCCTGCCGACACAGAAAATCGATGGCAGCCGGTCTGAAGGAATCCAGATTTTCGTACTTTCCCTGAGAGGAGGGATGCGGCTGCAATGAAAACACGCAATTTTGCCCCTTGTTTTCCCCGTTTTAGCGCTCTTTCAGGTTTTTTGTGAGAAAAGTTGAAAAAAATTTTGAGAATTACGATTTTGTCACCGAAAAATTCGGAGTCTGTCACGCGTGATTGCTACAATGAAGGCACGAAACGCGAAACCGCTGAACCTCATCGGCTTGATTGCAGGGAACTCAGACGGTTTTCGGATACCGAAATTTTCCGGTGAGATGAAATGACGAAGGGAAAGAAAGTTGGATATCTCGAACGACGAAAAGATTCTCAAGGAAACAACGGCCTCGACGCTCAACAGTATTCTGGATGAGGCGATTTCCGAAAACGCTTCCGATGTACACCTTGCAGTAGGCATCCCGCCTACGATCAGAGTCAACGGCAAGCTCATTTATCTGGGAAAGTTCCCTTTGAACAACAAGCTCTGTACCTTATATGCAAAGATCATCCTGAGCGAGGAGCAGTACGCCAAGTTCATTGAGAAAGGTGAATACGATACCTCTTATACGCATGACGACGAGCACAACTTCCGCGTAAACGTGTTCCGTCAGAAAAATAATGTGGGCATCGTCATGAGACTGATTACCTCAAAGCTTCCCACGCTGGAAACGCTTGGCCTCCCCGCGATCTTCCGCTCGCTCTGCATGAAACGTTCCGGTCTCATTCTGGTCACAGGTCCTACGGGAAGCGGCAAAACCACAACGCTGGCCGCCATGATCGAATTCATGCTCCGGACGAGAAACGAGCACATTATCACGATTGAGGACCCCATCGAATTCATCTTCCCCCACGGAAACGGGATCGTCAATCAGCGGCAGCTCGGCAGTGACACTTCAAGTTTTGATTCTGCGATCCGAAGTGCGCTGCGAGAGGATATCGACGTGATAATGGTTGGCGAGATGCGCGACCTTGAAACCATCAACGCAGCGCTTACCGCAGCCGAAACAGGGCACCTTGTTCTTTCCACCGTACATACCATCGGCGCCGCGAAAACCATCGACAGAGTCGTGGACGTGTTCCCCGCCGAGCAGCAGTCTCAGGTCAGAGTACAGCTCAGTACGGTTCTGGAAGCGGTAATTTCCCAGCAGCTTCTTCCGAACCGCATGAACAACGGTCGGGAGCTTGCCCTTGAAATCATGGTCACAAATCACGCCATATCCAATCTGATCAGAGATGGCAAAGCAAGCCAGCTTCAGAACCTGATCCAGCTCGGCCAGGCCGGGGGTATGATTTCCATGGATCAGTCGCTGGTAAACCTTTTCCGTGACGGGCGGATAGATGAGCATACGATGTATAAGTATTGTGTTGATATGCAGGAGGTTCGGCGTCAGCTCGGTAGATGAGTCCGGTTGTCCTCCTTATGGGAGATAAAATGGCACAGTTTCGCTGTCGATATATGACTGAGAGAGGCTCTGTAAAAGAAGAGACCATTCAGTCGAGCTCAAAGGATGAGCTTGTGGCCTCGCTGCGAGGCCGCGGATACAAAGTTATCAATGTGGAGGAGGTCAGAAGTTCCGTTCTTAATATGAAGATCGGAAGCAAGCATCTCTCCAAAAAATCCATCACGCTTTTCTGCCGCCAGATGTCAACGCTGCTGGTTTCCGGCATTCCGATGGTCAAATGCTTTGACATTGTCGCGTCGCAGAGCAAAGAAGCACTTTTCAAGGAAATCATGGCAAACCTTTCGGCAGAGGTCCAGTCGGGCGCGTCCCTTTCCGATGCAATGGAAAAACAGGAAGGGCAGTTCCCTGAGATGCTGATCGAAATGGTAAAGGTCGGCGAAATCACCGGCGATTTCAGCGGCATCATGAACAAAATGGCGGATCAGTATGAGCGCGACGCAAAGACCAGACAGAAGATCAAAGGAGCGCTGACCTACCCGATCGTGCTGATTATCATCGCAATCGGCGCCTGTGTTTTCATGCTGATTAAGATCGTCCCCTCTTTTGTGGACGTGTTCAATTCGCTGGGCAGCGAGCTTCCCGCATTGACGGCGGGACTGCTGAAGCTGAGTACCTTCATCACCAAAAGATGGTATGTTCTGGTCCTTATCATTCCCATTATCGTGGTGGCCCTGATTCGGGTGCTGAAGATGAAATCGGTCGTTTACCAGATCGATAAGCTGAAGCTGACGATGCCGGGCATCAGGGACCCGATGCAGAAGCTCATGTCTTCCCGTTTTGCTCGCACCCTTTATACCCTGATATCCAGCGGCGTTCCGATCGTACAGGCGCTTGAATATACCAAGAACAACGTCCTGAACGCATACGCCAACCAGTATATCGATCAGGTCATTCTCGGCATCAGCCAGGGACGCGGTTTTGCGGATGTAATGGAGGAATGTCCCATTTTCCCGCAGCTGCTGACCTCGATGATCAGCGTCGGTGAAAGCTCCGGTAATCTGGAATCCATGCTCTCCAAAACCGCCGATTATTTCGACGAGGAGACAGACTCCGCGATTTCTCAGCTCATGACACTGATCGAACCGGTTATGATCGTGCTCGTGGGACTTCTGATCGGCGTCATCGTCATGGCTCTTTACGCCCCCATGTTCGGCGCGATCACCGCCATGCAGAACTCGATATGAGCACGAAAGACATGAAAGACACAAACGAAAAGCTGCGTACCAATCGGCGTGCGTTTTCCATCGTCGCCGTACTGATTATCCTGCTGATCGCAGCGGTTCTGATTACGGCTCTCGTATACGTACTGCGCGAGGTGACAACCTTCAAGCGGGTCGACGAGTTCCGCGGTATGTGCCGCGAGGTCACGGAGTCCATCACCTTCTACCAGCTGATAAACGGTGATTTTCCCGAAAGCAAGGATGACATTGCGAAATATTTCGTGGGCGGCTGGTCCATGCTGGAAGGGCGGCCGAAGGGCGCGGAATATGAATATCAGGACGGCGTTTTTACGGCGTCGTACACAGACCTCCACGGCGAGACCCACAGGTTCGAATTCCCGGACCTGACTGAATCCCCGAATAACGGTGCATAGCAGAGGCACGTTATTAATAAAAATTATTTTTAAAGGAGAAAAGAAAATGAAGAAACTCAACAAGCGCAAGGGCTTTACCCTCATCGAACTCGTGATCGTTGTTGCGATCATCGGAATCCTCGCTCTGATGATTATCCCCCAGTTCAACAACGTCACCGACGACGCCAAGCTCAAGACCTTCACCTCCAACTGCAAGACCGTTACCTCCGCGATCGGTATGTATCAGGCTGCCCACGCCGGCGATTATCCTCCTGCGATGTCTGATGGCGATACTGGTACTGTTCTCGACAACTACATCAACGGCGGCTGGGCTGGCCTTTCCGGCACTCCGACCAGCGCTACCTATAACATTACTGGCAGTGCTGCTGACGGCTCTGACTTCCTGTTCACGGCTACCTGCTCGATCGGCGGACAGACCTTCACTTATTACTTCCCCGAGGATAGCACCCACCAGAGCAGCATGTCCTGGAGCTAATCGACCGGCTGAAACTGAGGAATATATTCAATACATCATTTGAAATCAAATATACGTATCAACTCTGCTGAATGCTTTGCTTCGGAGTACCGCCCGCAAGGGCGGTATTCCGGGGCAAGGTTGTTATCTGTTTTATGCCGTCTTCGCGTGGATTTTATCTCCACAAAAGGATTTTTTTCGCATATCTGCCGGTAAATACTGGAAACGGAGACCGTTTTCCCGTCTTTCCCGGCGCTCCGGGCGAGCTGCGGGGGGAAGTATCTGACTCCGCCGCGAGGTTTCGGAGAAAACTGCGAAAAAAAGACCATTCGGACGCCGCCGCGGACTCGCCCGCGGATCCTCGCTTCCGCGCACGTGCGCGAACGAATTTAATTAATGCAATAAAATAAATCGATATCACGCATTACGAGGCGGTGTACGGCGCGGCTCCCGGAAAAGCCGGGAATGCCGCGGGAAAAAACGGCACCAAAAGAAAAGAATTTCGGGGAAGGAACAACAGCAATGAACGGGCCGATCAGAATATCGGACAGGCAGAAGCCGCTTGATGAAAAATCCGGAAAAAACAGCAGGCATATGCTCGGACGCCGCCGCGGCGCGGGGCTCATGTACGTTGTCGGGCTTCTTCTGTTCATCTCCCTTTTCACGGCGATCATCATCAGTTCACTCCGTACCGGTGTTTACCAGATGGACAGTTATTCGCTGCAGACAAAGGCGTATTATCTCAACAACGAGGCGACCAGCGCAGCCGTCGCCGCTCTCCTGATCGACGAGGAGGAGCTTTTCAACGCGATGAAGAGCACGACAGCGCCCAAAACCGATACTTTCACGCATTTGGACGGTTCCGTTCAGGTCGGCGTCAGTACCATCACGCTGAGAAAGGAAAATCACCTTTACTTCAACGAAAACAAGGATTTTATCGCCATTACCGTGACGACGGTCATCCATGATCCGAGAGCGGAAAGCAAGGATCATTCGTATACCTACGAGAGTCATTCCTACGTGATGGCGGAAAATTCCGACGTTCGTCTCTACAACATCAGCCCGTCCGATTTCTGACAGACGGAGAGGAACCCAGTTGATGAAATCGAAAAATGAGATTTGAGAAACAGCTATGAAAAACACAAAAACGGATATCCGGCATTCCGGACACAGGACGGAAAAGGTCCGGCGCGGCAGCTTCCGGCGGGCGCACCACGGGTCCTCACTGGTGGAGATCCTGGTGGCCATGATGGTCATGGCGCTGGTCGCGGGGCTTGCCGTCGCAATGGTAGCGTTCATGGTGAACGGGTTTGTCTCGTCAAATCAGAGCCTTGATTCAACGGCATTCGATTCCGCCTTTATCACGAAAGTGAATCAGGCGATACGGAACAGCGGTATCGTTTATACCGTCAAGCAGTCCTCGTTCCGGGAAAACAATCTGACTGCCGGATGGGACTATCTGGGACTGATGAACGACGTGCATATTCCCGCAGGCGCCAGCGTTACGGGAAAAGAAATCGAACATGCCGACGCACTGGTACATATTACCTGCTGCGGGACGGCGCCGCCCGCCGTGATCCCGAATGACTGCAATCTCCTCGAGCCTGCCGTTACGGGAGATACGGACGGAAATTATTACCTCCAACAGATCATCGGACACGCCTATACCGATTTCACGGGAAACGTACACGAGTATTCGCTGGTCTTTTCGCCCACGAGCTCCACGAACACGCTTACGCAGACGCTCGCCTTTTCGTTCCAGTCGAATGTGACGCCGGCTTCGGGAGGCGCGGCCTTTACCGAGAAGCAGCTTTCGACGCTTCTGGAAGCGGTGAACGCCGTTCAGGTCATTTACCGCGGAAGCGCTTCCGATCCCGCAGTCGCCATCGCGTACCGCTCTGATTATCTGACGCAGGCGGCAGACGGCGCAACGGTCGATCAGTCCGGCGCTACCGTGCTGATCCTCTGCGACTTTTCCGCCAGCATGACCGACCAGTTCGCCGGAGGCACCAAGATCGAATACACGAGGAAGTACCTGAAGAATCTGGTGACGGATCTTTCCAAGAACGATAAGATCGACATCGGCATTATTCCCTACTCCGTCTGCGGCGAATATGTGGGGAATCTGATCTCCGGAGAAACGCCGGTCAGCGGCATCGTGAACGGTCTGGCAAACAAGGATGCTCTGGTCGACACCTTTGACTGCTATACGCCTTACGGCGTGTCCAACGTGGGCGACAGTCTCCGGATGGCGCGGCAGCGGATCGAGGAATACAACGCGGCGAAGGCTGCGGCGGGCGAGGAACCCGCAAAACAGATCTTCGTGGTGCTTGTTACCGACGGTCCGGCCAATATGTGGAGCCGAAGCGGTAAGTATACGACCGAGGAGCGGATCTATCGCTTTGCGGACGACGTGGAAGCGGTCTGCGTCGATACGGCGAACGTAGGAGAATACGAGCTGTTTAGCGGCGATATTTCAGACGTACATGATATCCAGCAGCTTGTCTATGATGACGGCGCCGGAGGAAGCCGTGCGTATGCGAATTATTCAGCCGATAAGATCGTAAGTAAGTTCTGCTCCTCGTCGAGCGACACGATCGTCAAGGGATATGTGCTCGGTCTTTACGGAACAAAGCTTGCAAACGAATCGACAGCGGATTATAATACTCGATGCAGCGGGATCCTGACAGACATGACCGCCATCGTGAACGGATTCGGGACCGATGCGGAAGGCAGCCAGCGCTGCACAAAGTATGAGATCAAGGGAATCAAGGATTATAGCGAAGCCATATCCCAGATCGCGGCAGAAATCAACCAAATTGTGTGGACCTATGAAGGCCCCGGAGCATAAAGGCAGGAAGAATATGAATAACGTGAATGGAAAACAGAGAATAACGGTTTTCAGACGCGGCTTCACCCTGATAGAGGTTATCATCGCGCTGGTTCTTATTTCTCTGGTTGGCATGTTTCTTTTCAATTCTGTTGCTTCATCCTACTCCACGTCGATGAAGCTCGCCGACCTTCCGGAACTCTATTACAGCGTCCAGAGCGATATCGAGACCAATCTGGATGATCTGGACATTCTTCTCAAGGAGAAATACAGCATCATCAATGAGGATATCCAATCTCCTGAGCTTCAGGCGGAGCTGGCCAATCGCCTTGCCGCGATCGACGCGAATATCGTCGCGCTTTGCGGTTCGGCTTCGCGTCCCGTCTCGCTGTTCGGGAAGCATCTCGATGTTTACGGCTTCCGGAAGGACTGTACGATAGACGAGGTCGGTGAAATATCCGTATATGCCGGTATTGTCAACGATGTGCGGCTTGAGATCCCCGTCCCCTTTATCAGCAGCTTCCGGATCGATGAGAGCTCGCACAACAGCCAGACCAATCCGGTCACGATCCTTACCGGCAGCAGCGGCAAAACACTGAAATCCTTCTATCCGCAATACCTCGACAAGAACAAGGAATATCTTTCTGACACGAAGTATCAATGGTATGTCTCCAACGGCAGCTTCCATACCCTGTATTACAAGGACGGGACCATGGGGCCGGAAGAGATCCAGCGCGGCACGCTTCTTGCGGCATTTCCCAATGACTTTGATGCGCTGAGCGGTCAGGTTTCCTCGACGCTTCAGCTCACAGGCGAAGTATATACAAAGTGCATGGGGAAATTCGTGATCTGCACAGCCACGCCCATCAGTACGCAGGGAGGCGGAAAGCTCGGTTCTCCTGCGGTCAGCAACGTCATTTATATTGACGACCGGCCTCCGATTGCAGCGGGCGCTTATTATGTGATTCTGGATCCTTCGCTTCTCTCGCTGGATTACAATGCCTCGGGACGAACGGTCGTCACCAAACTCGAAAACCTCGGTATCGGCAACGAGGCAGGCAAGGAATCCTATCTGTATGCCGAATCAGGCTCGGCGCCTGTAATTGATCTCAAGGGCGACGCCACGTATTATCAGAGCTTCAACAAAGCGTACACGCGGTTCATTTCCTTTGATTCCACCACAAGCATGAAGTCTTACAACATCGTCCCCAAGGGACAGGAGCATATCTTCTTCGTGGTGCGCAACAATGAGGATCATGATATCGGTTTCGCCACCGTTCACGGAAACAGCGTCGGTGCGAACAGCAACGCCTTTGCAACAGCCAAGGGCGGTATTACCGGCTGGCAGATCATTTATGCCGATTTTCCGCATAATCTGAGTTATTTCAACCTCGGCGGCGGAAATTTCGATCTTGCGGAAATCATGATCGTCCGCAAGACCACGTCGTCCGAAATCAATGAGATCATTCAGTATCTCCGCGATAAATACAGCATAGACGACAGCCAGCCCGTGACGGAGGAAGCGCCCGTCGAAGGCGCGATCTACATCGACGACGACGGAAACTTCATCGATGAATTCGGTAACATTATTCCGGATCCTTACGCTGAGGAAGAACCGGAAGAAGAACCGGAGCCGTCCCCAACGCCGGAGCCGGAGCCGACCCCAACGCCGGAGCCGGAGCCGACCCCAACGCCGGAGCCGGAGCCGACCCCAACGCCGGAGCCGGAGCCGACCCCAACGCCGGAAGAACCGGAAACGCCGGAAGAGCCGGAAACGCCGGAAGAGCCGGAAACGCCGGAAGAACCGGAGACGCCGGAAGAACCGGAAACGCCGGAAGAACCGGAGACGCCGGAAGAACCGGAGACGCCGGAAGAGCCGGAAACGCCGGAAGAGCCGGAAACGCCGGAAGAACCCTGATGCGGGAAATATTCTTGTAAAATAAAAGAAATGGGATAATCTGATATGGCAGAAGATAAAAAGTTACAGGACATGCTGAAAAAAGCAATGTCCACGAAACACAAGCAGCAGAAGAGCTTCCGCACTGTTGCTCGCGGAAAACTCTGCTTTGCGTTCGATTTCGGCGAATACGCAATCAAGATTGTTGTGGCAAAAATCCAGAAAAACGGCTTTGAGATTCGTAATATGATTATTATCGAAAATGATGAGCAGGACACGAAGCTCGACAAGTCAAATGTAAAACAGTGGAGCAGCCGCATCAAGCGCGAGTTCGCACTGAAGAATATCGTTCCCAACGATCAGGTTGCCGTATGCTCCGTCGGGGAAAGAAGCTGTCTCAGCAGACAGTTCGATATCCCCTACATAGAGGACGCATATGACCGAAACGGAATCGCCGGTCAGGAAATGTGCACGAATCTGGCGCTTGACCCGGACGCATATATTTTTCAGCATGAGCTTCTTGACATTAAGGAAACCGATGACGGAAGGGTCTGTACGGTCCGTGTCGTTGCCATCCGCGACGAGGTGGCGTCCGTTTACTATGACCTTATCCGCTCCCTCAAGCTCCGTCCCTACGTTCTCGACGTCAACGCCAACGGCGTGAAACGCTTTGCGGCGGCTGATATCGAGGTGAGCAGCGCGTCGAACGGACGTACTGCCGCCTATATCGACTATGGTATGAATTCCAGCGATATCTATATCTGCCGCGACGGAAGACTGCTTGGCGTTTCGCACATCGACAACGGTGACAACCGGCTGGTAGCGGAAGCCAAGAACTTCCTCGGTGCGCAGATCGCAGACCCGAAAAACCCGAATAAGCTTCTCGTTCAGCCTTCGCAGATTTACGGCATCATCAATGAAGCCGACTATAATCCAAAGGCGACCGCGTTCTCCATGGTTGTGGAGGAATGGCTTTCAAAAATCAACAGTATCATTACCCGGTTCGATATCGAGAATCCGACGCAGAAGGTCAGCCATATTTACCTTTACGGAGGCAGTTTCCAGCTTGTATGGCTCGTAAAATACGTGCAGAGCGTTACAAAGAAGGAATCGTCGATCATTCAGAAATCCGACTGCTTTGATCTCAACTCGATTTACAACGCAAAGAACAATGCGATTCCCCAGTTTTTCAATGCGCTGAATCTGCTTCTTATGAATTGAGGTGATCCGCGTGAATTATTTTAACTATTTTGAGAAATATCAGAAGGCTCAGAAAGGCGGAAAATCCACGATCATCGGCGTTGTCGTGCTTGTGGCTATTGCGCTGATCGCGTTCGGCGGGTATTACCTTTCACTGGTTGTTCAGCGGAATTTTTATCAGAACAAGCTCGATTATCTCAGTGAGCTTTCAGGCAATCCTCAGTTCCGTGCGCAGCAGAACGACTTAAGCAAGCTGGAAAAGGATATCAAAGCCTTTGAAGACAACTATATGTTTCTCCGTTTCGGCGACCTGCTTGGAAGCGGTGAAATATCTACCGTCAGCGACAAGGTCCTGAACGACCTTGACGCCTGCCTCGTTCCCGGAGCCTATCTTACCAGTATCAATCTGGATTCCCGCAATCTGAACATCGTAGGACACGCCGACACGCTGTCTGACATAATCGAAATCGAAACGGCTCTTCGTGCATCCGGAAATTATTCGCATATTCTGGTTTCCACCACGAAGAAGGTCGGGATTGAAGACGAAGTCGAACGGGTCGAGTTCGACATCAGCCTGACGCTCGCCTCCCAGGCAGCCGAAGAAGAAGCTGAGGAAACGGAGACCGTACAATGAAAAAAACATCAAAATCTTCAGAAATCAGTATCCTGCTCGTTCTGGTCACGGCGCTTCTCATCTATCTGGGAATTACGTATCTGGCAAAGCCGCTTAAAAGCGAAATCGGACAGCTGAAAACAAACGTAAATCTCCGTGATAATGAAATCAGGCTGACGCAGGATCGCATCTTTTCCTATGGCGCCAAAGCAAATCGCGCCGCGGCTCTTCAGCGCGGCATAACGGACGAGCTCGAGAATTTCCATGTAAACGCCAATCAGGAGGATTTTCTGGAAATCGTCAGAACCGACCTCGAGGCCACCGACTATGATTTCCTTGTCACTTCAACGAGTGAAGGCGTTCTCATCAAAGGCGTAGCCGGAGACGCATACCAGTATAAAGAGGCGTTCGCAGAAATGCTGGCTGACGACGAGAACATGAAGGATTCCGATGCGCTGAACGACGGCGATCTGACGGAGTTCATTCGTTCCGTGATAGCGGACGAATCCAATGCTTCCGCAGACGCGGCGGGAAGATTATACAAAACCTATACGATCAATCTCAAACTCAACGGCGCATATTCAGACACGAAAAGTCTGCTGAATATCATCAGCAGCAAAGACAAATGCCAAATCTGCCGTAACTTCAACATCGGCATACCGGAAAACGAAACCATGCACTACCCGGATTATCCCGACGATCCTGCGGTGGATATGACCATCGATCTCATATTCGTTGATCTTGTCAACGCGGACGGTATCACACAGGATGACTGGGAACCGGATACGCTGACTGAGTATGTGCTTCCCTTGAAGTTTATTGACGAGTCTTACCTGGCGCCCAGTACCTTCCTTGAAAAGCTTTTCGTGTGGAATAAATAATCGTTATTATCGAATGGATGTAAAGATATGCAGAAATCGTATATACTTGTCATAGCTCTTGGCGCCGTCTATTATCTTATTGTTTACCTTGCTGTCCGGCGCGGGGGACGACCGATAATACCGTGGATGGTATCCGTTCTGGCACAGGTCGTATCGGCTGTGTTTTATCTGCCGTTATCGAGACGGATTGCAGATTTTCTGGCTCCTCTTGCCCCAACAGCAGGTTATGTTGTGGCGGCTTTGATATTGATAGCGCTGAATTACGTAATCATTGTATTGTCCTTCAAATACCTCAAGCCCAAACGGCCGAATTTCGAAGATATGGAAGCCGAGATGCAGGATTTTGAACTGAAACCCATTGAAACAGTTCCCTCCAGCGAATTCATCAGGAAAGTGGAAAACGCCACTTCATCGGTTGTCGAAGAAGATACCAAGGATGATCGCAATAATGAAAAAGTAATGGAGGAAATCGACGGCATGATAGCCAGCGGAAGCATGGATGATGCCGTTCGATATCTCAAAATGGTTGCATATTACGGCAGCAATGAGGAACTCAGTAACCGCGCCAAGGAAAAACTGGCTGAGCTGACGGAATCTGTATCCTTTGCCGCTGCCGCATCCGAAGACGAAGTTGAAGTCGAAGCTGAAATAGATAACGATCAGGAGTAAGGAAAGAAAACTATGCACACCTTTTCACTCACATCTACGATCTGCAGACTTCCGGTGATGGACAAAAATACCGGACATATAATCGCAAGAACGGCAGTCCCGCTATTCAGCCGGGACGAACTGCGTTTCAGCTATCTTGCCATTACGCTGCTCGGGTATGAAAAAGACCAGATGTACGTTCCCGCAACGGAAGTGGAATATTTTAACGACGTGTGCATCGGTGTTGCGCCGTCCGAAGCTACCTATGCTTCTGTCAACTGTGCTCCCCCGTATGATGATTTTTTAGAAATTCTCGGTACGGAGTTGAAAATCAATGCTGATATTGACCTGGATTTCGGACGTATTTCTGCGGTGACGATGGGAGCAGAGAGCGGTATTGTCGAAACGGTTACGACGACCTCCGGAGCCACCATCCCGGTGAGCAGCGCTATGCTGACCGGTGCTTCAACATATTCGTTGGCGCAGTTCCGGAATCTTTCCGGCGCTCAAAGTGTGAATACGCCCGTTCCGGCTCCGGCAGAGCCTCCTGTAAACGCTTCAAATGCGGTCAGAGGTTTTCAATTCGGACAGCAGGTATTCAGACCGGCTGTCTCAGCGCCCGTGCAGCCTGTAAGGCCTGCACAATTTCAAAATACGTCCTCAACGGTGTCCGGGGGAAAAAACGTCGACGCCGGTTTACAAGAAGAGGACGAAAAAGTCATGGATGCCGAAACGGAAACGCTTCTCTCCGAGCTTTTAAGCCACTTCGGGCTCGACGATCCCTCCTATGACGAAACCGGAAGCCAGACAGCCGGAAACGATGCGGCGGGAGAAGCCTACAGGTCTCCTTCGTCGATGAATGCAGCTTCCGGGCAGGCATTTTCTAACGGAACGAAAAAATCCGGGCTCGGAAACGGGAGAAAAAAGAACGAACGCGAATCGGACTCCAGAATCGTTCTCTCCAAGCTTTCCGTTGTTGAGGGCGCCGACGGTGAAGTGTCCTTCGAATACATGGGTCAGAACGACAGCTTGTCTGATGCCGAAAACGAGAACGGCATGGAAGACAATCATGACCGTCAATCCGCCGGCCGGAGCAGCAGAAAATCCAATTTGGAAAGAAGAAGGGAGAAAAGGGCCAAACAAAAGGAGATAAAGTCGGAACAAAAACAGACGCGCCCCGAGCAGAGGGAGACACGCCCCGAAACGAGGGAGATGTGGCCCGAAATGAGGGAGATGTGGCCTGAGCAGAGGGAGACGCGCCCCGAACCGAGGGAGACGCGGCCCGAGCAGAGGGAGACACGGCCCGAGCCGAGGAAGATATGGCCCGAGCAGAGGGAGACGCGCCCCGAGCAGAGGGAAACACGCCCCGAAATGAGGGAGATGTGGCCTGAGCAGAGGGAGACGCGCCCCGAAATGAGGGAAACGCGGCCCGAACCGAGGGAGACACGCCCCGAGCAGAGGGAGACGCGGCCTGAGCAGAGGGAGACGCGGCCTGAGCAGAGGGAGACACGCACCGAGCAGAGGGAGACACGCCCCGAAGTGAGGGAGATAATGCCCGAGCAAGCGGATACATGGCCCGAGCAGGATACAGGACTTTCGACTGCGGCAGAAGCTTTTGCGGATGAGACAGCTCCACGGAAGAAGGAAGCAGAATCGCAGTCGGCCTTTGAGAAAAAACAGACCAAGCTCAGTCAGAAGAAAGAAAAGCAGGCGGCAGCCAATGAGAAAGAATTGGCAAAAATCAACCGTGAAAAAGCCAAACAGACGGCAGCCAAAGAGAAAGAATTAGCAAAAATCAACCGCGAAAAAGCCAAGCAGGCGGAAGCCAAAGAGAAGCAGCTGGCTAAGCTCAATCGGGAGAAGGAAAAACAGGCAGCCAAAGCAGAGGTTCAGGCGGAAAAGCGGGCTGCGGATGAAAAGAAACGGGCTGCCGAAGCTGCGATTCGGGCAGAAAAGCGGGCTGTGATCGAAGAGAAGCGGGCTGCCGAAGCTGCGATTCGGGCAGAAAAGCGGGCCGCGAGCGAAGAGAAACGGGCTGCCAAAGTTGCGCTTCTGGCTGAAAAGCGAGCCGCGAACGAAGAGAAACGGGCTGCCGAAGCTGCGATCAAGGCAGAAAAGCAGGCGGCGAACGAAGAGAAACGGGCTGCCAAAGCGGCACTTCAGGCTGAGAAAAAGGCGGTTCTCGAACAGAAAAAAGCGATTCAGGCAGAAAAGAAAGCGGAAAGCAATAAGAAGAAAGCCGAGCAGGCAAAGATCCGGGCGGCAGAACGTGCCCAAAAATCTGCACAGCGTCTCGAAAAGAGCCGTGAAAGGGCGATCAAGAAGGCGGAAAGCAAGAAAAAACGGAGTATTCTTGCTCAGAAACGCAAGGCTGATTGCGCCGTGAAGGTACAGAAAATCAAAGCAGTGAGCAAGGTGATTTTCGGAAAGGTCAGCGTAGTAGCCAAGAAATGGTTCGGTGCTTTTGCGGCTGTATCCGTAAAGAACTGGACCCCGCTCGTCAGTATGGCAGTCTTTATCATCATTTTTGCGGTATTCTGTCTCATGGGCATTATCCAATAAAACGGTATGCAATAAGCGAAACACATTATGAAATACATTTTTCTTTACATTTGGTTTTTTATTTTCGGTTCGGCTATGGGAAGCTTTTATAACGTTCTGTCCGACAGGCTTCCCGAAGGCCGAAGCGTGATATCGTCGCGCAGCGAATGCACCTTCTGCCATACTACGCTCAAATGGTATGACCTTGTACCGGTGTTCAGCTTCATTTTTCTGGGCGGAAAATGCCGATACTGTAAACAGAAGCTCTCCTTCTGGTATCCGCTCAGCGAAATATTCAACGGAGCGGTTTTCGTGTTTGCCGCAGTTCTTTTTGTGAAGAGCGGAAGCGTGACCGATCTGATCTTCTTCCTCGTTTTCTGGTCACTCCTGTATATTACCGGTGTGACGGATTTTAAGAGCGGCGTCATGTTCGACTTGATTTCAGGTCTGATAGCGATCACCGGGCTGATTCACGGCATTTTGGAGAAGAGAAGCTTTTCTGATTTTGCTTTCGGCGTTCTGTGCGGGGCGGCGTTCTTCGGACTCATTTACGCAGTGACCCGTTTTATCTTCAAGAAAGAAGGACTGGGTCCGGGGGATGTGATCCTGCTTACCGCTTTCGGATTTATTTTCAATTGGCCGCAGATTATCATTATCGTGTTTATGACCGCATATGTGTCCATTGTTTTTATTGTAATCAATGCAATAAAAAACAAGGGTATTCACAGGCAGATGGAGATTCCCATGGGACCGGCGCTCTGTATTTCGGCTTTTATCATGTCGTTTGCCGGAGGGAGCGTAACGGACTATCTTATGAACCTGCTTGGATTCTGAACGCATTCATATCGGGGTTCCGTGAACGCGAAAACGCAGCGGGACAGGCAGCTTTTGGAAGGTGGAATTATGGATACAAAGAACGTACACGAGGACAACGCTTTTCTGAAAACTCTTGCGGAAAGCATGAAGATTCAGTATGTTGACCTTGACAATGTGAGCATAGACCTCACTGCCCTCAAGTATGTCAGTGAGAAGATTGCCAGAACCTACATGGTGATACCTGTGAGCGTCACTGACACAGAGATCGAGGTAGCAATGGCTGATCCGACCAATTTCACGGTGTTAGAGGATATCTCGATTATTTCCGGGAAAAAGGCGGTGGCTGTTCTGGCGTCTCCGCAGTCGATCCAGCTGGCGCTCGACCAGTACTACACCGGGTCGGAAGCAACAGAACAGGCTATTCAGGATTTCAACAACGAAACAGCCGGCAGGGCTGATGACAATGAAACGAGTTCATCCGGCGTGGACGTCGACAGCGCTCCGATTGTGCGTATCGTGAATTCCATACTCGCCGATGCCGTGAATACCAAGGCGAGCGATATACATATCGAGCCGTTTGAAAAAATCATCCGCGTTCGTCACAGAATTGACGGCGACCTGAAGGAGACGATGCAGCTTCCGAAGAATACATTATCCGGAATTGTGACCCGCATCAAGATTATGGCGGATTTGAACATCGCGGAAACAAAACGCCCTCAGGACGGACGTGTGCGCTTGAAATACGGCAAACAGTCTATCAATATGCGTATTTCTCTGATTCCGACCGTTTTCGGAGAAAAAATCGTTATCCGACTTCTCAACCGTGATGCCGGCGTTATGGACAAGTCTCAGATCGGACTTTCTCCTTATAATATGCAGCAGATTGAAAAGCTGATGAAAATCTCGGAAGGCATCATTTTGCTCACAGGGCCTACCGGAAGCGGTAAAACGACCACTTTGTACTCACTGCTGAAAGATTTCAACACCACTGACAAGAACATCGTAACGCTTGAAGACCCGGTTGAGTATCAGATGTTCGGCGTCAACCAGGTACAGGTCAATTCCAAAATAGGAATGACCTTTGCGAGCGGTCTGAGATCCATTCTTCGTCAGGACCCGGACGTCATCATGCTCGGTGAGATTCGAGACGAGGAAACCGCCGAGATCGCCATACGTTCTGCTGTCACAGGCCATATCGTCCTTTCCACCCTGCATACAAACGATACTGCAAGCTCCGTGACTCGACTTGTCGATATGGGGATCCAGAAGTATATGGTAACAAGCGCAGTGGCCGGGATCGTGGCACAGCGTCTTGTGAAGCGCGTATGTCCCAGATGCGCGCAGCCCTATGAGGCGACCAGCGCAGAGGCTTCGCTGCTTGGGGTCGAGCACGCCACGCTTCACCGCGGTACAGGCTGTCCTTATTGCAATCAAACCGGTTATAAAGGACGTATCGCCATTCATGAAGTGCTTGTACTTACGCCGGAGCTTAAGACAATGATTAACCGGAACTGCACGGCAGAGGAATTGAAAATCGCTGCATGTGAGCGCGGTATGCAGACGCTGGGTGATTCAGCGCGTGAGCTGGTTTTGGACGGTACGACCACGATCGAGGAAATGAATCGTGCTACTTACACGCTGGAATGAACGGCATCTGCACGGCAGAACCGGATTTCATGCGTTCCATTCCCGGATTTGTTTTTTCGAGCGTCCATGACCGGCGTCTATATACGCTTCGATGGTTTCCATAAACAATTTGAGCGGTAACTTTGCGAAACGGAACTCAAAATGTATGGATTAAAGCGTGGAAAAAAGCCCGAAACAGGAAGGGGGCTGTCTCAAAATGCCAAACGCATTTGAGACAGCCCCCGTTTTTGGGCAGGAACTCTATACCGTTCCCTGTGAATCAGACAGTTCGGGTCTGCCGATGCCATGTCAAATTTGCTGCTGGATCTGCGCAGGGTTCCGCTTTCCGTTCCTTCCATGAAAGCGCTCGGGCGCTGCCTGATGCCGGAGACGGGGACAGTGCCGCCGCGTAAGCGATGAATCGTCCGCCCTCCGGAAACCGGCGTTCCGGCAAACCGGAAACCGGTCAGAACGCACCAAATATTGCTCCCCTGCCTCCGGAAATACGGAAAATTCGTCCGCTTCCATATTTACGGGACCGGCTTTCGGGTATATAATAGACAAACTGGACTGTGCGCCTCCGGCGCGGGCCCGGTCCGCGGCGCCCAAAGGAAACAGAGGACCGGGTGAGGGTGGAAACCGTTTGGATGGGAAGGAAGCTGACGGAATGCTGATAACGGAAACAAAAATCGAGAGCCGCTATCCGGACTGCGACCGGATGGGCGTGGTACATCACGCGGTCTGGCCGGTGTGGTATGAGGCGGCGCGGATCGAATGGCTGGAAAAGGCGGGATATCCATTTGCGCTGAGTCAGGAAAAGCATGTAAACCCCGCCATGGTGGACCTGAGTATGCAGTATAAGGCGGCGCTGGGGTATCCGGAGACCGTGACCGTCACCGTGAAGCCGGAGCTGGTAGCCCCGAAGAAGCTGGCGCTGACCTATGAGCTTCATAAGGCGGACGGCACCCTCGCCGGAACGGCCCGTTCCTTCCATATCTGGACGGGGCCGGACAACCGCTCCTATAATATGGCGGAGAATCTGCCGGAAATCTACGCAAGACTGCAGGCCGCAGCTGCGGAATGATCGGAGACGCGGAGAAAAATGCGAAGAAAAGAATTCCGGCAGGCATTTGTCGCCTCGCTGCCCGTGCTGGCCGGATATCTGGGACTGGGCGGCGGCTTCGGCATCCTGCTGAGCACGGTGGGATACGGCGTTCTGTGGGCGCTGGGCATGAGCATCACCATGTATTCCGGTTCCATGCAGTATATGGCGGTGGACCTGATCCCCAATGGGTCCAGTCTGCTCACCATCGGCGTCACCACGCTGCTGGTGAACGCACGGCACCTGTTCTACGGGCTGAGCCTGCTGGACGAATACAAGGGCGCGGGCTGGCGCAAGTTTTTCATGATCTTTGAGCTGACGGACGAGACCTATTCCATCACCTGCGCGGGCGCACCGGGGACGGACAAGGAATCCCGGCAGGGGTATTACTTCTATGTGTCGGTGCTGAATCACCTGTACTGGATCGCAGGGTGCAGTATCGGCTGCATCGTGGGAAGCCTTCTGAAATTCAACTCGCAGGGCATCGATTTTGTGCTGACGGCGCTGTTCATCACCGTGTTCACCGACCAGTGGCTCAAAAGCAAAAACCATCTGGCGGCCATCGCGGGCGTTGTCAGCAGCGTGGCGTGCAGGCTCATCTTCGGGGCGGACTTCCTCATTCCCGCCATGGTGTGCATCGCTCTGTCGCTGACACTCCTGCGAAAGTATACCGGCGCGGACGGGGAGAAGGAGGCGAAGCAGGATGAGTGAAAAGCTCTATGCCATTCTGGGCATCGCCATCATTGCCGTCATCACGGCGGCGACGAGATTCATTCCCTTCCTGCTGTTCAGCGGGAAGCGGAAAACGCCGGATTTTATTCTGTACTTAGGCAAGGTCCTGCCCTATGCCATCATGGGGATGCTGGTCATCTACTGCCTGCGGGACACCAGCTTCCGGAGCCTCGGCTGCTTCCTGCCCCAGCTCATCGCGGGGGCGCTGACGGCGGGGCTGTACGTGTGGAAAAAAAGCACGCTTTTAAGCATCGTTGCGGGGACCGTTTCCTAT
>JAZRXB010000258.1:0-3821 GCA_045600005.1 Eubacteriales bacterium | reverse complement strand
ATCTCGCTCTGCCTGAACACGCCGGACAACATCACGGTCATTGAAAAAATGTTCAGGCTGATGCGCGACCAGAATATCACCGTGCGCGACGGCGGACCGCTCGTCAAGGGCAAATACTCCAACTCGTTCCGCGAGTTCATGGTCCCGACCTTCATGGACAACCGCGCGCTGTTCTTCTCGAACCAGATCCTCGTCGCGCTGAATCTGCGCGATATGCAGGCGGATTTCGGGATCCTGCCGATGCCGAAGTTCGATGAAAAGCAGGACGGCTACTACACGGAGAACAACAACGCATGGTGCGACTGCGTGATGGTTCCCGCCACGAACAGCGTCCCCGAAATGACCGGCTACGTCCTTGACGCGCTCGGCTACTACTATCAGCAGTACGTCACCCCGGCGTTCACCGAAACGACGGTCCTCAACAAGACGCTGCGCGACGACGATTCCGCAAACATGATCGAGATCATCTACAACGGCATCCAGTACGACGTTGCCGGACTGTTCAACTGGGGCAGTCTTTCGAGCTGCACCGACAGCGCGATCTCGCGCGACGACCCGGCGTTCTCGTCCACCTACGCTTCGGTCGAACCTGCCGCCCTCGCCGCGATGGAAACGACGCTCAAGAGCTTTGAAACAAGCA
Source organism: Eubacteriales bacterium (assembly GCA_045600005.1). Classification (GTDB taxonomy): domain Bacteria; phylum Bacillota; class Clostridia; order Oscillospirales; family CAG-272; genus Flemingiibacterium. The sequence continues at coordinate 3,181 of JAZRXB010000258.1, read as the reverse complement.
AATAATAACGGAACCGCCGGTTCCGATCAACGAAAGGAATCAATATGAAACGACAGCTGTCCCTTCTCACCGCCTCGGCGCTCATGCTGACGGCGCTCGCCTCCTGCGGCTCGTCCGAGCCGACGACGACCGACACGACCGCCGCGCCCTCTCCCGATGAGACCACCGCTCCCGTCGTCGAGAGCGAATACAAAAAGCCGAACGTCGACCTCGGCGGCAAAACGATGACCTTCGCCATCATCGACGCGACCCAGCTCGCCTACAAGATCGGCACGTACATCATGCTCACCGACGAGGAAAACGGCGACCTCATCAACGACGCGCTGGTCAAAGCCAACCGCGCCGTCGAGGAAGAGCTGAACGTCAAGCTCGAACCCATGCTCCTTCCCCGCGCGACCAGCTATAACGTCGCCGACCCCTACACCAAGCCGATCCTCGCGGGCGACGACGAATATCAGATCGCTCTGCCGATGGTCGCCGGACTGCGCGTCATCCTCTCCACGCCCGACGTCGTGCGCGACCTCAATGAGATCGACACGCTCGACCTTTCGCACAGCTGGTGGGATCAGAACTCGGTCTACGAATACAACATCGGCGGCAAGCAGTACGCGGTCAACGGCGACCTGAGCATTTTCATGAAGGGCGCGCCGATCTGCTATTTCTTCAACAAGCAGCTCGTGGAAGACCTCAAGCTCTCGAACCCCTATCAGATGGTCTACGACGGCACGTGGACGTTCGACGAGATGGCAAAGCTGGCGGAAGCCGCCGCGGCTGACCTCAACGGCAACTCCGAGGTCGACGTTGACGACCGCTTCGGTCTGTTCTGCGAGTCCGCAAATATGACGCACAACCTGATCGCGGGCGGCGTGCGCTATAGCTCCCGTGACAAGGACGGCAATATTTCGCTGACGCTGAACGACCAGAAAACAGCGACCCTCGTCGAAAAGATTTTCAATCTGATGACTAACACCAAGATCACGGTCCGTGCCGAAAGTTCGATGGTCAAGGGCAAGTACGCCAGCGTCTACACCGACTTCTTCAGCCCGGTCTTCATGGACAACCGTGCGCTGTTCTACTCGAACCAGACCCTTCTTGCGCTTGACTACCGTGAAATGGAATCCGACTTCGGTCTTCTCCCGCCTCCGAAATATGACGAGGAACAGAAAGATTACCACTCTCTGCTCAACGCCGCGTGGGCAGACACCGTAATGGTTCCCGTCACGAATCCCGATCTCGATGCGACCGGCTATGTTCTCGATGCAATGGGTTATTACTATCAGCAGTACGTCACGACCGCGTTCATCGACCAGACGGTTTTGAACAAGTCGGTCCGCGACACCGATTCCGAAAAGATGGTCCGCATGATCTACGACAATGTGTCCTATGACGTTGCCATCAACTTTAACTGGGGCAACTGCTACACGCTCGTCAACAACATCACCAACGGCACCGAAGCGAACTTCGCGTCGGTCTATGCATCCAACGAAGCCGCGATCAAGGCTGCGATGGATAAGACGATCAACTCGATGAACGGCTGATTTTCTTCATTAATAAAAAGCGTTTCGCGGGCAACCCGCGGAACGCTTTTTTAGCATAATTCCGTAAAACGCTTTTCATCGGAAATTCCGTGAAGCACTTTTTGCACAGACTGTTCATGAAAGCCGTGCTTTGCAAAAGCGTCCTCTCTCAGACGCGGACCGCTTCACAGTGCTTCCGCGCGGCTTCCTCGATCGCGCCGAGATCGTTCGCCGCGAGCGCAGCCGGAGACAGCACGCTTGCGCCCGCCGCGACGGCGACCGCTCCCATGCGGATGAAGGTTCCCGCCGTGTCGGGATTCACGCCGCCGGTCGGCAGGAAGCGGACGTAGGACAGCGGCGACAGAATGTTCGCAAGATACGGGATGTTGTGCGGTTCGATCGGGAATATCTTGACGATATCCGCGCCGAGCCGCCACGCGCGCATGATCTCGCTCGGCGTGAACGCGCCGGGGACCGACAGCATTCCTGCTTCCTTCGTCAGCGTCATGACCTCCTCGTCGGTTCCGGGCGAGACGATCATTCCCGCGCCCGCCTCCTTCGCGGCTCTCACATAGTCCGGGAACACGACCGTTCCGGCGGCGACGGCGGCTTCGGGATAACGTTCCCGGATGGCGGAGATCAGGCGGGGCGTTCTGACGAGCGTATCGTGGTCGGTCGGGTCGAAGGTGACTTCAAAGAGCCGCACGCCGCCGCGCCAGAGCGCGTTTACAGCGGGCAGAGCCTTATCCTCCGGAACGCGGCGGAGAATGGCGATAAATTTTTCCTTCTGAATGAGGTCAAGCATGACAGATTTCCTTTCTTCTGAGGCTTTTGCGCCCTGATAAGGATATTATAGCAGATTTTCCGGAAAATTGCAAGTGAAAACAGCCGTCCGGCGAAAATAATTTTCACCGGACAGCTGTTTTCTGTCAGGATTTATAAATGTCACCGCGGTTTCCCGCCCCGATCACACAGACGATCAGCTTCCCGTGGTCGACCGTGTAAAGGATCCGAAAATCACCGACTCTCAGCCGGAACAGGTTCTCATGCCCGCGCATGGCTTTCAGGTCGCCTTCAAACGGCAGTCTGGCAATGGCGGAAAGCAGACGTTTCTGATCGTCGGGGCGCTGTTTCAGAATGAACTTCTGCGCCTTTTTCTCAATGATGATCTGACAGGTCATGAATTTCCAACCCGCACATGGCAGCCATTTCTTCCAGCGATACGCCCTCTCCCTTGTCCGGGTCTGCCGCATATTCCTGATACAGGCGTTCGCAGAACGCATCGTCTGTTTCCTCTGACACCTCCGCCGTGATTCCCATCAGGTAGGCGATCACATAACGGAGCTTGTTTTCCGGCACACGCTTCAAAAGATGCTGCGCCATTTCCATCTGGCTCATCGCAAAACCTCCTTTTCGGGGTTACAGGTATAGTATACCATAAACCAGATCGTTTGTCAACCTCCCTTCCGGTTAAACTCCAGCCGAATGATTCGGCTTCTTTTGGTCTTGACACCCGCCGCCGGTCCGTGCTATAATTAAGGCAACACCGCACAGTTCTGATGGTGCGATTGCGCCGTCAGATTTCCCGTCAGACGAAACAAACCCCGGATGGCATAGTAACTCCTATGCCGACGAAATTTGTACAGTATGACGGGAAAGATGCA
>JAZRXB010000257.1:0-4511 GCA_045600005.1 Eubacteriales bacterium | reverse complement strand
GGCCGCTTCCATTAAAGGCGTCGTGCTGCACGGACACATCACCGCGTCGATGCCGTAGTCAAGATATGCGGCGAAGACCGGCAGGAAATCCTCCGGCTTCTGATACTTTTCGCGGATGCCCGCGTCAGCTGCCGCGCCGGTGTGGCTGTATCCGAGCAGCCAGTTCGTGCCGATCAGCATTCTCGGCAGCGAGACGCCGCCGACCATTGTGCGGGGAAACTGCTGTGCCATGGTAATATCCTCCTGAACATTTGTGATTTATTTGATATTTTCAGTCAGTCTGACGACTGCGTATCCAAAGGGACCGAGCTTTGCGCGGACGAAGCCGTCGGTTCCGCCGACCGAAACGGCGGCGCGGAAGAGCATCTTCGGCGAAAGCTCCAGCGCAGAGAGACCGGTCGTGACGCTGACCGTCTCACGCGACAGGTTGACGAGGACCGCGAACGTTTCGTCCTCCGAGCTTCGCAGGAACGCGGCGGTCTTGTCCGAGCCGTGAACATGAGCGAACGAAAGTCTGCCCGTCTGACCGAACGCTTCGTGACCGGCGCGCATCGCGGCGAGCTTTTCGATCAGTTTAAGCCGTGCGCCGCCCTCTTCGGTCAGCGCCTTCTGCCAGCCGATCACGCAGTTTTTGCCGTGGAAGCGGTTCGCCCAGATCGAATGCCGGTTCGTGTCGCAGACCTCATAGCCGTTGTAGAGCATCGGCACGCCGGGCAGGGTAAAGTTGAGGACCAACCCCGCGTTCACCGCGTCGAAGCCGACGCGCTTTTCGAGCCGGAATTCGTAGTCGTTGTTCGCCGTGTCGTGGTTGTCGAGAAATTCGATGACGCGCGGATAGAACCGTCCGTCGAGCGCCGACGCGGACTTATCGCCCTCGACGATGCTCCGGAACAGCGTGCAGAGCGAGTAGCTGTAATTGAGATCGAACGCTTTTTCGAGCCAGCGCGGGTCGCCGCCTTCGTTGAGCAGGATGACGTCCGTGCGCACCCTGTCGAGCGCTTCACGCGCCTGCTCCCAGAAATCGACCGGGATGGAACCGCCGCAGTCGGCGCGGAAGCCGTCGAGATCAAAGTCGCGCACGAGCGTTTCCATGTTCGAGATGAGGTAGGCGCGAAGCGCCGGGTTATCAAAATCGAGCCGCGGGAAGCGCCATTCGCCGACCAGCGGCTTTCCGTCCTCGCCGCGCAGAACGAATTCGGGATGCTCGTTCATGAAAACGGCGCGCGGACCGCAGTGAAAATAAACGATATCGACGATCACGCTCATGCCGAGCGCGTGCGCGTCGGCGGCGAACGCGCGAAGGTCGTCGTCCGAGCCGTATTCCTCGTCGACGTGGAAATGATCGCTCACGCGATAGGGATTTTTCGGATTATTCATCCCCGACGCGAGCTGACGGTCGCTCCATCCGGCGGGATCGGGGTCGTCGTCCTCGCCGAACAGCGGGCAGAGGTAGACGATCGTCACGCCGATCGAATGCAGGAAGGGGAGCATTCCGCGCGCCGCGTCAAGCGTTCCCTCCGCCGTGAACGGGCGGAGAAAGAGCTGATACATCACGCCGTTTATAAGTTTCTGATGAAATTCCCTCATGAGGCACATCCTTTCCTGATGTTACGTCTATTTTATCACATTCCGCCCGAAATTGCAAGCCCTTTCGGGCAATTCGGAGCAGGATAAAAACGATGTTCCGCCGCCGCGCAGTTCGGAAAATTACAAAGCCGCCCCGGCTTTCCAGCCGGGACGGCTTGATTCTCTGATCGGCAGGACGCTTACAGACTGAACAGCGCCGTCAAGCGGTCGGGCGTGTCGAAGCGGGCGCGGTGCATCCACATCGACGCCGAGCGCCCGAAGTCGGAATGCTCGATGACGCGGAAGATCGCCGAGGTGACGTCGATCAGCCGCTCCTCATCGTTCCGCGCCGTCTTCGCGGTCGGCTCGAACAGAGTGAACGGCGTTTCGTGACCCTCGTCGTGCCACGCAAGGCAGCCGACGGCGGTGTAAACCGTCACCGCCCACGCCGCGCTCAGCTCGAGCGCTTCGTCCCGTTCGCCGATCCCCATCGGTCCGTTGTAGAAAATGTGGTTGACGAACAGTTTTTCGAGCTTCGCGTCAAGGTTCGGGAAGCGTTCCCGCAGCTGCGCGGTCAGATCCCGGCGCAGCGGCAGGTCGGGCGTGTCGAAACGGAAGGCTTCCTCGCATTTCGGGATCAGCTCGCGGAGCGCTTCGCTCGACGGTTCGAGCTTTTCGAGCAGATTGCGGCAGAACAGGACGCCCGCGCCGCTCGAATCGGTCACATCGGGCAGGTCGAGAAGTCCCGCGAGCCGCCGTTCAAAGGGCTTCGAGCGGTCGGTGAGCGCTTTGATGATCGTTTCGCGGCGGGTGCGGAAGCTCTCCTCCGTGTCAGCGCCGAACTCGACGGGGATCTCGTCGAGCGCGAAGGCGAGCGGGAGGGTCGTGAAGGTCAGCGGCTCGTCGTCCTCCCAGAGAAGCTCGAGCGTGCGCTCGCAGCTTGCGGACGTGCAGCATTCCCAGAGCGGGAGCTGCTTGGGCGAGCGCGGATAGGTCCGGCAGACCGCCGACATGACGTCCTCGCCGCATTCGCGCTGGAGCGAGCAGAGCCCGTCGCCGTCGATGAGCGGACACATTCCGTCGTAACGCTCATTGATGAGAACGTACCGCTCGGGCGAACGGTCGTCGGCGGGACGGTAGGCGACGTCGAGCTTCCGCCGGAGCGCGGGCGAGCAGTCGAGTCCGAGGATGCGGAAATATTCGCCCATGGACAGACTGATGCCCCAGCCCTGACAGCAGGTGCTGCGGCATTCTCCGCATTTGCAGAGAAAGCGCGGGTAGTAAGCGGGGACCGTGAAGGGGCGTGAAATCATAACATTCCTTCTTTTTTTATTCGGAATAGGGGTACTGAAAGGGCTGAAATATTGAATTTTTCTCTATTATATCCTTTTTATGGTATTTTGTCAAGCATCAGTTTTCACAAAGCGGAAGGACTGCAAAAGGAATTTTTTTACATCCTCTCACGATGAAGGATTGCGCGGCATATGATTCAAAAGGATAGGAAAATTGGCACAACTCTGTCGCCCGGCGGCACTGAAAGACGGTCAGAATCGACAAAACGTGTGAATTTGCTGGTTTTTTTGAAAGAACCTCTTGCAATTTTCCGCCGAATGGTGTATAATAATCATAATGTTTTCGTTCATCCTGCAACTTGCAGGAATGAAAATTGCAAAATTCATTTTTCACGGTCAAAGGAGCCAGATCTGCAATGGAATATGCGTCTATGTCAGAAAGCGCGCTGAAAGCCTTACAAAATGAGCTTTCCGCCGAGTTTGCTTCCCATAAAAAAGAAGTCGAGGAAACCGGAAAGAAGCTCGATATGTCTCGCGGCAAGCCGAACCGCGATCAGCTCGACCTCACGCAGGATATGCTGACCGTCATCACCGACGGCGACCAGTGCCTCACGAAAAACGGCGCCGACTGCCGCAACTACGGTCAGCTCGACGGCATCCCCGAAGCGAAAAAGCTCTTCGGCGACCTGTACGGTCTGGATCCGGAGAACATCATCGTCGCGGGCAACTCCAGCCTGAATCTGATGTACGACGCGCTCGCGCGCGCGATGTTATACGGCGTGGTCGGCTCGGAAAAGCCGTGGTGTAAGCTCGACAAGGTGAAATTCCTCGCGCCCGCGCCCGGTTACGACCGCCATTTCGCCGTCTGCCAGTCGCTCGGCATCGAGCTTGTGACCGTTCCGATGACCGCCGACGGTCCCGACATGGACGTTGTGGAAGCGCTCGTCCGGGACGACGACGCGGTGAAGGGCATCTGGTGCGTTCCGAAATATCAGAACCCGACCGGCGTCACCTATTCGGACGAGACCGTCCGCCGTCTTGCGTCGATGAAGACGAAGGCGAAGGATTTCCGCATCATGTGGGACAACGCCTACGCCGTTCACGACCTCTATTTCGACAAAAACGGAAAGGCGCTCGGCGACGGACTGCTCGACATCTTCGCCGAAGCGGAGAAGTGCGGCAGCGAAGACCGCGTCCTCTACTTCGCGTCGACCTCGAAGATCAGCTTCCCCGGCGCGGGCGTGGCGATCCTTGCCGCCAGCGAAGCGAACTTGAAGCAGATCAAGTCGGTCATGACGGTGCAGACCATCGGCTTTGACAAGATCAACATGATGCGCCACGTCCTGTTCTTCCGCGACGCCGAGGGCATCCGCCGCCACATGAAGCTGCACGCCGACATCGTTCGCCCGAAGTTCGAGACGGTGCTGGAAGCGTTCGACCGCGAGTTCGCCGGACTGGGCGTCGCCGAATGGACGAAGCCGCGCGGCGGCTACTTCATCAGCCTGAACGTGATGGAAGGCACGGCGAAGCGCGTTTATGCGCTCTGCGCCGAGGCGGGACTGACGCTGACGAAGGTCGGCGCGACCTTCCCCTATGGGATCGACCCGCTCGACCGCAACCTCCGCATCGCGCCGACCTATCCGACGCCCGCAG
>JAZRXB010000256.1:0-14074 GCA_045600005.1 Eubacteriales bacterium | reverse complement strand
CAGCCGTTTTGTATACCGAATGCGCAGTATGCGCAGCGTATGCAGCCCTTACCGGTTCAGATCCTCGCGCGGACTGCGGCCGGTCGCTTTCTTGTAAAACCGGGAAAAATAGGAGGCGTCCGAAAAGCCGAGCGATTCCGCCACCTCGGCGACCGACATTTCGCCGCTCTGGAGACGCGCCTTCGCCTTCGCTATTTTCAGATGATTGACATATTCAAGCGGCGGCATCCCCGAATAGGCGCGGAACAGACGGCGGAAGCAGGACGGGCTGATATGACAGCGCTCTGCGAGCGACGACGGGTCAAGCTCCGCAAGGTCGGCGGCGCGAAGGTATTTGATCGCCGGATAAATGGGGGCGTAGCTTTTGTTCAGCATTTCGTGCTGCTGCATTTCCAGCGAGATGTCGCAGAGAAGATTGTAGAGAAGCCCCTTGATGCGCGCGGGCGGCGTGACGCTCTTGCGCCCCAGCGCCGAAATGCCCGAAAAGCTGTCGAGATAATAGCGGTAGTTCTCCGTCCGGATCGTCGTGTGGGACTCGGCAAGGCGAAGCTCCTCGCCGTGCTCGTCGGTCAGGATGAAGTTGATCAGCAGATCGGTCGGCTTCCGCACCGTGGACCGGACGTCCGGCACGCGGAACCGGCAGGTGTACTCCGCGCCGACCGGAGAATAGACGATATCGTGCAGTCCGGCGCGGTCGGTCACGTTTCCGTCAGAGTCGAGATATTCAAACTCGCAGTCCGATAAAAACATCAGCCCGTTGTCCGGACGTCCGCCCGCCGGCGTGCTCCACAGCTCGCCGTTCTGCCAGCCGTGGTCGATGACCAGCACCTTATGAAGATCGAAGGAGATCTCGCTCAGATCGCTGAACTGGATGGTTTTCACGGTATCCCTCTCTTTCCCGCGCGGTTTGTCCGGCTCCGCGCCGTCCTCAGACGACCGCCGCCATGCGTTTCAGCGCGGCATAGCCGCGTGCGTAGTATTCTTCCGGCGTATAGTCGAAATAGGTGCCGAGCGCATTGCTTTTGCCCGCTTCGATCATCCACACGCCCCGGTATCCGACCGCGCGCAGCTCCCGCGCCAGACGGTCGAAATCGAGCGCTCCGTCATAGGGCAGCATATGGCAGTCGCCGTGCAGGATCGGCACCCTGGTGTAGCTTGCGCCGTAGTTGTCGTGCAGATGCACACAGCAGAGCCGGTCGCCGTACAGCGGCAGGAAATGCATTCCCGGCGTACAGGTCGCCTCGTGACCGGTGTCCCAGCAGAAGCCGATGTTTTCCCCGCCAAGCTCGTACATGATCGCGCCGAGCACTTCCGGATATTCAAGATTTTCAAAGCAGATCTTCGTGTGACACTTTTCGGCTTCGGCGATCATCCGGCGGAAACGCTCCATGCCGAGCCGGTTCGGGATCGGCTCCGGCGCGCCCGCCGTACAGTGGACGATCACATGGGGAACGCCGAGCCGTCCCGCGTCCCGGACGACGCGGTTCAGCTTTTCGAGAAACGCTTCGCCCTCCGGTCCCTCGTTCCACATCACGTTCGTCCCGCGGTGCGGCACATGGAAATTGTCCACCTCGACGCCGTATTTTTCAAAGGTGCGCACCTTTGCCGCGGCGTCGTCCTTTTCCTCCCAGCCGATGAAGGTCGAATCAAAGCCTGCCCGCGCGATGAGGGCGGCGTGTTCCTCAAACGGGATGTCAAACCCGCCGGACATCACGATTCCGAATTTCGGTTCCATATTCCTGTCCCTCCTCAATCCTCGCCGGTCATCGCCGCGAATTTCCGCGCGGCTTCAATCGCTCTGCGGTAATAGTCTCCGGCGGTCATGCCGTCGTAAAATCCGTCCCGGTTATCGGCTTCGATCATCAGCGTTCCGTCAAAGCGGACCGAACGCAGCTTTTCCGCTTCCGCGGCGAAATCGATTTTCCCGTCGAAGGGAAGCCGGTGCAGATCGTCCGCTTCGTCCGGCGTGCAGCCGGGCGCCATGCCGGAATTATCATGAAGCTCGACGCAGAACAGCCGGTCTCCGAACAGCTTCATGCAGTCGAGTCCCGGCGACATGACGTGCTGATGCCCCGCGTCGTAACAGAAGCCGAGATTCCTGCTGCCGAAGGTACTGAACAGCAGCGCCATATGACGCAGATACACGCAGTTTTCGAGCGCGAGCCCGACATGGTATTTTTCAGCCTCGACGACGAGCTTGCCGAACCGGGTCAGCGCCATATTGCTCGTCAGCGGCGCGTGAAGTCCGGACACCGTATGCAGGATCACAAAGGGGACCCCGTGCTCCGCGGCGGTCTGAATGACGCGGCGGACCCGTTCGGTATACCAGTCGCCTTCCTTTTCCTCCGTCCACATACAGTCGATGCCCGCCGACGGCGCGTGGAGGCTTTCGACCGCCAGCCCGCAGCGCTTTGCCTCGGCAAGCTCCGGCTGAACATTCAGCCGGTCGTATTCGACCGCCAGCGAAACGGCATCAAAGCCCGCTTCGCGGATCAGCGGGATATTTTCAAGCCGCGAATTCCCGAGAAGCTCTCCCGCGGCGCATCCGAATTTTCTCATCATCCGTCATCCTTTCCGATTTTACAGCATCCGTTTCCGCCGTGCGCACCCGGTCGGTTTTCCGGGAGGTCTATGGCGTTCCATCACCGGCGGCGTGTCAACAGTATAGCACATTTCCCCTCCGTTTGCAAGTATCCGGGACAATATTGCGCCGGCATAGGATCCCGGCAGACGGAATCATCCCTCCGTATCCGTCCGGCAGGCTCGCAGATTCCGTTATATTTTTAACTATTTAGTCGTTTTGTCCTATAATCGGCGCGGTTTGTGTATAGAAAAATAAGTTTATCTATATTATAATAATATTGCTTGGGGCTGTTTCCTCATTCGATACCGGATAACATTGATGATGAAAGGAAAACGATCATGAACCAGAAACGTGTGCTGTCTCTCATCCTGTGCGGTCTTCTCTGCCTTCCGACCGTATCCTGCGGCGCTTCCGGAGGCTCGGTCGATACCGTCGGCGGCGGTTCGTCCGATTCCGTCGAAAACACCGAACCCGCCGAAACCGACCGCTCGGAGATCAAGGACGATCTTCCCGCCAAGGACTACAAGGGCGACAATTTCAATATCCTTTACCGCAACGAATGGGCGTATGAATTCGTCGCCGAGGAGCAGACCGGCGATATCATCAACGACGCCATCCACGAGCGCAACCGCAAGGTCGAGGAACGCTTCAACGTCAAGCTGAACTTCATCGGCGTGGACGGCGGCTGGAACTCCCAGAGCACCTTCCTCAACACGCTCAACGGCGCGATCCTCGCGGGCGACGCTTCCTACGATCTGGTCGCCGGTTATCAGGCGTACATGATCACTCCTGCGATGGAAGGCTACCTGATGAACATCAACGATCTCGCCAACATCGACCCGTCCGCGCCGTGGTGGTCGGAAAAGTGCAACGAATCGCTGTCGGTCGGCGGACGTCTCTACCTGACCACCGGCGATATCGCCATCACGATGTGGAACAATATGTTCGTCTACTACTTCAACAAAAAGCTCGCCGACGAATATCAGGTCCCGGACCTCTATCAGCTCGTGCGCGACGGCAAATGGACGCTTGACAAGCTCTACGAGATCACGAACGGCGTTTCGCGCGATATCAACGGCGACACCGTTTTCGACGACAAGGATCTCTACGGCTTCGTCACCGCGCCGTCCAACCATATGCGCGCCTACATGGTCATGCTCGAGCTGCCGCTGGTCAAGCAGAATGCCGACGGCGTTTTCGAGGAAGCCTTCAACAACGAGCGCACGCAGTCCGCTCTCGAAAAGCTCTGCATGATCCATCACACCGGCAACAGCTGCTACTATCAGAACTCCGTCATGAACGAGCCGAACGACACGGCGATCCCGACGATCTTCACCGAGAACCGTGCGCTCATCATGTCCGGCTACCTCAGCAGCGCAAACATCCTGCGCAGCATGGAGACCGACTTCGGCATCATCCCCTATCCGAAGCTCGATGAAAAGCAGGAAAGCTACCACACCTCCAGCCATAACAGCGTCTCGATGATCTGCTTCCCGGTCACGCTGCGCGACCCCGAAATGAGCGGCATCATCACCGAAGCGCTCTGCGCCGAAAGCTACCGCACCGTCATTCCGAAGTATTATGACATCGCGCTGAAAGCCAAGGGCGCGCGCGACGAGGAATCCGGCAAAATGATCGACCTCATCCGCGACGGTCTGGTCTTTGACTTCGGCTGGGTCCACTCCGTTCCGATGAACTCGATCGGCACGATCCTTGACACACTCGTTGCCAACAACTCCACCAACCTCCAGTCCGAATGGGCGACCCGTCAGTCCGGCGTCCTGAACGGTCTGAAGAAGATCAACGAAGCATACGGCAAGATCACCGAATAAACCAAGTATCCGTCCGGGAAGAAAAGCGGGAGCCAGCCTGCTTTTCTTCCCGCCGCCATATCATATTTTTCTGACTTATAAGAAAGGGAAAACGAATCATGATGAACGTCGGCATGGTAGGCGTCGGCTGTATCAGCGGCATCTATCTGAAAAATTTCGCGGAGACCTTCAAGGACGTGAAGCTCGTCGCAGTCTGCGACCTCATCCGCGAGCGTGCTGAAAACGCGCAGAAAAAGTATAACATTCCGAAGCTCTACGACACGATGGACGAGCTGTTCGCCGATCCCGAGATCGACATCGTTCTGAATCTGACCCGTCCCTATCAGCACTACGGCGTATCGAAGGCTGCTCTGCTCGCGGGCAAGCACGTCTATTCCGAAAAGCCGCTCGGCGCGGAGCTGTGGGAAGGCGAAGAACTGGTGAAGCTCGCCGCCGAGCGCGGTCTGACCATCGGCGGCGCGCCCGACACCTTCCTCGGCGCAGGTATCCAGACCTGCCGCAAGCTGATCGACAGCGGTCTGATCGGCGACGTCATCGGCGGACGCATGGCAATGGCGGGTCACGGCATGGAAACATGGCATCCCGACCCTGACTTCTACTATCAGCGCGGCGGCGGACCGCTTCTCGACATGGGTCCGTACTACATCACCGCCATCACGAACCTGCTCGGCGGCGTGAAGAAGGTCTACGGCTACGCGGCGACCGGTTACGCGGAGCGCCACATCACCTCCCAGCCGCATTACGGCGAGACCATCAAGGTCAACACGCCCACGCACATCGAGGGCATCCTGCATTTCGACAGCGGCGTCAGCCTGTCGCTCCTCACCTCGTTCGACGTTTGGCAGAGCCGTCAGACCAACATCGAGCTTTACGGCACGAAGGGTACGCTCTACGTTCCCGACCCCAACACCTTCGGCGGCAAGATCACCTTCTACAACGGCGAGACCAAGGAAACGGTGGAATATCCGCTCGAATTCGATTACAGCGAAAACTCCCGCTGCCTTGGTCTTGACGATCTCGCCAAGGCGCTCGAAACCGGCCGCCGCGGACGCACCACCAGCCGTCAGACGCTCCACGTCCTCGAGATCATGGACGGCATCATGATGAGCGCCCGTTCCGGCGAACCCTACACATTAAAGTCCCACTTCGAGCGCGAAGCGCCGATGGATCCGACCCTTCCGCACGGCGTGCTTTGATCCGTTCCCGCGCGGTGCGGACCTGTCCGCGCCGCTTCATTTCAGATATTTTTTGAAAGAGAGAATTACCATGAGCAGAATCGGTTTACAGATGTACACCCTCCGCAGCTTCACCAAGACCCCCGAAGACTTCGCCGAGACCTTGAAAAAGGTCGCCGCCATCGGTCTTACCAGCGTTCAGATCACCCCGCCGTCCTTCCAGCCGGTCGAAAAGACGGTCGAACAGTTAAAGGAAAACGGCCTGAAAGCGGATTCGGTCTTCCGCTCCACCGGCAAGATGCTTGACACGCTCGAAGCCGCCAAGCGGGAAGCCGAGCTTTTCGGCTGCGACGTGCTTCGCACCGACTCCATTCCGAACGCCATGCGCAGCGACGCGGACGGCTACCGCCGCTACGCCGAGCTGATGAACGCCGAGGGCAGAGCCTGCAAGGCGCTCGGTCTGCGCTACATCTATCATTTCCACGCTTTTGAGTGGATCAGCTTCGGCGACGTGCGCGGCATCGACATTCTCTTGAACGAGACCGATCCCGACGCCGTATTCTTCCAGCCCGACGTGTTCTGGCTGACCAACGCCGGCACCGAGCCGTCCGTTTCGCTGAAAATGTTCAAGGACCGCGCGTTCTCCATTCACGTCAAGGACTACGCCATCCGCAAGCTCGAAGGCAAGATCGAGGACGTTCCGTTCCACTTCGCATCGGTCGGGACCGGCAACCTGAACTGGCCGGGCATCATTAAGACCGCCGACGAGATCGGCATCGAGCGCTTCGTCATCGAACAGGATATGTGCGAGGGCGATCCCTTTGAGGCTGTGAAGTTATCGTTCGACAACCTCAACAAGATGGGCATCCACTGAGTTTGCAGACAGAAGAATCGAGCCGCCGGGAAGGCAGCTGCTTTCCCGGCGGGTCGATTCTCATTATCTCCCGGCAGACAGGAATCTTTCTTATAAATCAATTGACGGACGATCATCCGAAAAGGTGATATGATACGACATAAAAAACTGCGGTGATACCGTTATCGTGACTCCGCTTTTCAGTTTCGTTTCCAGATATCCTTTGAAAAACATGGCGTCTTTTTCTTCTCCGCCCACCGACAGTTTTATGAGTCCCAGCCCATTATAGACAATGACGTCTTCTCCGTCGATCTGTGTATGATATATCCTTGTGCATACAAAGTCAGCTAAAAGAAGCGAAGCGGCAATCGCCATGATCAGGGCGGAAATGACGAACCCGATTGAATGATCATTCGTATATTCAATATGCTCATAAGACAAAAACGGTGTAACGTCAATCACAGTGACGACTTTGCTGTTTTCTTTCAGAACGTTCAAAACGATCAGCGCCGTCAGCGACAGGATCGCAGCCGTTCCCTCGATGATCCGCCGACACGACCGTCTTTTTTTCAGTCTGAGAAATTCATCCATGATTTATTATCCCTCCTCAGTTCTGCATCATCAGCAGGCATATTCCGAAATCTGCCGTCCGGTCTGCTCAGTTTTTTATTCGCCGCGCGGCACGTCGGCAAGCTCTCCTGTCCCGACGTATGCTTCGAGGACAGACAGCGCGCGCACATAGGCGTCGGTGCGGTTGTCCGCCGGACAGACGATCAGATACGGGGCATCGGCCGACGCCCATCCTCCGTTCGGCTGAGGTTCAAAATCCTGTGCTTCCGCTGCCAGAACGCCGCTCTGAAAATCAAATCCGATGAGGCGGACGGCGCGTCTTCCCGCGTCGGCGGCACGATACTCGACTATGCGCTTGCCGCCGAAAAGCGGCACGCCGTCAGAACCGATCGTCACCGAAGGAGCTTCCTCAAACGTCTGCCAGCCGTCGGCGGTAAAGGTATACGGAAGATACCGGTCGAACGCGACCGTTCCTTCAAAAACCGGCTTGCAGAACAGCTTATGCCACACCGTTCCGTCCACCCGGACGTTCACCGGCTCGGCATACAGCGGGTCGCCCAGCCTGATCTCCCAGCCCGCCGCGCCGAAGGTCAGCCGGGACGGGAAGGGAACGAACCACACCGCCAGCAGCGCCAGAACGACGCCGATCACGACCGCCGCTTTCTTCCACGTGATCCCGTACCATACGCGGTCGAACAGCGCTCCGCCCGCTTTATCCCGACGTTCTTTCTTCCGGCACCATTCTTCATAAGCGGCGCGGCGCTCGTCATCGGTCGTGCCGTCGTCGAGCCGTCCGATCCGAAACCGATCCGTCCGGGGCGTTTCCGGCGTCGGCAGATCGAACTCCTCCGTATCCAGCGCGTCGGCAAGCGCAGCCGCCGAATCGAGGTCTTCCGGCTCGATGGCTTCGACCCGTTCGATCAGTCCGGTCAGCCGTTCAAACTCGCTTTTCAGCTCTTCCCGATAACCGGCAAACACCTCCGCCGTCCGGGAAGGCTCGTCGAGCATCTCTCTGATCTGTCCGACCGACAGCATCGCGCTTCGCAGCTTCGTGACCGTCCGCAGCGTTTCGACGTCCTCGTCGGAATATTCGGTGAGACGCCTGCCGTTCACCTTCATAAACCTCCGGCGTGATGAGACCGTTCTCCTGATAATACCGGATCGTGCGGGCGGTCAGTCCGGTTTTCCTTGTCGCTTCTCCGATTTTCATTTGCCTGTGTACTCCCCTTTTTCCTGTTTGGGGACCATTTTACCCCGTTACGCCGCGTCACAGTCCAGCACTATTTGTAAATTTACGGTCTCCATGACGGAAAAAACGGAAAAAAACGTCCGCCGGTTCACACCGCGCCGCCCGACGCCGCATGGTGCGCGCAGAGGTCCGATACCGGACAGCTGCCGCACGCAGGGGAACGCGCCATGCAGGTGTCCCGTCCGAAGGTCACGAGCCGGTGGCAGAAATCCGCCGATTTTTCCGGCTCGATCAGAGGAAGCAGGATCCGTTCGACCTTCACGGGGTCTTTCAGCGTCTCCGGATACAGACCGATCCGTCCGCAGATACGTATGCAGTGCGTGTCGGTCACGATCGCGGGCTTATGATACACGTCGCCGAGCAGCAGATTGGCGATCTTCCGTCCCACGCCGGGGAAGGTCAGAAGCTCCTCCATCGTGTCGGGCAGAACGCCGCCGTACTCCTCACACAGCATCCGGCAGGAATCCTTGATATTCTTCGCCTTGACCTTATAAAGTCCGCACGGACGCACGACCTCACAAAGCGCCGCAAGGTCCGCGTCCGCGACAGCCTGCGCCGTCGGGTATTTTTCAAACAATTCCTTACAGACGATATTCACCCGCGCGTCGGTGCACTGTGCCGACAGCCGTCCCATGATGAGCAGCTTCCACGCCTCTCCCCCGGATTCGAGCGCACACTGCGCTTCCGGGTATCTTTCTTCCAATCTGCGGCAGAACGCGCCTGCCAGTTCCCGTTTATCCATTCTGACCTCTCTGTCGCAGAAGACGCGGCATCCCGCCATCTTCCCGTGTTATTTCTGTTCTTCCAGCCGGTTGACCCTGAACGGCGGGAACGTGTAGGTACTTGCCGCAAGCTCGCCGCGCTTTTCCATTTCGGCAAGCTCTTCGGTCGACACCCATTTCGCGCCGCAGGTCTCGCCCTCCTGAAGCGTCACGTCGGACAACTCGCAGTCGTGCGAAAAGAGCCACACGTCGAGAAAACCGGGGTTCGACCAGCGTTCCCGGTCGGCGCGGGTCGACGAGATCAGTCTTGCTCCCGCCGGGTCGAGCGTTACGCCCAGCTCCTCCTTCACCTCGCGCAGCGCGCCGGTCAGACTGTCCTCTCCCGCCAGCACGGAACCGCCCGTCGCCTCCCATTTGAGCGGCAGGGGCTTGGTCGGGCAGCGTCTTGAGATCAGCCACTCTCCGCGGCTGTTCCGTATCCACGCCTGCACCACCAGATGATACTCGCCCTCGCCGAGCTTCTGTCCGCGTTCGATGAAGCGTCCCGTGCGGCGGCGCTCCGCGTCGTAAATATCCCAAAGCTCCATAATCTGAATTTCTCCCGTCAGCTGTCAGCCGTGCGTCCGACCGACGCGCGGCGTATTATTTCTTTCTATTATACCGCAAAACGACGGAAAGCGCAAGTCCTTTCCGGAAATCCGCCGCGCTCTTTCCCGCTGAAAATGTCCTTTGGACTGACAGATCGCGTGCATCAATCCACAGCTCTGTGGATTGATGCACGCGATTTTCCACGGTTTTCTGTTTGTTCCCATAAAAAAAGGAAAGCGGGCTGTTCCCCTCTCAGCCCGCTTTTTCATGAAAAACGCTGTTTCTTCCGCCGGTCTCTCCGGCTCTTTTTCATTTTCAGATCCGCTTACCGCATCGCCTTCTTTCCCTTGTCAGACCGCCTGAGTTCGCGGTTCCAAAGTTTCATCCGCCGTTAAGTCTCTGGTCAGGCGATCGCTTCCGCTGTAATACGCAGCAGCACCGCCGTCATGTCGTCGCTTCGTTTGTTGTTCAGCACAGCGTTGTCCACGATCTTCTCCGCCATCCGCTCGAGCGAATCCTCCCATTCGCTGGTCAGCAGATCGGCGAGCCACACGCCGTCCTCGAGCGAGCTTGCCACGCCGTCGCTCATCAGCAGGATCACGTCTCCGTCCGTCAGTTCAAACCGGATCTGCTCCGCGTCAAGCGAAGTCATAATGCCGATCGGCACGGTTTTCGACTGGAGCTTGTAGAGATTTCCCCCGCGCAGCACGAACGACGGCGCCGCGCCGCTTTTGACAAAACACGCTTCTCCCGTGATCAGGTCGATTTCCGCGAGGTCGATCGTCGCCGAGCATTCGCAGCCCCGGCTCCGGATAAAGCCGTTCAGCATTCCCAGCGTCACCGCCTTGCTGTTTCCGGCGGAAAGCATCTGTTCAAGGAACACGGAACAGAGCTTGGAGGTGATCGCGGCTTCGCGTCCGCTTCCCATGCCGTCGCTGATCAGCGCGTAGGACCGCTCCCCTCTGCCGTCAAACACCGCCGCGGTGTCGCCGTTCGCGTTTTCCGACTCCTTCACGCTCGACATCTGCGCGCTTTCCACACGGAACCGTCTGCGCGCCGTGAAGGAGATCACCACCTTGTCGTCCTCAATGCTGTAACGCGGCATACCGAGATAACTTCCCGTCAGGTTCTCGACCGAACGCCGCAGTTCCTCGCCGCTCATGTGTACGCCTGTCAGTTCCACGCCGCCGATCATCACCTGCTTCTGCCGTTTGCCGAACACCAGCGCACCGGCGGACGGCAGATCAAGATAGGGAAGCGAACGGCGGAGCTTTTTCGTCAGCTCCTCGTCGATCCGGTATTCGCTGTCGTTCTCCGTGACCGATTCGGCGAGCAGCTTTGACAGCGATTCGTAATCGACCGCGAACGCCTCGGTCCGGTCGTCCTTGATCAGCCGTTCGATCAGCTCGGCGGTGCCGAGATTGACCGACGCGATGATCTTGTCGATATTGCCGCAGCGGTCGAGCAGATGATCCGGCACGTCGCTGCGTTCGATCCGCCCGGCGGTATAAAGCGCGGTCGTCAGCTTGCTCTGTGCGTCGAGCGTTGAGGTGCATTCCTTCTCGAAGCAGAGCGGCGCGAGCGAACAGCGGGAACAGTACCGTTCAAACGCATCGTCGCAGATCTGCTTCAGATCGACGATTCCCGGCCGTCTCAGCCGGTCGGACAGCGTATAGATCACGTCCGACAGTCTGGCGAACGCTTCGGACAGCGCGTTCATGCGCAGAACGGTATCCTTCTGTTTCTTTTCGAGTATCACAGCCTCCTCTTTCGCATGATCCCTCGGTCGGACGAAGGACGGGATCTTCGGCAGAACGTCCCAATAGGACAGCGGAAGGAACACCGCCGCGGCTCCCGCAAGATCCGGTATGAGCCGCGGCATGACGCCGAACCCGCCCGCCGAGACGCCCATCATGATGCCGAGCGTACATGAACCCGCCACGCCCGCCGTTTTCGACAGTCTGCAAAGCACGCCGGCGCAGAGTCCCATCGCTGCCGTCAGGCAGGGGATCACGTTTTCAAACGCATCTCCGAACATCCCTGCGGCAAAACCGGCAAGCAGTCCCCATATGCAGCCCTTTGCCGCTCCGCCGCCCGACGCCGCCCACAGCGTTGTCAGGACCGCCGCCGCAAAAGAGAGGGAGAAGCCCCACACATAGTGTCCGCGCAGCGCCGTGATCGTCATCAGCGTCAGCAGGATCAGAGAGTATTCCATGTACCGCGTCAGCTTTCCTTTTCCGGCAAACAGCGCGGACAGCCCCAGCGTCAGCAGCGGGCAGAGCGCAAAGCCGAGGATCAGTCCGAACAGATCGTAATAGAGGAATCCTCCTTCGATCAGCCGGTACAGTCCGAACAGGAACGCGCCGAGGGCGGACACGGCGCAGCGCGCGAGAATGCTTTCGCCGAACATCGGCACCGCGCGGAGCCGGCGGTTCCCGACAGCGGCATTTTCCGGCGCGCCCCGCGCTCCGGCTCCCGCCGAATGCGCAGACTGTCTTCCGCCGGTCGGTTCTCCCCGTCCCGGCAGACGCTGCTTTTCCGGTCCGGCGTCTCCCGTCTCCCTTTTTCCGGGGAAAGACCAGCCGCCTGCGACCCGCCGTTTTCCTCCGCCTGCCGGTCCCATCGGACCCTTCGGCTCTGCCGGAACTGCTGTAAGCCGACAGACCGCTGCGCGGAGCATCATCATCACCATGTAAACCGCGGCTGCCGCGGCTGCATAACCCGGATAGAACAGCGCGGCGACGACCGTGCCGAGGAGGGAACAGACCGCGAACCGATCCGTCGCCGCCAGAAACGCGATGCCGAGCGGGTAGCAGGAGAACGCGCAGGGCGCGCTCCCGAGCACGAACGCCAGCAGTGCGCTCCCCGCGCCGCGAAGCAGCAGGGAAGGCGTGAGCGTGACGCCGTCTGTCCCCTCGATCATGAACCGTTTTTCAAAACGCTCTTTCAGAAGAGCCGCCATCGGGATTTTTTCAGTTGCCATATTTGCCGTCCTTTCTTTTTCCTGTCCGCAATCCGGATTCATGTCTTATGCGGTTGGTGAGAATATTATACCAGAAAGACCGCCGGGAGGCTGTCGGATTTTCGATGGACTTTCGGCTCGACGTTCCGGGAGGTTCGGCGGGGAATGACGCAGGTCATGAAACTGAGGTCGGGAATCGCGCGGGAAACCGCGTTTTTGTCATTTTGGATAGTTTTCTTTCCTGCGAAAGGTAAAACCTCTCCCGATTCGATACGGAATGTCCGCAGGATGTTCTTGCAATCAGGGCGGCAGATATGGTATAATAATTAGGTAAAGATTTATATTCGTGTTCCGATCCGCCGGATCGATCACAGATAAAGGAGTAAACAGCAGAATCATGTATAGAATCGCATCGAAAAAATCCCTCAATCCCACCGTCACGATGATGGAGATCGAAGCGTCGTTCGTCGCCGCCAAAGCGAAGCCCGGTCAGTTCATCATCCTGCGTACCGACGAGGACGGCGAGCGCATCCCGCTGACGATCGCCGGCTGCGACCGGAAAAAGGGGACCGTCCGCATCATCTTCCAGATCGTCGGCGCGACGACCTTCCGCCTGAACCGGTTTGAAGAAGGCGACTGCATTTCCGATTTCGTCGGACCGCTCGGAAAGCCGAGCGAGCTGGAAGGGCTTCATAAGGTCTGTATCGTCGGAGGGGGCGTCGGCTGTGCCATCGCGCTCCCGATCGCGCAGGCGCTGCACGAGCAGGGCGCCGAGGTCACGTCGGTCGTCGGCTTCCGCAATAAGGATCTGTTAATCCTGGAGGACGAGTTCAGGGCCGCCTCCGACCGTTTCATCGTGATGACCGACGACGGGTCCTATGGCAGAGAGGGCAACGTCTGCGTACCGCTGCGCGAAATGTTCGCATCCGGCGAGACCTTTGACAAAGTGATCGCCATCGGTCCGCTGATCATGATGAAATTCGTCGCCGCCGAGGTCAGACCGACCGGGATCCCCTGCGTCGTTTCGATGAATCCCATCATGATCGACGGCACGGGAATGTGCGGCGGCTGCCGTCTGACCGTCGGCGGTCAGACGAAATTCGCCTGCGTCGACGGTCCCGAATTCGACGGTCTGGAGGTCGATTTCGATTCCGCGATGGAACGCGGTTCGATGTACCGCGATTTTGAGCGCCGCGCCTATGAAAAGACCTGCAATCTCTTCCGGAAAGCGGACGGGGAACAGTGAGCCCGCCGCGCCGGAACGAAACGAGATAATAGTCGATTGTTTCATGCTTTGAGATGACAAACGTTATAATAAAATCCGTTTTTATGTCGGCTTTGCCGACATAAAAACACCTCTAAGGTGAGCTGGGGCGAGCCCTCGCGCCGAAAATATCGGGGAGAGCAGTCAAAACAAGTTTTGCCGGCAGCGATAAGCGCGAGTACCGATTGTAAAACGAAGTTTTACAATCGACTAATGACAACTGAAAAGGAGATCCACTCATGAACAACACTTTCGGCGGTATTATATCCAGTCTC
>JAZRXB010000255.1:0-2892 GCA_045600005.1 Eubacteriales bacterium | reverse complement strand
CCGTTGGTTCCGGCGTCGTTTCCGATATCATCGAATAATCA
The DNA here is from genome assembly GCA_045600005.1 of Eubacteriales bacterium. Taxonomy (GTDB): domain Bacteria; phylum Bacillota; class Clostridia; order Oscillospirales; family CAG-272; genus Flemingiibacterium. The sequence goes on along the minus strand of JAZRXB010000255.1, from coordinate 2,851 downwards.
ACGCTTTACAACCGGCAAGCCGCGTTCGCCGCGGCTTGCCCTTTATCTTCGGGGAATGGTGAAAATCCATACCGGTGGTACAGTCCACGAACCCGCATGGGTTGAGCAGGCGAACTTCCTGCACCGACGGTATAGTCCGGATGAGAGAAGATAAACGAACCTCCGTTATCGGACTTTCGCAATGCCCCGAACGAAAAACGTTCGGGGCATTTATCTTCTCCTTACACAAATAAGGAGATGTTATCATGCCTGCTGAAAAACAGAAAAAACACATTGCGCTTCGTACCATTACCAAAATCGCGATCCTTTCCGCTATTGCCACGCTCCTGATGCTGTTCGAGTTTCCGCTCTGGTTTGTACCCGGCTTTTATAAGCTCGACCTGTCGGAAGCGGTCATCCTCATGGGCGGATTCGCTATGGGTCCGACCGCCGCCGTCGCCATCGAGCTGATCAAAAACCTGCTGCATCTGCTCTTTACCGGGACTACGACCGCTTATGTCGGAGAAATCGCCAATTTCGTCATCGGATGCGCTTTTGTCGTTCCCGCCTCGCTGATTTACCGTTATCATAAAACCTTCCGTTTCGCCGTCGTCTCCATGGTCGTCGGAACGCTCACGCTTGCCGTGATCGGAGGATTTCTTAATTATTACGTACTGATTCCCGCTTACATGAATTTCTATCACATGGAGCTCGATGAGATCATCTCTGCGGGAAGCGCTGTCAATCCCTTCGTCGGGAACCTGAAAACGCTGATCGCGTTCGCCGTCGTGCCGTTCAATCTCATCAAGGGTATCCTCTGCTCGGCTATCAACTTTCTTCTTTACAAAAGACTTTCCCGCATCCTTCACCTGTGAGTGCGTATTCTGACGGAAAGGAGTTCGATCCGTGTCGATTCTCACGAAATATCTGATCGTTTTCTTCGTTTCCATGGTCCCGCTGTTCGAACTTCGCGGCGCCGTGCCGATCGGTACCGGTCTCGGTCTGCCGTGGCATCTGACGCTGATCGTCAGCATCATCGGAAACTGTCTGCCGATCCCTTTCATCCTGTTGTTTGTCAAAGCAGTGCTTCGCTGGATGCGCGGATGCTCCATCCGACTTTTTTCGCGTATCGCCAACTGGTTGTATGAAAAAGCGGAGAAAAACCGTCCCAGAATCGAAAAATACGCCGTTTTCGGACTCTATGTTTTCGTCGCCATTCCTCTGCCGGGTACAGGCGCGTGGACGGGAGCGCTCGTCGCTTCCCTGTTCGATATGCCGCGCAAAAAAACCGTGATCTCGATCAGCGCAGGCGTATTGACCGCCGGTCTGATCATGACCTTTGGCTCACAGCTGGTAAAATTTTTTGTCGGATCACTCTGAAATACTTGACAAAATCCGTGTTTTGTGATATAATGAACTGTAAATAAATATCTTATCAAGAGCGGCGGAGGGACTGGCCCTGTGAAGCCCGACAACCTACAAGTTTTTGCAAGGTGCCAAATCCTGAGAGATGAGACACATCGTAATCCACCTCCGGGATTATTCCGGAGGTTTTCTTTTCGCCCTTATGGAGGTAACATGATAAAGCATCTTTTTACATCCGAGTCGGTGTCGGAAGGTCATCCCGATAAGATCTGCGACCAGATCTCAGACGCGATCCTTGACGCGCTTCTCGAAAAGGACCCCATGTCCCGCGTCGCGTGCGAAACCACCACGACGACCGGCATCGTCAACATCATGGGCGAGATCACCACGACCGCTCAGATCGACTATCAGCAGATCGTCCGCGACACCGTTCGTGAAATCGGCTACAACGACGCGAAATTCGGCTTCGACTGCGACACCTGCGCGGTCGTCAGCTCGATTCACGGTCAGTCGCCTGACATCGCGCTCGGCGTCAACAAGTCGCTCGAAGCAAAAGCCGGCGAGATCCACGACGATTTCGACACCGGCGCGGGAGATCAGGGACTGATGTTCGGCTTCGCCTGTGACGAAACGCCCGAACTCATGCCGCTTCCGATCTCTCTCGCCCATAAGCTGGCGCTCCAGCTGACTGCCGTCCGCAAAAACGGCACGCTTCCCTACCTCCGTCCCGACGGAAAAACGCAGGTCACGGTCGAATATGATGACGACAAGCCGGTCCGCGTGGACGCGATCGTCGTTTCGAGCCAGCACAGCGAAGACGTCTCCCTCGAACAGATCCGCAGTGACGTCATCGAAAACGTCATCAAACCGATCATTCCCGCCGATTTCCTTGACGACGACACGAAGATCTTCGTCAACCCGACCGGACGCTTCGTCGTCGGCGGACCCTGCGGCGACAGCGGTCTGACCGGACGCAAGATCATCGTCGACACCTACGGCGGATATTCCCGTCACGGCGGCGGCGCGTTCTCCGGCAAGGACCCGACGAAGGTCGCCCGTTCAGCTTCCTATGCGGCTCGTTATATCGCAAAGAATATCGTTGCCGCCGGTCTCGCTTCCAAGTGCGAGGTTCAGATCGCTTACGCCATCGGCGTCGCCAAGCCGGTCTCGGTCATGATCGAAACCTTCGGCACCGCGAAAGTTAACACAGATCTGATCTCCGAGAAGATCTCCGAGCTGGTCGATCTCCGTCCCGCAGCGATCATCGAACGCTTCAAGCTCCGCCGTCCGATCTACCGCAAGCTCGCAGCTTATGGTCACATGGGACGCGAAGACCTGAAAGCTCCGTGGGAAAACCTTGACCTCGTTCCCGCTCTCGCTGAGCTTCTCAAATAAGCAAAACGCCTGATACAAAGCAAAATCCGCCGAGTTTTCGCCTTTGCACCTTCAATAATGAATAAAACGCTGGAGGCACCGCCTCCGGCGCGTTATTCGCATGACTTTTCTT
>JAZRXB010000254.1:0-23479 GCA_045600005.1 Eubacteriales bacterium | reverse complement strand
CCCAGCTCGTGAACACCTCGTCGGCGTGGTGATGATGGTGGTGATGATGGTGATGATGCTCATGCTCGTCATCATCGTCGTCGTCGTGGTGATGATGGCAGCAGCATTCCTCGTCATCATCGTCGTCGTCGTGGTGATGATGCTCATGCTCGTCGTCATCGTCGTCGTCGTGATGGTGGTGATGATGCTCATGCTCGTCGTCATCGTCATCATCGTCGTCGTGATGGTGATGATGGCAGCAGCACTCGTCGTCATCGTCATCGTGGTGGTGGTGATGCTCATGCTCGTCGACATCGTCGTCGTCATGATGGTGATGATGGCAGCAGCACTCCTCGTCATCGTCCTCGTCAGCGGCTTCGGCTGCGAGACGCGCCAGCTCGGCTTCGAGCGTGGATTTCCGCTCCATCGCTTCGAGCAGGGTCCTGCCGTCGAGCAGCGACCAGTCGGTCGTGACGATCGTCGCGGTCGGGTTCAGCTCGCGGAGCATGGCGACCGCTTCGGCGATCTTTTCCTCCTTCGCGTTCTGCGTGCGCGACAGCACGATGCAGCCCGCGTTACTGATCTGATCGTTGAAGAATTCGCCGAAGTTCTTGATGTACATCTTGCACTTGTTCACATCGGCGACCGTCGTGAAGCCGTTCAGAACGGCGCCCTCGCCTGCCGCGCCCTGTACCGCGCGGATGACGTCGCTGAGCTTGCCTACGCCGGACGGCTCGATCAGGATGCGGTCGGGCGCAAACTCGACCAGCACCTTTTTGAGCGCCTTGCCGAAATCGCCGACGAGCGAGCAGCAGATGCATCCCGAATTCATCTCGGTGATCTCGATGCCGGCGACCTTTAAGAAGCCGCCGTCGATGCCGATCTCGCCGAACTCGTTTTCAATGAGGACGACCTTTTCGCCCGCATAGGCTTCTTTTAAGAGCTTCTTGATGAGCGTGGTCTTGCCCGCGCCGAGGAAGCCGGAGAAAATATCGATCTTGGTCATGGTATCAGCCTTCTTTGCAAAAAATAATTTTCTATCATATTATTATAGTCGGTCGGGCGGGAAAAGTCAAGCATTCCCGGTTAAAATGTTGTGAACAAATTGTCACTCATCCGTACCGATCGAGCGGTTGACCGTTTCGAGATCGACCGCGTTCCTGTGCCCTAAGTTGATCTGCGCGATGATGCGGCGGTAGCGGTCGCGTTCCAGTCTCGTCGAGTGGTTGAGCGTCCGGTATGCGCCGTCGGACGACGGGTCGAGCGTGTCCGCGCGGGTGATCTTATAGGTAAGCGTCTCGAAGTTCGCAAAATCGGCGCTGCGGTCGTGCCAGCTTCCGCCGGTGACGTTACGTGCGCAGAGGACGTAATCGGGCGCGGAATCTTCGGCGCGCCAGATGTTGACCGGCTCGGCGAAATCCCACGAGAGGTCGAGCGAGCGCGTGACGCGGAGCGTTTCGGGAACCGGCTTTTTCACGGTCTTCGGGATCTCCGTGAAGCGGTAGACGCCGCCCGGAACCGTGTCGAAAACGACCAGATCGTCCGATCCGGCGGCAAAGGGGAAGTCCGCCTTTGCCCGCGCGGCGTTCGCAAGGCGCAGACGGCATACGCCGCCGACCGACGAATGGATCGTGACCGTATCGGCGGAATGATGCGACCATGCCGCGTCGACCGTGAAGCCGCCGCGCGCCGCAAGACCCGTATACGAGCCGTTCTCCCAGTCGTCCGGCAGGCAGGCGAGCGGTGCAACCGCTCCTTCATGGCTCTGCAAAAGCATTTCCGCGACGCCAGACGTGCCGCCGAGGTTGCCGTCGATCTGGAACGGCGGGTGGAAGTCCCACAGATTCGGCAGCGTGCGCATTCCGATGAGGTTGGAGTAGAGCTTCAGCGCACGGTTTCCGTCGCCGGTGCGCGCCCATGCGTTCAGCCGGTGCGCAAGCGCCCAGCCGGTCGATTCGTCCGAGCGGAGGTTCAGCGAGACGCGCGCCGCGTCGAGCCATGCGGGCGTGTCGTGCGTGATCGACGTGCCGGGGTAGAGACCGACGAGCTGGGAGATGTGGCGGTGGCGGAACTCTCCCATCAGACCGTAGAAGGTCTCCTCGCGGTACTCCTTCACCTGTCCGCTCCAGCCGACCTGAACGGGGTCATAGCGCCCGATCTGCTCTCTTAACGTGTCAAGCACCTTCTTTTCGTCCGGCGTGAAGAAGCCGTCGCCGAGCAGAGCGGCGCATTTCAGGAGATCGTTCCCGTTTTCCCAGATCATCTGCTGGTCGAACGCACAGCCGACCGTCTGATAGTAGCGGTAGATCATGTTCTGCCCCGGTCTTGCCTCGCAGATCTTCTGCTCAGGCGACGCGGAGAAGACCGACAACTCTTTCCCGTCGTAGTCGCGCACGACCTTCGTTAAGAACCGCGCCATCGACATCAGCGCGGGGCAGGTCACTTCACGCAAGATCTTTTCGTCGCGCGTGAAGTCGTAGTATTCCCAGAACAGCTTGGAGGTCAGCCCGCCGGTGCCGGGACCCGAATGACTGCCGGGACCGGTGATCGAATAGGCGTAGTTGGCGGTGCCGATGGTCCAGCCGCAGTCCTCGCCCTCATGGTAATTCTCGGGAACGGTCGCCTTCACGAAATCCGCCGCCGCTCTGGACGCGGTGGGAAGGAAGGCTTCATAATAGGAAAGATAAGCGGGGAAGGTCTCGGCAAGACCCGTGACGAACGCGGGCCAGTAGTTCATCTGGACGTTGATGTTGTGCCAGTAGCCCGCTCCCCACGGCGAGCGGTCGTGACAGTTCCACACGCCCTGAAGGTTCGCGGGCAGGCATCCGGTCCGCGACGACGAGATCAGCAGATAGCGTCCGAACTGGAAATAGAGCGCTTCGAGATAACGCGAGCGTTCGCCCTTTCCGTAGGCTTCCAGCAGCTCGTCGGTCGGGAGAGCCGGGACGTCGGATTCGCCGAGGTCGAGCGAAACTCTGCCGAACAGCGCGGTGTAGTCGGCGAGCTGGCGGGCGCGGAGCGTTTCATAGTCATAGGCGAGCGCGGCGGCGAGCTTTTCGCGGCAGAGCGGCATCGGGTCGGTATCGGGCAGTTTTTTCCGATTGTCCGGCTCGGCGAAAACATGAGGCGAAAGCACGTAGTTCGTCGCCGGGACGAAGATCATCCACGCTTCCGTAGCGCCCGAAATGCGCAGCCGTCCGCCGTCGTCCGGCGTGACTGCACCGTCGGTCTCGATGTGAAGCGCGCCCGCGAAGCGCAGATTGTACGCTTCCATCCTGCCTTCCATGAAGATCGTCTGTCCTTCGGTGAAGACCCGTCCGGTCTTCCGGCGCTTTTCCTCGTCGGTCAGGTGAGAGATGCTCACGCAGGCGGCAAACGAGAGCGCCCCCTTTTCGGACGCGGTGAAGCGCAGGATCAGCGCCTTTTCGGGATAGGACGCGAAGACCGTGCGCTCGAACCGCACGCCGTTCACGTCGCAGCGCACACGCGCCGCCGCGTCGTTTAAGCAGAGCGAGCGCTCGTAATTTTCGGCATTCTCATGCGGAAAATCGAAATACAGGTCGGCGAAGGAATTGAGTCCGCCGAGCTCGCCCGGATTTTCGGTCGAATTTTCGGTGATCTGGATGCGCTCGCGCGAAAGACCGCCGAAAACGTTCGCGCCCAGCGCGGAGCATCCGACGGGAAGCGAATATTTTTCCCATCCCTCGCCGCTGTCGGGCGCGGGGGAAAGATAACGGAGAAGATAAGTCATAAGGACACCTCACAGTCTTTTTCCGATACCATTGTATCACAATCGGCGCAAAAGTCAAGACGTTTTCCGGCAGAGGACGGAGAAAAAACGGGGGAAAATCGGAAAAGAAGTTTGTTTTCTGAAAGAAAGTCATGTTTTCTGCATTGCATTTTCAAAGAAAATCAGGTATACTGTTGACGGATTCCAAATTTCGCAAAATAAAAGGAGTATATCGGAAAATGAAAAACAGTATCCGTATTCTGGCTGCGGCGCTCGCCGCGCTGATGACGATCCCCACGATCGTTTCCTGCGGAGCAGGGGACGGCGGCTCGGAAAATCCGACCGGTTCGGGTGAGGCGGGGGACACCTCGGCGGAAGATCCCGCCGAAGAAGCGCTGCTCGTGAAGGATCTCGGCGGCAAGACCTATCATATGCTGCTGCGCACCGAGTGGGCGTATGAGTTCGAGACCGAGGGCGAGAACGGCGACATCGTGAACGACGCGATCTGGCGCCGCAACGCCGCCATCGAGGAGCGCTATAACTGCAAGCTCGATTTCATCGACTTCAAGGGCGACTGGGCGAACCACGATTCCTTTGCCAACACGATCCACAACAGCGTGCTGGCGGGAGACGGTGCATACGACCTCATCGCGGGCTATCAGGCCTGCCTTGTCACCAATATCCAGAGCGGCGATATGCTGAATCTGATCGATCTGCCCTATTTAAGCCTCGGCTCCGACTGGTGGACGCAGGAGGGTCTGGACGCGCTGACGATCAACAACCGCTGCTTCATGGTCGGCGGCGACGTGGCGGTCTCGCTGCTTGAAGGCATCTTCTGTATGTTCTACAACAAATCCATCGCGGCGGACAACAAGCTCGAAGACCTCTATCAGGTCGTGCGCGACGGAAAATGGACGCATGAAAAGATGATGTCGGTCATCAAGGACACGTCGAAGGACGTCGACGGCAACGCGAAGATGGACAAGACCGACAGCTTCGGCTACGTCGTTTCGGACACCTACATCCGTCCTTATCTCGTCGCCTACGACACGCCGACGCTCGGCTACAAGGACGACGGCTCGCTCACCAGCATCTGGAACACCGAGCGCACGATCTCGGTCGTCGAGCATCTGGTCGACATGGCTTACGACAAGGACGTGTACTTTGCGTCCAGCGACGCGGCGCTCGTCGAAACGATGTTCCGCGACGGTCAGTCGCTGCTCGTTCCCGCTCTGCTCGGCAATTCGGCGAAGCTCCGCACGATGGACGACGATTTCGGCATCCTGCCCTATCCGAAGTACGACGACGCGCAGAAGAATTACCTCACCACGACCGCCAACACGGTCACGATGATGACCATCCCGGTCACGGCGAACGACCCGGACACCTCGGCTCTGCTCCTCGAAGCGCTCTGCCGCGAATCGCACGACACGGTCGCGCCCGCGTTCTATGAGATCGCGCTGAAGGGCAAGTACGCGCGCGACGACAATTCGGTCGAGATGATCGAGCTGATCCGCTCCTGCCTGTCCTTCGACACCGGCTGGATCAATTCGCTGATCACCGGCGTGAGCGGCGCGCAGTATTACAACATGGTGCTGGCGAACGACAAGAATTTCGCTTCGTGGTACGCTTCGCAGTCGTCCTCGATCGACGGCAAGATCAAGACCTTCGCCGAGACCTATTTCAACTGACGGCTCACGTCCGCGTACATCCCATATGCAGCCGCTTGTCAGCTTCGTCATCCGCAGGCCTGCAGCCGGCTGCATCTCATATAATTAAGGAGAAGATTTTCATGAAACAGATCGACACGCTGATCCTCGGCGCGACCGCGCTGGCATATCCGCTCGCCGCAAAGGGCGGGGAGCGGTGTCTTGTGGTCGAGCAGGGCTTTTCCGCAGGAGCGGAGTTCGGCGACGCGATGCAGGCGGCGCATCCGGCGAAGCCCGACACGCCGCTCGCCTCCGATCTCGCCGCAGAGCTGACGGAGCGCGGCATTCTGGACGGGAAGGGCGGACTGCACATTCTGGCGGTCAGCACGGCGCTCAGCGGACGCTTTCTTTCGACCGGCTGCGGACTGCTGCTCGGCACGCAGACGCTCGAAGTGAAGAAGACGGCGGAAGGCTTTGAAGCGCTCCTGTTCACGCCGGAGCGCGGCTATGAAACGGTGAAGGCGGCGCGCGTGATCGACACGCGGGTCAGACCCTTCATGGAGTACGAAAAGACCTTCGCGTTCCTGCTCGCCGGAGAGACCGGACTGACCGAGTTCGACGAAGGGGACGTGACGCTGACGAAGGGGAGCTTTGACGACGAGTTCATCCTGCGCTTCACGGTGGGAAAGGACGATTCGATCTCCGAAGCGCACCGGAAGGCGGACGGATGGTTCGCGTCGAACCGGGCGCGTTTCGGCAGGGCGCTGATCACCGGCATGGCGCTGTCGTTCGGCTATCGTTTTGCCGCGCCGGTCGATCTGACCGGGGACGACGGCGTGCGGTATCTCGTGTCCGCGTCCTATCCCGACGTGCTTGCGGCGGTGAAGGGAGGAGAGCTTTTATGAAGCTGAGTATGCGGACACTCTGGGACGGCGCTCTGATGGAGAAGCCGTTCGACGGAAAATTCGATCTCGAATGCGAGGTCTGTGTGATCGGACTCGGCACGGCGGGCGCGATCTCGGCGATCGCGGCGGCGAAGCGCGGTCACAGCGTGATCGGCGTCGATCTCGCGCCGATCCCGGGCGGCGTCGGCACGGCGGCGTGCGTATGGGACTATTACTACGGCGCGTGGGGCGGACTTTACGAGGACGTGAACGTGCTTGCCAACCGGATCGTCGGCACGGGGCGCTATCATCACTCGACGACGATGGAGCGCGGCGCGAAGAAGGGCTACACGACGCCGGTGAAGGAGCTGGCGCTGAGCCTGACGTTCGAGCAGTACGGCGTCCGAAGCATGTATTCCGCCGCCGTGACCGACGTCATCATGGACGGGGACCGGGTCTGCGGCGCGGTGATCTTCGACGGCGAGAAGAAGATCAGTATCGGCGCGCGGGTCGTCGTGGACGGCGCGGAGGGCGCGGTCTGCCGTCTGGCGGGCGCGAAGATGCTCGGCGGACGGAGGTCGGACAACCGCGAAGCGCGTTTTTCACGCACGGTCGGCGTGATGTCGAACGGAAAGATGCTGGGACGCTGGACCTTCTGCGAGGATTTCGGCAACAGATCGCCGGAGGAAGCGGCGAAGCTCGTTTACAAGTGGTCGGCTTCCGAGCCGTGTCTGCCGAAAAAGGTCACGCAGGCGAGCCGTCTGTACGCGCTCGGCTTCGAGACGGGACGGAGGGAATGTCAGTGCGTCGAGTGCGAGACGGTCTATCCGTTTTCGGACTTCCTTGCCGGAAAGAAGCCGTCCGAGCCGATCTTCTACACGCTTTCGCCGCTTGACAACGCGAACCCCGACCTCTGGAACGAGGACGAGGAGTTTCAGGACTGGCAGGTGCTCTGCACGATGCACGCCTACGGACCGACGGTCGGGATCCCGGCGGGCGCGCTGATCCCGAAGGGCTTCGACGGTCTGCTTGCGGCAGGCAAGCACATCGGCACGGGTCACGTGATGACCTCGACGGTACGGATGCGCACGGACATCGAGAAATGCGGCGAAGCGGCGGGCGTGATGGCGTCGCTCTGTGTGGAGCATGACTGTTCCGCGCTGGACGTTTCGTCGACGCACATCAACGAGCTTCGCAGAGCGCTGGCGTACACGGGCTGTCTGTCCGAGATGAACAACCGCGGGTTATGCGATCTGAACGACGAGGTGGGACCGACGTGGCAGACGGTCCCGCTGCCCGCCGACACGGAGGAGCTGAAAACGCTTCTGTCGTCGATCCATCCCTGTGTGGGATTATACGCGGTCCGCATCGGCGCAGTCCCAGGCGCGGCGGAAGCGCTGGCGGGCTGGCTCACGTCGGAGGATCGTCTGCTTTCGGAGAACGCGGCGGTCGGGCTGGGACTTCTCGGCGACCGGCGGTGTCTGCCGGTGCTAAGAGAAATTCTGGAACGTCCGATGGAGAACTACGTCTATCATTCCGGGAAGCGCTATCGTTACCCGTGGCTCTGGACGACCGAGTTATGCAACGTTCACAAGGCGCTGTGTCTGATCGGGCGCTTTGCCGACGAAGCGAGCCGTGCGCGTCTCGAAGCGATCGCCGCCGACCCGTCCTGTCTCGCGCTCGGCGAAACGCTTGCGTCGAACGAATCGGCGGCGGCTGTCTGCCGTGAGAAGGCGCAGAACTGGGCGAAGGCTGCGCTGGCAAAGCTCGGCTGAGCGTTTTTACGGTGATCTGACCGGCATTTTCCTCAAAGCTGTGGAAAATGCCGGTTTTCTCTTGCAATTTGACGGAGAGCATGGTATAATTGGGAAAAAGCAAACTGAGGAGGGCGATTCTCATGATCGTAACAAGACCGCCGATGGGGTGGAATTCATGGAACACGTTCGGGCGCGACATCAGCGATTCGCTGATCAGAGAGACGGCGGAAGCGTTCATTGACACGGGACTCAGGGACGCGGGGTACGAATACGTTGTGATCGACGACTGCTGGGCGGAGAAGGAGCGGGACGAAGCGACGGGGGAGCTTGTCGCAAGCCGTGCGAAGTTCCCGGAAGGGATGAAGTCTCTGGCGGATTTCGTTCACGGGAAGGGGTTGAAGTTCGGGATGTATTCTTGTGCGGGCGTTCGGACCTGCGCGGGGTATCCGGGCAGCTTTGACCACGAATTTCTCGACGCGGCGACGTTTGCCGGGTGGGGAGTGGATTTCTTAAAATACGACTACTGTTTCATCCCGCCGACGGCGAGCGGTCCGCTTCTGTTCCAGCGGATCGGGGTAGCGCTCGAGACCTGCGGGCGCGACATTCTGTTTTCGGGCTGTTCGGGCGGACTGGACGACACGTGGACGTGGATCCGTTCGTCGGGCGCGCATATGTACCGTTCGACGCACGACATTCACGACAATTTCCAGAGCTTCACGGAGATCGCGATGAGCCAGAAGGACAAGTTCGGCTTTTCGGGCGAGAACTGCTACAACGACATGGATATGCTGACGGTCGGGATGTACGGCAAGGGCAATGTCGGCACGACGGGCTGCACGGATGCGGACTACCGGACGCAGTTCACGCTATGGTGTTTATACGGCGCTCCGCTGATGCTCGGCTGCGACGTTCGGAACATGATGGACGCGGCGCGGGAGCTTGTGACGAACAAAGCTCTGATCGCCCTCGATCAGGACGAAGCGGCGCGTCCTCCGATCTGGCAGCAGCATCCGTGGAACGCGAATCTGAAAACGGCGTTCCGTCATCTCTCGAACGGCGAATACGCGGTCGCGTTCTTCAATTTCGGCGAACGCGCGGGCGGCGCTCAGGCGTCCTTTGAAGCGTTCGGCATTCCCGCCTCCGCTCATCTGAAAATGGTGATGACCGATCTTTTCACCGGCGAAGAGCTGACCGTGCGCGAATACTTCGACGTATCAGTCGCTCCTCACGCCTCCTGCATCTTCCGCGGGAAGCTTGAGAGGTAACGATTATTTCTTGGGGGAAGGGCGGAACTTTTTCCAGCGGAAAAGAAGTTTATCCGGTGCTTCGCACCGGCGCCCTTCCCCCACCCCCCTAACCTACTTCAAAAACCGCTGTACAAGGAATTATTTTGGGGGCTGGTGTGTCAGTCAGCCGAGACGCGGACGAATTGCGGGAGCGTCAGATGTGGCGGGCGCTTCACGCCGCTGGAGCGGCGTGCTTCCGATGCGGCGGACGTTTCGCGCCGCGTGGGTGACGGTTTCGCGCCGCAAAATGAGAAACGGCGGGGCGAATTTTCCGTTTTCTCTTTACAAATCCGTTTCGATATGATATAATAGCCGCAGCAGGGAAATCATCCCGCACGGAAATCATTAACTTCATGAGGTGTTATTATGGTAATCAAGAAACCGCCGATGGGCTGGAACACGTGGAACACGTTCGGTCACGACATCAACGAACAGCTGATCTTAAGCAGCGCCGACGCTTTTGTTGCGGAAGGCCTCCCGGAAGCCGGCTATCAGTACATCGTCATTGACGACTGCTGGTCCGAGCGCACGCGCGACCGCGTGACCGACCGTATCGTTCCCGATCACATCAAGTTCCCGAACGGCATGAAGTACGTCGCCGACTATGTTCACGGCAAGGGACTGAAATTCGGTATGTATTCCTGCACGGGCGTGCGCACCTGCGCCGACTATCCGGGCAGCTTCGATCACGAATATCTGGATGCCGAGACCTTCGCTGAGTGGGGCGTCGACTACTTAAAGTACGACAACTGCTACAAGCCGGCGACGGCGGACTGCCAGTTACTTTACCACCGCATGGGCATCGCTCTTGAAAACTGCGGACGCGACATTCTGTTCTCGGCGTGCAACTGGGGCACGGCAGACGTCTGGACGTGGATCCGTTCGTCCGGCGCGCATATGTTCCGTTCGACGGGCGACATTCAGGACAACTTCAAGAGCTTCACCGACATTGCGATGAGCCAGAAGGACAAGTTCGGCTATTCCGCACCGAACTGCTACAACGACATCGATATGCTGACGGTCGGTATGTACGGCAAGGGACTGGTCGGTACGACGGGCTGCAACGATGCGGACTACCGCACGCAGTTCACGTTATGGTGTATGTACGGCGCACCGCTGATGCTCGGCTGCGACATCCGCAATATGAGCGAAGCGACGAAGAAGCTCGTGACGAACAAGGCGCTGATCGCGATCGATCAGGACGACGCCTGCCGTCCGCCTGTATGGCAGCAGCATCCGTGGAACGCGAACCTCAAGACGGCGTTCAAGCATCTGGCAAACGGCGAATATGCGCTGGCGTTCTACAACTTCGGCGACAAGGACGCGAACGTACCGTGTATGTTCGAGCTGTTCGGCATTCCGTCGAATTCGGGCTACCGTGTCCTTCTGACCGACCTTGTGACCGGCGAAGAGCTGGGCGACTTCAAGGATTACGTCAATCTGAAGGTCGGCACGCACGACTGCCGCATTTTCAAGGCAAAGCTCGTTAAATAATATAAACGATAAACTGTGCAAAAGCCTTCCGCGGTCCTCTGCGGAAGGCTTTCATCAAAACGGAATGGAAAACGAAAAAAATGTCTGCATGAAATGCGGCGCGGCGCTTTCGCAGGACGAGATGGCGCTTCACCGGAAGCTGGTGAACCGGGGCGCGGAGACCTTTTTCTGCAAGAAATGTCTGTCGGCGTATTTTGAGATCCCGCTCGAACGGCTGGACGAGCTGATCGAGTATTACCGCTCGACCGGCTGTCAGCTGTTCGCGTGATAGTCGATTGTAAAACTTCGTTTTACAATCGGTACTCGCGCTTACGCCGCCGGCAAAACCTGTTTTGACGGCTCTCCCCATATCGGCGCGAGGGCTTGCTTTGTTCGCCTTGGAGGTGTTTTTATTACAACGTTCATTATCCTATCGTATTTTACAATCGGATACAATCGGATAGTTCGCGTGAAAAAAAGAAGGAGGAATACGGATGTTCGGTTTTGATTCGCTGACCCGCCCGGTCGGTGCGGTCACGCATCTTGTGACGGCGGAGAACGTTTACGGCAAAAAGGGTGCGGGCGGCATGGCGGTCCCGTTTGCCGAACCGCAGGAGGACGTAGTGAAGCTCGGGCAGAATCCCGACAGTGCAAGTCACGCAGCGGAGCTTCTGGGGCGGGGCTGGAAGGTCCGTCCCTGCATCCGGGTGTTACGCGGGCAGGTGATCCCGCTGATGGACGTGGACGGACCGGGCGTCATCGAGCATATCTGGGTGACGTGCGAACAGAAGTTTTTCCGCAGTCTGATCCTGCGGATCTACTGGGACGGCTGCGATCATCCGAGCGTGGAGACGCCGCTGGGCGATTTCTTCTGCTGCGGCTGGTCGCGTTATCTGCCGATCACGTCGCTCCCGATGAACTGCAATCCGACGTCGGCGCTCAACTGCTATTTCCCGATGCCGTTCCGCCGTCACGCGCGGATCACGATCGAGAACCGTTCGCTCGCGTCGGACGCTACGGTCTATTACGCGGTGAGCTATGCGGAAAAGCCGGTCCCGGAGGACGAGCTTTATTTCTGCGCCCGTTTCCGCCGGACGAATCCGCTCCCCTATGGAGAGGATTACGTCATCGCCGACGGCATACGCGGAAAGGGCAAATACGTCGGAACACAGCTTTCGTGGCAGCAGAACCACAGCGGCTGGTGGGGCGAAGGCGAAGTCAAGGCGTACATCGACGGCGACAATGAGTTCCCGACCTACTGCGGAACGGGAACGGAGGATTATTTCGGCGGAGCGTGGAGCTTCAATCGGAATTACAGCGCGCCGTTCCTCGGCTACACCGATCTTTCGGCGCTGGACGGGAGACTGACCAATCAGACCGGGAACCGTCACACGATGTACCGTTTCCACATTCCGGACCCGATCTTCTTTGAAAAGGACCTGAAGGTCACGATCCAGGCGATCGGCTGGCGGGAAGCGGGGCATTATCTGGTCTTGCAGGACGATATCAGCTCGGTCGCGTACTGGTATCAGACCTTCCCGAACGCGCCGTTTGAGCCGTTCCCTCCGCACGAGGCCGTCGAGGTCGTCTGACAAACGTCTCACGGCGATTTCGGCGCGCGCTGATCTTCTGCTCCCGCATAAGATAAAAATGTCTGCCGAACAGAGATTTCTCTCTGTTCGGCAGACATTTTCATTTTATTGAACCGTCGATCAGCCGTCGATGTAGGTCATGGTTTTCCTGATATTTTCAAGGATGGCGGGCTTGTCGGACGCGATGACCGACGCGATGGAGCTGTCGCCGACTTTAAGGAGAGCCTCAATGTCGGAGTAAAGCGCCGAGGTCCAGCCGTAGCTCTTGCCGATATCGAAGAAGCGGGTGTCGCGGATGAGCGCGAGCATTTCGATGGATTCTTCGTTGCGCAGTCCCTTCTGCGAGACGTTGACGTCATAATAGATCGGAAGAACGTCCTTCCAGCTGAGGTAGGACAGCGCGTCGAGGATGACGCCGGCCGAATGCGTGTCGGTATTGGTCGCGGGCAGACAGAGGACGAGGTTGACGGGGGAACGGTAGCTGTAATAATTTTCCTGATCCTCGTCGTATTTCGGCATGGGGACGATGCCAAAGGTGTCGTTCATGTCGCGGAACTTGCCGGAGGCTTTCAGCTCCGCGCAGATGGTGAGGCAGCGCGACGCCTTGAACGCCAGCTCGTAGTGGTTGGCGATCTGGTCGTCGTTCAGGAGGAGCCATTCGCCCTCGGTCTTATGCAGGCTCGCCACCTTTTCGCAGACGCCGTAAAAACGGTCGTTTTCAAACGAGATGATCGGATAGCCGTCCTTGTCGAGAGTGATCCACTTTTCGCCGCTGCCGATCAGCATCGCCATCGGACAGGTCGACCAGCTGCACAGACCGTAGACCGCCTTGGCGTTCGCGTCCCACTTGAAGGATTCGTCGCCGTTGAGCGAAGCGCCCGCTTTGGTCAGCTCATGGAGACGGTCCATCGTCCAATTGCCGTCGCGGACGAGCTGATAGGGCATGGTCAGCCCCCGGTCCTCCATCATGTTTTCATTGATGAACATACAGATCGTTCCGTCGAAGCCCATCAGCGAGATATCGGTCGCGGTGAAGAAGAGCTTTCCGCTCTTTCCGAGCGACGTGACCTCGCGGACGTTCTGATCCCACCACGGCTCGGTGAGCTGGAGCTCCGGGATGACCGACTGATCGAGCAGACAGCCGTCCGTGATGGACGCGGAAAGCTGGTCGTTGCGAAGGAACGCCGCCTGATAAACATCGTCTCCCGCCATCACCGAAGTGTTGAAGGTCTTATAGGCGGTATCGATGTCCTCCTCAACGACGACGAAATTGCAGTTGAACTTTTCCTCCACGGTCGTGTTGCGGCGGTAGACCGCGTCGTCCAGGATATCGCCGGTCGCTTCTTCAAAATCGAGATCGGTGTAGAACGACCAGTTGGTGGACGAGTTGAGGAAGGTGAAGTCCTTTCCGCCGTAATCGAGTGTGGGAAAATCGTAGTCGGCTTCGGTCGAGACGGGCTCGGCGGACGTGTCCGCGCCGGTCGTCGTGACTGCCGCGGGAGAGCCGCAGGAGACCGCTCCGGCTGCGAGCGCCGCAGTCAGAAGGAAGAGAATGGTCTGTCTTGATTTCATGAGAATGCCTCCGTGAATAATTTATCAGTATAATAATTATATTACACAAACTAATCATTGTCAAGAGACCGAAATCAAAATAGGCGGATGCACCAAATCAGGACATGGAAAACCGGCGTTTTGACGGTCAGTTTTCCGAGAAGCGGAGCGTCTCCCTCATGCCGTCGACGCCGCAGACGGCTCCGGGGAAGAAGACCTCGGCGTTCGGCAGGAATTCCTCCGGGTCGCGGACCGACTGGGAGAAATGGGTCATCCACAGACGCTGCGCACCGGCTTCGGCGGCGGCCTTCCCGGTGAGGGCGAATGTGCTGTGACCGCGCTTTTTCGCGGTCTCCTCGTCGGCGTTGTCGCCGTAGGTGGCTTCGCAGATGAAGAGATCGACTCCCCGCGCGGCTTCGATGAGAGAGGGGCAGGGCGTGGTGTCGCCCGAAAAGCAGAAGCTGAGCCCGCGTCTCGGCTGCCCCATCACGTCTTCCGGGCGGACGGTCCGACCGTCATGGGTGCGGACAGATTCGCCGTGCTGTAAGAGCTTCCACTGCTTCTGCGGAACGCCGAGCCGGTTCGCGCGGTCGGGGTCAAACTTTCCGGCGCGCGGCAGATCGAAGCGGTAGCACTGGCTCTGAACGCTGTGCGCGGTCGGGTAAGCGCGCAGCAGACTGCCGGGAGCCCATCCGGGGCAGAGCGCATCGAGCCGGACGCCGTCCTCCGGGATCCGGACGAGCCGGATCTCGAAGGGAAGCGCTCCGGCGATATAGAGAAAGGGCGTGAGGATCTTCGCACAGTCCCCCGGACCGGCGATATAAAGCGGTTCGGTGCGCTGCTCCTGAAACATCGTCTGCAAGAGACCGGGCAGACCGAAAAGGTGGTCGCCGTGGTAATGGGTCAGCGCGATGAGGCCGATCTTCTGAGGGCTGATGTGTTCGCGGCGCAGCGCGATCTGAGTCCCTTCGCCGCAGTCGAACAGGATGGTGCGTCCGGCAGAAGTCAGCGCGGCGGAAGCGAGGAAACGTTCGGGGATCGGCGCGAGCGCGGCGGTCCCGAGCATGGTGATCTCGATCATAAGAGGTTCGGCGCGTCTGTTCGGACGGCAGTCTCCTTTCTGAAAAATGCGGATGTGGGCAGGGAACGCGGACGGCAACCATGCGGCAATCGAACGGGAGTGCGGATGTACTCGTGCGTCGCTCGAACGGGAGTGCGGACGGTGCCCGCGCGGCGCTCGAACGGGAAAGCGGGCGGTACATTGACGGGTCTTCAAACGGTTTTCGCACGGGACGGTCGGCATACATTCCGCCCGATGGACAGGAAAACGCCGGTCCTGCGCGGGAAAAACGGCTTCGCGGGACCGGCGTTTCGGGAATGGATTATTCGATATCGGCGACGCGGATGTCGAGCGGCGCGTATTCGCGCGGCTTGGCGATCGCCTTGTATGCGGGACGGATGATCCGTTTGCCGGTGCAGACTTCTTCGATGCGGTGCGCACACCAGCCGGCGATGCGGGCGATGGCGAACAGAGGCGTATAGAGCTCGGTCGGAATGCCGAGCATACGGTAGACCAGACCGGAATACAGGTCGATGTTCGCGCACATTTCCTTGTCGGAGCCCTTATAGCGGGCGTAGATGCCGGGGGTCAGGCGCTCGATGGATTCGAGCAGCTCGAATTCCTTCTCGTAATCGGTGCCGCCCGCGAGCTTCTTCGCGTACTGCTTGAGCATGACGGCGCGCGGGTCGGACAGCGTGTAGATCGGATGCCCCATGCCGTAGATCAGACCGGAATGGTCGCTTTCCTCGCCGCGGAGGATCTTTTCGAGGAACGAGGTCACTTCGTCGTCGTCGGTCCAGTCGGATACGCCCGCCTTGATGCAGTCGAACATTTCCTGCACCTTGATGTTCGCGCCGCCGTGCTTGGGTCCCTTCAGGGAACCGATGGCCGCCGCGATGGCGGAGTAGGTGTCGCTGCCGGAGGACGAGACGACGCGGCAGGTGAACGCCGAATTGTTGCCGCCGCCGTGCTCCGCGTGAAGCACAAGGCAGAGGTCGAGCAGCTTTGCTTCCTCTTCGGTGAAGCTGCTGTCCGGACGCATGATGCGGAGGAAGTTCTGCGCGGTCGAGAGATTGTTCTGCGGGTTGTGGATATTCAGGCTGTCGCCCCAGAAGTAGCTGCGGTTGACGGCATATGCCTGCGCCGCGATGATCGGCAGACGCGCGAGCAGCTGCATGGACTGGCGCAGCATATTTTCAAGGCTCGTTTCGTCGGGGTTCTCGTCATAGGCATAGAGCGACAGAACGCTGGTCGCCATCTTGTTCATCAGCGACTGCGACGGCGCCTTCATGATGATGTCCTCGGTGAAGCGGGGCGGCAGGAAACGGTAGGAGTCGATCAGCGTGTCGAAGTCGGCAAGCTGTTTTTTCGTCGGGAGGGAACCGAAGAAAAGCAGATAGGCGGTCTCCTCGAAGCCGTAGCGGCCTTCGGCGGTGTAGCCGCGGATGAGGTCGGAGACGTTGTAGCCGCGGTAGTAAAGCTCGCCCTCGATGGCGTATTTATCGCCCTCGTTGATGATGTAGCCGTGCGCGTTGCCGATGCGGGTGATGCCCGCCATGACGCCGGTCCCGTCCGGGTTGCGCAGACCGCGCTTGACGTTATAGTTGGTGAAAGACGATGCCGGAATGGAGTAATGCTCACGGGAGCCTGCGAGAAGAGACTCGAAAAGTTCGGCGTTTTCCGCGTTCTGGTTCATCGGGGCCGCAGAAGGATTGAAAATGGACTGCATGGGTTATTCCCCCTCGTTCGATAATACCCGCGCTTTGTCCCGCGCGTTGAAGGATGTGAAAAATAGTATACCACAACTTTCCGGAAAATGCAAGAGGGTAAATGAGAAAATTCATAAAAATCAGCGGAAAGTCAACATTCCGGCGCCGGTTTCAGATGCATTTTGAATGAAATGACGTATCATCCTGCATAAACGACCGAATATGTGTATAGAGCGGCGAAAAAACACACAAAACCATGCTTGTTTTCCGGCGCGGTTTATGGTATGATAGAGTAAAAGCCGTACCAAAGTAAAAAACTTGGGTGCGCACGACAGAAGGAGCTGAATTTCATGACGATTTATCTTTCAGACGGACCGTTCACACTGGCGGGCGGACAGGCGGTCGATCTGCCGCCGATCACGCGGCGGGAAGGGATCGGGTCGGCGAAGCTGTTCACATCGGTCATCTGCCTTGACAGCGAACGGAGCGAAAAGCTGACCGTCACGCTGCACTGCGGCAAGGGTCCCGACGGGAACGCGAGAAAATTTGTCTACACCATCCGCATGATGCCGCGTCTGCGGGTCAATCTGCTGTTCCGCCTGAAATATCTCGACGGCGAGCTGCATTTCCCGCCGATGGAACCGGGTACGCTGAAATCGGGCATCACGGGGCGCAGTTTGAAGCCGGACGATATCGGGAGCGTGTCGCTCAGCCTGAGCGCGTTTCAGCCGGGCGCGAAGCTGACCTTTGAGAATCTGCGCCTGACCGACGAGGAGCCCGCGCCGATCCCTGCCGACCGCGTGCTGTGCGACGAGCTCGGTCAGTGGAACGAGCGCGAATGGGTCGGCAAAACGAAGTCGGCGGACGAGCTGGCGGCGGTCCTGAACGCCGAGCTTGCCGACGTTTCGGCGGGACGGCTCGCACCGGAGCGTCCCTACCGCGCCGATCCCTATGGCGGGAACGCCGACCTTCCTCTGACCGTGCCGTCCGATCGGTTCACGACCGTGAAGAAGGACGGGAAATGGTGGCTTGCCGACCCGGCGGGCAACGCTTTCTATTCGACCGGCGTGTTCGGCGTGTATCCGGGCGAATTCGGCTGGGTACACGGCAACGAGGACTGGCTGGCGCTTCCGCCGCACGACGGGAGCTTTGCCGAGGCGTGGGAGCCTGCCGAGGACGAGGAGCTTTACCGCCGCAAGTTCCACGGACTGTTCGACGCCGACACCGAACTCTGTTCGTTCGGCACGGCGAATCTCATCCGTGCGCTGGGGCGTGACTGGCGCGAAAAGTGGACGAAGCTGACAAGGGCGCGTCTTGACCGGATGTCGGTCACGACGCTTTCGATGTTCTCCGATAAGCAGTTTATTAAGGACACGGGCATCCCGTTCGTCGTCATGCTCGAACGCTACCCGACGACCGGACTGAAGCTGTTCCGCGAGTTCCCGGACGTGTACGACGAAGCGTTCGAGAGGGCGGCGGAGGTCTACGCCTCGCAGCTGTCGGCATATGCCGAAAATCCGTGTTTCATCGGCTATTTCATGAACAACGAACCGACCTTCATGTGGGCGCCCGAGTATACGCTCGCCGAAACGACGCTCGAAAAGGACATGACCTGCGCGTCCAAGCGCCGTCTCATCGTGTACCTCTCGGAGCGCTACGGCGGCATCTCCGCGCTGAACGAAGCGTGGAGAACGGAATTTCCTTCCTTTGAAGCGCTTCAAGCGCCGGTCGCGGGCGCTCACCTGTTCAGCGAAAGAGCGGCAGCCGATCTGACTGCGTTCTCCGCCGAGCTGCTCCGGCGCTGGGCGGGACTGCCCGCGTCGCTCTGCCGGAAAGCCGCGCCGAAGCGTCTGAACCTCGGAATGCGCTATGCGAGCGTGACGCCGCTGACGCTCGAAACGCTCGAATACTTCGACGTCTATACGTTCAACTGCTACGGGACCGACCCGGGCGCGCGCATCGACAGGGTGACGGCGGCTCTGCGCGCGGCGAAGCTCGATATGCCGGTCATGATCACCGAGTTCCATTTCGGCGCGTATGACGCGGGTCTGCCGGCAGCGAGCCTTGTCCCGTTCGAGACGCAGGAGGAGCGCTGTGCGGCCTTCCGCGCGTACACCGAGGAGGTCGCGCGTCATCCGAACGCGGTCGGGGCGCACTGGTTCGCATGGAACGATCAGCCGCTGTTCGGGCGGTACGACTGCGAAAACTTCCAGTTCGGCTACGTCGACATCTGCAACCGCGTCTATCCGCTGTTCGGAAAGACAGCCGCGGATGTGAACGGACGGGTCTTCGAACTGCATCGGAACGGCTGACGAATCGAAAACGCACGGTTCCCGTGAGAAGCGGGGACCGTGCGTTTTCATTAAGGCGGTGCTGTCTTATCCGAGGATTTTCTTCGCCCGTTCGATCAGCGAGCCGAAATGCGCGTCGCGCGCCTTTGCGGGATCGTCGATATAACAGTTGAAGAAGGGCGTGGTCGTGAAGTAGCCTCCGTCCGCAAGACGGCGGCTGTGTTCAAAGCCGTGCAGCGTTTCGGCGGCGAGCGCTTCGGCTTCGGCATTGCGTCCGAGCGCGCGCAGAGCGGTCGCCTGCCAGATCGGCAGGAGCGGTTCCTGCATATTCGAGAAGAAGTCGACCTCCATCGAGATCACGCGGACAAAGCATTCCTTTGCGGCTTCTGCATCGCCGAGCGCTTTCAGGCAGAGCCCTTCGCGGCAGACCAGCGGCATCAGCGGCGCGTCGTTCCACAGACCCGCGCCGAGGTTTTCGGGGATCACCTGACCGCGGCGGTATCCGGCGAGCGCGGCTTTGAAGTCGCCCGACGCAAACGCTTTGTCGGCGATCGAGCCGACCGCTTCGATGTAGCGCGTCGTGACAGCCGGTTCGCCGCCTTCGCAGGGGATGAAGTCGTGGCTGAGCAGGAGCGCGAGCGCCTTTTCGTACCGTCCGAGCTTGTTGTTCGCGTGGACGTATTCGAGGAACAGATCGTCGCGCACCGTATCCGGGTCGGCGTTTTCCATCAGAGAGACGACTTCCTCATACTGTCCCACGCGGTTTAAGCAGCCGGTCAGCTCCCACAGAAGCTGTTCGTCCGGCTTTGCGGCATAGGCTTCTCTGAGAAGCGCGAGCGCGTCCGAGACTTCGCCCTTCCGCCAGCGGTAAAGCGCGAGATCGCGCTTTGCTTCGGGCGTTCCGAGCGGTTTCCAGAGGGCGGCGGCTTCGTCGTATTTCCGTTCGTTGTAAAGCGCGCAGCCGAGCAGGTAATCGGCTTCGGGCGTTCCGGCGGCGCGGAGCGCTTCCTTTTCGCAGTCGCGGTGAGGGAAGGTGCGTCCGAGCGGCGCGGCGGGCGTTTCGCCGAGCAGATAATACGCCATCGCGTCGGCTTTTCCGGAGAGGATCAGCGCGCGGAGGAACGCTTCGCCCTCGGTCTTGAACCCGGCTTCGGCGAGATCGGTATAGACGTCGATGCAGGTCTGCGTGGGCGAGCTGTGCAGACCGGCTGAGAAATCGGGCGCGGTGAGTGCGCGGGCAGTGTGATAGAGCGGGTCGGCTTTCAGGATTTCGCCGATCAGCGAACGGAACGCTTCCTCGTCGCCGAGCGCTCTCTTTGCGAGCGCGGCGTAGGTTTTCGCAAGATAGTTCCGGCTGCCGCGGGTCAGGGCATACGAAGCGTCGGCGAACATCGCGTCGTAGTCTCCGCGCAGACCGTCGAGCGCCGCAAGACGGGTATAGGCTGCGGCGGTCGTATCGGTGATGACGGCGGCTTCCCAGTATCGTTCCGCCGCTTCGTCGGGCTGTCCCATCCGTTCGGCACAGAGACCGAGCAGGTAGAAGACCTTTCCGCTTTCGGGACGGCGGTTGAACAGCGTCAGCGCTTTTTCGGCGCGTTCGAGGTAAGCCTTCGCCGCGGCGTAGTCCTTGCGGCGGATGCGGCATTCGCCCAGCGCGGTGAGCGCCTGCGGATGCGACGGGTCGAAGTCGAGCGCACGCTTAAAGTAAAGCTCGGGATCGGACTTCGGGTCGCGGTACTGGAGCATATGCGTGCCGGTGAGATAGGCTTCGGACGCGCTTTTCACTTCGGACGGCAGCGGCAGGTCGCCGATGGTCGAAGCGGGCAGGGGAATGCGTTCTTTCTTTTCGTAGGAGAGAAGCGTCCGGACGCCCTCGGTGACGCGGAACGAACAGCCGGTGAAATCGCCCCCGACGCGCACGGCGGCTTCGGGCGACAGGTCGAGCGAGCGCTCGGCGACCGTTTCGCCGTTTTTCGTGACGGTGAGCATCGCGCCCCGGATCGTCCGGGTGGCGGACAGAACGGCGGCGTCGGGGCAGACGGTCAGCGTGAGGTCGCGGTTTGCGAAATCGGGGATGCCGGTGTCCTTGACCGGGTACCAGAACTGCGAGAAGGTCTTGGTCTCGTAGGGCTCGAGCCACGAGAAATCGGGCTGGTTCGACGAATAGGAGCTTGCCATCAGCTCGGCGTAAGCGCCGTCGGTATCGGTCAGCGCGCGTTCCCACGAGCGGGAGAGCTGTCCGTAGCCCCACGTGAAGAGCTTTTTGCCGGGCGAGGTATGGCGGTTGGCGTAGTGGACGACGCCGCATCCGCGTCTCTTATCGTACCCGCCGAAGAAGTCGTAGTCGGACTTATCGCAGAAATACGAGGTGGCGAAGCGGGTGTTTCCGTGGCGGCTGACGTCGGTCGGCTCGTCGAAGTCGTGACCGTTGTAGCGTCCCGACGCGAGCGGATAGGTCGTTTCGTTGCGGCGGTAGTGGAAGTAGACGCGGCCCACGTCCTCCGGGAAGAAGATATGATAGTCCTCGTTGACCGGCGCGGCGGCGTTCTCCCACCACAGGAAGGAATGGCGTTCGGGCGAACGGTTATAGACCTCGGCGGCAGTCTCGAAGACGGTCGAGCCGGGCGCGAGACGGATGGTGACCATGCCCTTCATGCGGTCGAAGGGGTCATGCTCGGACAGGTGGACCGAAGCGGTCCCGTCCGGCTCGATCTCGGTCGAAAAGTCGACGGGCAGAAAAGTGGACGGGCGGTGATGGTAGGGCCAGTTGAACTCGATCCCGCCCGAGATCCACGAGCCGAGCGCGCCGATCAGCGCGGGCTTGATGACGCTCTGCTTATAGAAGAAATCATAGCCGTTTCGCTTATCGAGCGCGCGGAAGACGCGCCCTCCAAGCTCCGGCAGGATGGTGAGCTGAACATACTCGTTTTCGAGGAGGACGGCGGTATAAACGCGGTCGGTGATCTGCTTTTCGCGGGTGCGGATGACGACGGCGTTCGGATAGGGGTTGCCGCTCGAACGCTGATGGACGCGCGTTTCGGCGAACATCGGAAGCGTTTCGGAGGGAGATTCCGGATAGGTCGGGATCGTGAGCTTGGTTACGGTAACGGTGGACGGCATGGCAGTCTCCTTCATCTGGATTTGTTTTTTCTATTATACAACATTGCCGTTCAGATTGCAAGAGCAAATCTGTGTGATTTTTTACCCGAAAAGTCACACATATGGGGGTGCGTTTATATTGGAGGGAGAGGGGAGCTTTTCCCGGCGCGGAAAAGTTCCCCTCCCCCTCCAAACCACCCTCACCCATCAAAACTCGCTGTCGAGGGAAGAAAATTTTTGTTTTGGGAAATCCGGATGTGCAGCGGATGACGGGGCGTCCGGCGCTTTGTGCGGACGGCAGGCAAACGAATGTCCGCTGCACCGGCAAAAGACACGGTAAAATTGATGCAAAACCGGCTGAATTTATCAAAGTACCCTTGACAAAACGACGATTCTGTGTAATAATATGTAGTAATAAAAAACATCCGTGACCGGCGCGTCCGGTCCGTCAGGAGGTAAATATAATGAAAGAAACGATCAATGTCGGCTGGGTGGGACTCGGCGGACGCGGCAGAGGACTTCTCCGCATGGTGCTGGACACCATGCCCGACGTGAACGTCCTCGGCGTATGCGATCTTTACGAGGACCGCATGGAGGAAGGCAGAAAGCTGGTCGAGGAAAAGCGCGGGAAGAGTCCTCTCGCCGTCACCGACTACCGCCGTCTGCTCGAAGTGAAGGAGATCGACGCGATCATCACGCCTTCCGCATGGGAAGCGCACGTCGACGTCTGCATCGACGCGATGCTCGCCGGAAAATACGCTGCGACCGAGGTCGGCGGCGCGTACTCGCTCAATCAGTGCTGGGAGCTGGTCCGCACCTACGAGCGCACCCGCGTCCCCTGCATGATGCTCGAAAACTGCTGCTACGGCAAGGAAGAGCTGACCATCCTCAACATGATCAAGCAGGGTCTGTTCGGCGAACTGATCCACTGCGAGGGCGGCTATCAGCACGACCTGCGCGACGAGGTCTCGCTCGGCGACGAAAACCGCCACTACCGTCTGCGCAACTACATGCACCGCAACGCGGAGCTTTATCCGACGCACGAGCTTGGACCGATCGCCAAGTATCTGAACATCAACCGCGGCAACCGGATGCTCTCCCTGACCGCGATGTCCTCCAAGGCGCGCGGACTCAACCATTGGATCAAGGAGCACCGCGGCGAGGACTTTGAAAACGCGAACTTCGCGTTTGCCGAAGGCGACGTCGTCACCACCTGCATCAAGTGCGCGCACGGCGAGACCATCGTTCTGACGCACGACACCACCCTTCCCCGCGCATATTCCCGCGGCAACCGCGTTCAGGGCACGAAGGGTATCTGGTCTGAGGACAAGCACGGCGTTCTGTTTGAAGGAATGCAGGCGGACAAGCCGTCGTGGTCTCACACCTTCACCGATATCTCCGAATTTTACGACAAGTACG